>JBCKZH010000267.1:0-2009 GCA_038919385.1 Vicinamibacterales bacterium | reverse complement strand
CAGTGTCGGCAGCCGTCGTTCCCTCTTAGTTCAGTTCGGCGAGTGCCCAACTCTTCGGCGTTCGCTCCCATGCCTAGGCGTGAACAGATTCCGACCGGCTACTGAGTTCATATGGTGCGCCGATCTCATGTCAGTGTTAGCCATCGTTAGTAATGCATGGCTCGTTCGCTTATCCAATCATTCTGCTGATGTGCAGACGAAATCAGGTAACTTCATAGTGAATAGTCGTTCGATAGCGGTTGCAGCCACTCGAATACGCGAATTGTGCTTGACAATTGGTAGCGACAGGAGCACTGTCCGTATATGCCTATTGGAACACCAAAGAGCATAAGCACATGCAAGCGCTTCTTCCTCGAGCCCAGCTCGCCAAAGCAGCGGCAGT
Source organism: Vicinamibacterales bacterium (assembly GCA_038919385.1). Lineage (GTDB taxonomy): Bacteria > Acidobacteriota > Vicinamibacteria > Vicinamibacterales > UBA2999 > 12-FULL-67-14b. The sequence goes on along the minus strand of JBCKZH010000267.1, from coordinate 1,627 downwards.
ACGAGGCCCTCCGGGCGTACTTCGCCCAAGAACTCCCGTCCGCGCAGGCCGCCCACGCGTTTGGCTACACCCCGGGCTCTTTCCAAGTGATGTGCCATCGATTTCGCCGCGAGCCGGCGCCTGCCTTCTTCGTCTCACCCCAGCCAGGCCCGCGCTCCCAACCGAAGAAGTCAGCCGCTCGCGACCTGATCGTCGAGCTGCGCAAGCGCAACCACTCCGTCTACGAGATCAGCGAGATCCTCAAGTCTCGCAACCTGGGCCTCAGCCCCACCGCCGTGCGCGAGGTGCTCAAGGCCGAGGGGTTCGCCCCCCTGCCGCGCCGGCTCGATGAGGAACGCCCTGACCGGCCTCGCCCCACCATCGAAGCCGCCGCCGACGTGCGCCAACTCTCGCTCGCCCCGCGCCGCTTCGACACGGCGTGCGGCGGCCTATTCCTGTTTGTTCCTGGCCTGGTGGCTCTTGCTCTGGACAAGCTCGCCCAGTCGGCAGCGCTCCCCGGCTCGAAGATGATCCCCGCCAGCCATGCCCTGCGCTCGATGTTGGTCCTCAAACTCTGGTCCATCGAACACCGCAGTCACGTCATGCCCCATGTCGCCGACGAGGGCCTGAGCCTGCTCGCGGGTCTGAACGTGATCCCCAAGCGCAGCTTCTTGTCCGAATACGCCTCTCGTGTGGGGCACCAGCAGATCGTCGACCTCCAGGCGGCCCACCACCAGCAGATCGCCAGCAGTGGGCTGTTCAAAGGCGAGTCCTTTCACCTCGACTTCCACTCCATCCCCTACTACGGCGAGCACCCGCTCGTGCAGTGCCACTTCGTCGCCATGCGCAGCCGACGCCAGAAGAGCGTGCTCACCTTTCTCGCCCAAGATATGGACGGGCGCGCCTTCTGCTACGCCAATGCCGACCTGCGCAAGGGCGAGGAGTCCGAGGAGATCTTCACGTTCATCGCCTTCTGGAAGCGCGTCCACGGGGAACTCCCGCGCCACCTCGTCTTCGATTCAAAGCTGACCACGCTGGCCAATCTGGCGCGTCTGGACAAGATGGGCATCACCTTCATGACACTGCGAGCGCGATCTCCCGCGCTCAAGAAGGAGATCGCCCTTCTGCCCGCCTCCGCATTTCGCGAGGTCGAACTCGATGTGCCCACGCGTAAGTACCGATTCCCCAAGGTCTACGAGCAGTCCGTGCGCATCGCAGAGAGCAACTTCCGTCAGATGTTCATCACCAATCTTGGACACGAGGAATCAACGATCTTGCTCACCAACGACAGCAGAAGCGCAAAGCATGTCATCACCCGTTACGCCAAGCGGATGCTCATCGAGAACGCGCTGTCCGACGCGGTCCGATTCTTCCACATGAACGCGCTCTCCTCGTCCGTCGGCATTAAAGTGGACTTCGACATGGCACTCCTGGTCATCGCCAGCGGACTGTACCGGCAACTGGCACATAAAATGCGCGGCTACGCTGATGCCCAAGCGGGGCACATCTTCCGCGACCTCATCAACATGCCCGCAACCGTCACCGTGGGACCCTCTGAAGTGACGGTGCGCTTCCATCGTCGCGCCCATCTTCCCATCATCATCGACTCCGGCATGCTCGACTCACCGGTCAAGGTGCCCTGGTGGAA
>JBCKZH010000266.1:0-2025 GCA_038919385.1 Vicinamibacterales bacterium | reverse complement strand
GCCAACACCGGGAGCAGCGCACGCTGCTGCAACAGATGCTCGACCTTGATGATGGCGTCGTAGGTGAGCGACGGGAACTCGGCATGCAGCGCCTCGATCAGCTTGCGGGCATGCGTGGGACCGTTGAAGAAATCTGGATCGCCGAAGGTGATGTGCGTGGCGCCCTGTGCCACTTGCGCACGAATGTCAGCGAGCACCACGTCAACCGGGACGACGCGGAATTGGCCGTCGTAGATGGGCACGATCGGACAGTGCCGGCAGCGATGCTTGCAGCCGCGCGTGGCGTCGGTCGCGCCGACGACTTTGCGGGTGCCGTCTGGCATCTGCAGGCTGGCATATCGAGTGAGCGGCGGCAGTCCACTGCGATCGGGCTGAATGAACGCCAGCCGAGGCAAAGCCTTACACCCGCCTCACCCGCCCGACCTGCCTCACCAGCCCCATTGGCCCCACCCGCCCCACCCGCCCTACCCGCCGCCGCCACCAGCTCGTCTTCGCTCTCAGGCCCCAAAACGACCGACACGCCATGCTCGCGCAGCAAGGCGTCGTTCAACGGCGCATAGAGCCCGTAGGCGGCAATCGTGAGCGCGGGATTGGCGGCGCGCATGCGTTGCACCACCGGGATGGCCAGCCGGGTGGCCGTGTGCATGGGCAAGTAGATCGCGGCAAACTCCGCGGTCGCCAGCGTGGCATCCGAGAGCTTCTCGCGCGACAGATCAACGCACGTGACGTCGAATCCGGCGCGCTTCAGCCACGCCGCCGGCGAGGCCAGGCCAAACGGCTGGCGGCCGAGGTCGTAAGTACTGACGAGGACGACGCGCACGAGATCGAGTTTACCTCGCGGCGCCGCGGCCTACTTGGCCGCTTTGTCAGGCGCCGGCATCAGTTGCCGCATCGACGGTACCAGGGCCAGCAGGATGAGGCCCGCGACGATGGCGAATGCCGCGACCGACCCAAACAATGTCGGCAACGCGAACGATTCGTAGAACCCAGAGACGCGGCCGCCGATGAAGTTGCCGACAGACGCGGCCAGGAACCACACGCCCATCATCAGTCCGGCGATGCGGGCCGGCGCCAGGGTGGTCATGGCACTCAGTCCGACCGGACTGAGTGCCAGCTCGCCGATCGTGTGCAGGAAGTACGTAGCGGTGAGCCACATCGGACTCACGAGCGCCCCCTGCTCCGATGCGCGAGCGGGGACGATCAGAATCAAGAAGCCCAGCCCCACGAAGACCAAGCCGACGCCGAACTTGGCCGGACTGGTCGGCTCTTTCCCACTTGAGGCCAGCTTGATCCACAGCCAGGCCATGATCGGCGCGCAGGCGAAAATGAAGAACGAGTTCATCGACTGGAACCAGCTGCTCGGGTACGCCATGCCGAACACTTCGTTGCGCGTGCTGCGCTCGGCGAACAGGTTCAGGGTGGAGCCCGCCTGTTCGAACACGGACCAGAACAGTGAAGCGGCGAAGAACAGGACGCCGATCACATAGAGGCGTTTCTTTTCGCCCGGCGTCCATCCGCCGGAGAAAAACAGCCAGCCAAAAAATCCCACCACGACCAACAACAGAAAGACACCGGCGGCATCGGCCACCTGCGTGGCCGAGACCTGGATCAGGCCGGCAGAGGAGGCCAGCACGGCGAGCACCACGATCACGGCGCTGGCGCCCACCGACGTTTGCACCTGGCGCTTCCACTGTGCGGCAATCGCCGGGGTCGGCGCGGGCGCGGGGCTGATGCCAGCGTCGCCGAGGTTGGCGCCACCCATCACGTACTGAATCACGCCGATCAGCATGCCCACGCCGGCCGCCGCGAAGCCGAGGTGCCAACTGACCTGTTGACCGAGGTAGCCGCAGACCAGTGGCGCGAGGAACGCGCCGAGATTGATTCCCATGTAGAAGATGGAGAATCCCGCATCTCGCCGGATGTCGGCCTCGCCGTAGAGTTTGCCGACAATCACGCTGACGTTGCCCTTGAGCAGGCCCGTGCCAATCACGATCAGGAACAAGCCGAGGTAGAACGTGGCCAGCG
>JBCKZH010000265.1:0-2038 GCA_038919385.1 Vicinamibacterales bacterium | reverse complement strand
AAATTGCGTTGGACGGCAGTCAAGAGAAATTCGGGCAGGCTCTGGCGTAGTGCATTGGCAACGACGAACTCAGATGGAGGAATGCCGGGGCGGATGGTTCGGAGCCAGGAGCCGAAGGACTCCCACACGAGCTTGGGAAAGGCGACCGCCAGGTACTGAAGCAATCCCTGACAGACGACACCGGCCTGGATGAAGACATGATAGGCGTGGATCTTGCGTTTGATGGCGTTGCGGTAGTCGAGGGACTCACGATGAAGATATTGATTACCGTTGCGGCGGTGAAGCGGCTTCATGTCTTGCATCCAGAAATGGTAGGCGAATGAACCGATCAGACGAACAGCCTGTTTGAAGCTGTGTTCGATCTTGAAGCGCAGCCCATAGAGGCGAATGATCTCGATGGCACTCAAGGAGAGGTCCGTGCACATCAACAGGCAGGAACCTCTGGAAGGATGAATGACGGCCACGAAGCGCACGAGCCGGCCGACCGGACGCCACAGCAAATCGCAGACCCGATACTGGATCGTGACGTTGTGCTCGCCATAGACGGGGCTCGCGGCCGAGTGCGTGGGCTTGGGATCGTTGAGCAATGATTTGAGCTTGACCTTCGTACCGTAGAACCGGGGGCGGCCTCTTTTGCGGGGGCCACTGTGCAAGTACGGAGCATAGGCGACCGCATTGGATCGCACCCGGGAGATCAGGTGGTTGTTCTGATCGAGCAAACCGTTGATGATTTTGCGAGTGGCGTAGTATGCATCTGCCACGAAGTAGAACGGCTCCTTGATTGCGACGATCTCGATCAGCGCGAGCATTTTGTCGAGCAAGGTACGCCGATCGCGATTGGACCACACCAGACCTTCGTGAATGCGCACCGCCAGCGGTACCGCGAAGACACTCTGAGCGGCCTGTACGAGCACGCTGACCGCCTGCAAGGAGTGCCCCATGATGTATTCGGGTTTGGTGTTCGAATCCGACTGCTGATGCAGCAGCTTCACGCCCGGCATTTTCTTGCCGCACTTGGGTACTTTGATGCCATCCCCGACCAGGACCCGCCGCCCATTGACGCGCAGCGGCTCAGGGAACAGCCGCAGCACCGCCTGTGTCCACAGCCCCGAGAGGCGATCGAGCTTCACGGCACCGCTATGAAAGCTATCGAGCAGCTTGTGGTAGAGGCGAGCCCGTAGTTTCAGTGCCCGCACGATGCTGGTTACGCCCAGCAGCTCCGTGCGCACCGTCAATCCGGCCACGGCCGTGGCGAACCACATGAAGCTGCGCAGGCGTGAGAACGCTGGGCGCAGCAACCAGATCGCATTCCACCAGGCCATCCACAGAGACATCGCGCCCTCCGGTTCGTTGTTGTTGTCAATAGAGTATAGCATGTATATGCTATACCAATGACAAGCAAACGCCTCGATGAGATCCGAACACGCATTGACAGGATCAAGGCAGAACTGACCGCAATCGATGAAATGCGGCCCGGGTCGCTAACCCGTCAGTACAAAGACCCCCAGAACCAAAGCGGGGCCTACTACCAGCTCAGCTATACGCGGGAGATGAAGAGCCGAACCGACTACATTGCCCGCGACTGCCTGCGCGATGTGCGCCGCCAGATCGGCAACTACAAGCGCTTCAAAGCCTTGAGCACACAATGGATCGCCTTGAGCATTGAGCACAGTCGCCTCAAGATGAAACTGGCGCGCAGACCTTGACCCAGCAGCGCTATGCTCACCTCATGGGCAAACGGCAGGAGCAACATCCCTTCGAGGACCATCCCTTCCTCGAAGATTTTTTCGACTGGATGGGCTCTCCTGAAGGCGAGCTTTCCGGTGTAGTGTCCGATGCTGTTTGGATGTTGCTAGAAAAGGCCGATGTCGACGCCAAGAATCGCAAGATCATTTGGGAAGATGGGAAAGGGCTTTCGATGACTGAGTCCGTGCAGCACATTCACGCAGACCGCCTGGACCTTCCGCTCGATCTAATCGAAACGCATCTGATCGGATGGCTCGAAATGGAATTCGCCCCACCAACCTATTCTCAGAAG
>JBCKZH010000264.1:0-2039 GCA_038919385.1 Vicinamibacterales bacterium | reverse complement strand
ATCCTGCGCCGCCGCGGCTGAAATCTGGCGTTAGCCCGCTTGAGCGCGACTCGAGAATGAGCGAGACTCCTCAATGATGGCGACAGGCCGCAAGATACCGGACGACGCCCTCGCATTCATCCGGAAATGCGTGCGTGATCGCAAGGTGTTTTGGACGTACCATGTGAACATGCGGCTGGCAGGGCGTCACATCACCAGGGATGAGATCTTCGCGGCCGTGGACCGCTACGAAATCATCGAATCGTATCCAGATGACAAGTATCTCCCAAGCTACCTGGTGTTCGCCGCCCAGACGAGCGGCGGGTTCCACGTGCTGTTCGGAGCCGACGTCGCAGCGGACCACGTGCGAGTAGTCACCGCGTATCGTCCCCACCCGAACGAATGGGAGCCGGATCTCAAGACAAGGAGAAGCCAGACATGACATGCCGTGTGTGCGGCGCCACGTTGCGGGCGACAACGACTGACCTGCCGTTCAAGGTCAGCGAGCGAACCATCGTCATTCTCAAGGATTTGCCCGTCGCGCAATGCGAAGGCTGCAGCGAGTACCTTATCGCAGATGCCGTGTTCGCCAAGGTTGAGACATTGCTTTCCAACGCTGACAGTTCCGCTGAATTGGAGATCATTCCGTTCGCGGCTTGAGGCAGCGCGGGCTAACACGGTTTGCAGCCGACGGCGGCCGGTGCCATCATGAGCCGCCGCGGCTGAAACCTGGCCGTTAGCCCGCTTGAGCGCGACTCGAGAATGAGCGAGACTCCTCAATGATGGCGACAGGCCGCAAGATACCGGACGACGCCCTCGCATTCATCCGGAAATGCGTGCGTGATCGCAAGGTGTTTTGGACGTACCATGTGAACATGCGGCTGGCAGGGCGTCACATCACCAGGGATGAGATCTTCGCGGCCGTGGACCGCTACGAAATCATCGAATCGTATCCAGATGACAAGTATCTCCCAAGCTACCTGGTGTTCGCCGCCCAGACGAGCGGCGGGTTCCACGTGCTGTTCGGAGCCGACGTCGCAGCGGACCACGTGCGAGTAGTCACCGCGTATCGTCCCCACCCGAACGAATGGGAGCCGGATCTCAAGACAAGGAGAAGCCAGACATGACATGCCGTGTGTGCGGCGCCACGTTGCGGGCGACAACGACTGACCTGCCGTTCAAGGTCAGCGAGCGAACCATCGTCATTCTCAAGGATTTGCCCGTCGCGCAATGCGAAGGCTGCAGCGAGTACCTTATCGCAGATGCCGTGTTCGCCAAGGTTGAGACATTGCTTTCCAACGCTGACAGTTCCGCTGAATTGGAGATCATTCCGTTCGCGGCTTGAGGCAGCGCGGGCTAACACGGTTTGCAGCCGACGGCGGCCGGTGCCATCATGAGCCGCCGCGGCTGAAACCTGGCCGTTAGCCGGACCTGTAGGGCGAACGTGCGCCGATGGCAGTGCGCGGAGGCTTGGGAGTGAGAGTCAATACACAGAGAATCACGATGAATGTCGAAGGAGGATTTGCGATGAGAAAGTGCTTTTGGGTTTGTCTCGTAGCGATCGTTTTCGGGATAAGCATTTCTGTTCTGGCACAAGCGCCGCAGCCAGGACCGGAAGCTAAGAAGTTGGCGATGTTTGCTGGAACCTGGCAGTACGCGGGCGAGGCGAAGGCGAGCCCCCTTGGTCCGGCCTCGAAAATCTCCGGGAAGCAGACCGGGCGGATGGTCGCGGGCGGGTTCGCGATTCAGAACAGTGGCGAGGAGTCGGGGCCTTTTGGAGGAATCCAGTTTGGCGAGACACACGTGTACGACCCCGCCTCGAAGACTTATCGGTACCTTGGATATCAGAACGATGGCGCCATCTGGCAGGGATCTGGGTCGGTGACTGGAAACGTGTGGAAGTTCTCCGGCACGATGACAGTCAAGGGAACGAGCTACCAGATGCGCATAGAGGCGACCTTCACACCAGACGGCAAGTCATTCACGTGGAAAGTGGAGATCTCGACCGACGGCAAGAGCTGGGCGGCTTGGGCGGAGACCAAGGCAAGCAAAACTTCCTA
>JBCKZH010000263.1:0-2059 GCA_038919385.1 Vicinamibacterales bacterium | reverse complement strand
GCGGCGCGATCCGCCTGAAGAACGGCGGATCGCGCCGCCCGGCTGCTGAGAGAAAGGCTCAGAGAGGCGGTGGATCAACACGAAGACGGGTAGAATGAACGTCCTTCAGGTGGTCTACTTTTCGAGCGGCGGCCTGGTCTAGTTTTCGAGCGGCGCAACCAGGTCGTCAACGGCGAGGTGTTCGATCTCACCGATCAGGCGGCGCAAGACTTGGCCAGATACGACACTATCAAGGATGTATGTCGGCTGGAGCGAGTCGTGACCGCACATGGCCCGATGGCGGCGTACGTAGTGCTGCTGACCAACGACAGCAGATACTGGTTACCCGCGCGTTCGAGTACGACGGTCGATGCGAAGTTTCGACTCCACGAGGGTCGCGTGCTTTGCGGTGCATGCCACTGGGGGTCGGCAGCGGCTACCGGAACGATCAAGGACCGCGAAAATCCGCTGCAGGTGTCGGGGTCGTACACACTCGGATGGCGTGACTATTCGATAGTATCGACGGCCCGATCAGGTCTATTTCGGTCAATGACCATACGCATTGCGTAAGTCTGGGAGGCGGGATGTGAGCTTGATGCGAAAATGCGAGCAGAAGAAGCTGTTCATACGGGAGGGCATCCGCAGCCACCAGTGGGTTGAGGTTGCCGTTGTGGACACTTCCCATGGCGCGGCTGCTGAGATCCGTTGCCTCTACTGCAACGGGCGCGTCCGCATCCATCGCCAGCAAGTCGAGCATGGCCCAGCCGATCACGTTGAGCATCGCGTGAAGCGTGATTCCGAAGGCTGCAAGGGCGGGCACTACTTCCTGGGCCAGCACCGCATGTCTGACAGCCCCGTCGAGTAGGCCTGTCAGCGTCGAGCCAGAGTGTGACTATTTCGATGCGCGAATGATCTCAGCAGCAACAAAGCCCAGCCGCGACACCGCATGGGGCGCGGCATGAACGAACGCAACCTTAGGCGTCGCCGACGACCGGTCCAGATTTCTACGTTTCTTCAAGGTCGGCAACACGGAACGTCACAGCGCGAGATAGCCTATCTCACCACCAGCGAAAGGCGGGCGGAACTTCGCAGCCGTTCTGCCGAGCGTTGGAAGGAACGAACGAGGCTCGCTAAGAGCAAACTCAAGGCCCAGAGAGACAACAAAGCGGGCAATTAGTTCCGTGAGTGTTACCCATGTTTCCCGGTTTCCCGAATTTGACAAGACCGACTTAGACGAGTCACCATTACATTGCGCTTTTCTCGTCGCTAGTTCCAATGTCTTAGAGCCTATCTGGCTCTCGCGTTCTTGGGGATAACGGCGCGACTTGAGGTGGCAATTGACGTCTCGTTTGGGTTGGACTTGGCCTTCCTCGCGATCGGTTACGTTGTGATTGCAAAGGAGATGCTCATGAACAACACAATCGCCGTCTTGGCAAGTGTTTGGTGCGGAGTCGAGTTCCTGCGGGGCCTGGTGGTTAGCTCCAACCCAAACGAGAGATGCTTTGCTAGCTGAGATTCGCGTTACCCAAGAGGAACGATGGGGGTTCGATTCCCCCGCCCCGCACCCTCTTTCGACAGGCTCTCCCCGCGTAGACTGTGCTCATGGCGAGATTCTCGCACGGGTTAACCGTCGTTCTGTTCCTCATTGCGGCTGTCACCGCTGTCCACCATGCTAGGATACGCGCGATCAACGAGTTGCGGGTCAGGCGGCGGTTTCCGACCTCCTGTCCTTAGCTGCGAGCGTTCGCGGCGAAGGAAGGTCCCATAGCTCCAACTCATTCGCCGGAGGAACGATGAAGGCAAATCTCGGCGCGAACTGCGTCGGAGTGTTCGTGTTGCTCGTTGCGGCCACGCTTGGTGCGTGGAACAACGGGCCGAGCGGGAACGCGGCGACGAACCTGGACTCGGAGTGCAGCAACCCGCCATACGCGACTCACGACTGGGTTGCCGACCATGCGCTCGATGTCCTGCCTGATGCCGAGAAGGAATGGCTCGAGCCGCACAAGGCGCTCTACCTTCTTGGCACGGAGGCGCCGGACAACAGGAACATCCCGTCTTCGTGTGGAGCGCCGAACACCGG
>JBCKZH010000262.1:0-2081 GCA_038919385.1 Vicinamibacterales bacterium | reverse complement strand
GCCAGAGGCTGCGAATTTTAGGATTCCGGCCGGGATCGAGGTGAAGGACATTGTTTGGTAGAGCGCTCCTTGCATTCGCTGTTCTCGCGATCGCCGGAACTTCCACGGTGATGGCTGGTCAATTGCCAGACGACTTGAAGCTCATCGTCAGATCCCATTCGAACTCGGGGCCATCTCGCCGCCCTGGACAAATTTTCGCGCACGGCGAACTGCGGCCTGCCGCTCTCGGGTTGATTCGTGTATATCAACAGCTGATTTCTTCGCAGGATGGTCAGGTCTGCAACTTTACTGTGAGTTGTTCTCGGTTCGCCACCCGCGCGATTGAGCACTACGGACTTGCACATGGCCTGGCTATGGCATCAGACAGAGTTCAACGCTGCAATGGATTCAGTAAAGCGACTTATCCGCTAGACGTGTCCACGGGCCTAGCAATCGACCTTCCGATGGAATACTTCTATGCGCGTACTCCTAAGAAGATCCAATAAGTCTCTGCAGAGCGATCGGGATGCCAGCAAATCCTACTGCCGGCGGTCGGCGGCGCTCGTGCAAGGCCTACTGTTTTGTTTGAGTCTCGTCTTTCCTGGTTCCGCACGTGGACAGGAACCGGCCTACTTCGGACCCGCCAGTATTCTCAAATTCGCTGATTTTCTTTTTGACGGAGGCGACTATTCCCGTGCGGGAGCCGAGTATCAACGGTACCTATCGTTGTTGCCAGAGTCAGACACGGAGGGTGCCGCCGTCCGCATGAGGATCGGTGTTTGCTTTAAGTTGAGTGAGGACTTTCCGCGAGCGCTGGAGACGTTCCGTCAGATCTCCGAGTTGTATCCGGAAACCGACGTCGCTGGCGAGGCGCACGTCCAGATGATCCAAAGCCTTATTCTCGCTGGAAGGTACCCTGAGGCCGAGGCAGCCTTCGCCGACGAACGCCAGCGCAGCCGCACCGAGCAACAAGAGGCGGCGCTCGCGAGCCTCCAAGGCGTCAATCTCCTACTGTGGCGGCATTGGGAAGAAGCAGACACGCATTTTCGAAAGGTACTAAAGAGCGGATCACTTGACCCTGATGTCGCGACGTTTGCACAACTGGCGGCTGAGGGCTTGAAACTGCCGCGCAAGAGTCCCGTCCGTGCCGGCATTCTCGCCTCCATGGTTCCGGGCACAGGACGGATATATGCAGGCAAGAAAGGAGAGGGACTACTGTCTCTGGTGACATTCGCGCTTACCAGTTGGCAATCCTATAGAGGGTTCGAGCGCGACGGCCGAGGTTCGGTCCGGGGGTGGGTGTACGGCTCGATAGCAACGTTCTTGTACGTCGGCAACATTTATGGCTCTGTCGTCGCCGTGCGGCTCTTCAACGAGGAAGCAGAATCGGCTCTCTTTCGCAGGGCTCGGGTGTCAATCCGTGTCGCCTTTCGCTAATCTCGTCGGCATCGGGTTGATGGCATGGCTCGCAGTCGCTCCTGCGAGGGTTGATAGTGTTCTAGCGCTCGGCGATCGGCTTCAGAAAGCTGGGCTATTCGACGAAGCTATCACCGAGTACAAACGCTACATTTTCTTCAACTCGGATCGCCAGGAAAATGAGGTGGCCTACGCCTTCGGCAGAATGGCGATCGCGTATCGAACTCAGGGTCGGCTCGATGACGCGACTGAAATGTTCCTCAATGCAATACAGGCTGAGGGTGATGAGGTCCGTCGTGACGATTGGCGGGTGGCGCTGGGAGTTACGGAAATGTCGGCGGGGCGCTACGACTTGGCGGACTTCAGGCTCTTGAAGCTTGAGATGTTCAGTTCGGTCGCTGAGATCAGGAGTCGAGCGGCGTTCCTTCGCGGGGTATGCAATCTCTACATGGGAAGGACCGACGAGGCCACCAAGGCATTCCAATCCTTCACTGATGAGGGTAACCCTGAGGCTCAGCGGCTAGGCGCTGAGATTGTAAAGGTGCTGTCGGATCGGCGCAGCGTCAAACAGAAGTCGCCAAAGGTCGCAGTAAGGCTCTCGACGGTTGTTCCTGGGCTCGGGCAGTTCTATGCCGAAGACTGGAAGAACGGCATTAACGCCCTCGGGATTAACTTCGGAACCATCT
>JBCKZH010000261.1:0-2117 GCA_038919385.1 Vicinamibacterales bacterium | reverse complement strand
CTAAGAGGATGCTCAGAATGGATCAGGTTCATGTCGTTCGGCACCAAGTCTTGATAGAAGGCCGCACCCAGCGGCAGGTTGCGCGCGAGTTGGGTATCTCGCGGGTCACGGTGAAGAAATACCTCACGCAGGCGGCGCCGGGGTACCACGCGGAGGGCCGGGGACGACCGGTGTGGGAGGTCGTCGGGCCGCGGGTCGAGGCGCTGCTGGAGGCCTCGGTCGCATGGACGGGCGGCAAACAGCGTCTGACCGCCACGCGGCTCCACCAGATGCTGCAGGCCGAGGGGAAGGCGGTCGGCGTGACCCTGGTGCGCCAGGCCGTGGCCGAATGGAAGCGGCAGCGGCGCGAGGTCATGATCCCGCTGACGTATCGCGCGGGCGATTTGGCCGAGGTGGATTTCTTCGAGGTCCTCGTCGACATCGACGGCGTGCGCCGCAAGGCGTGGCTGTTTTTACTGCGGCTGATGTACTCCGGCCGCGACTTCGGCTGGATCTACGAGCGGCAGGACCAGGTCAGCTTTCTCGACGGTCACGTGCGCGCATTTGCGCATCTGGGGGTGCCCGCGCGCATTGCGTACGACAATCTCCGGCCGGCCGTGACGAAGATTCTGGTCGGCGGCGAGCGGACGTTGACCCATCGCTTCACCGCCCTGGTGTCGCACTATCTGGTCGAGCCCTGCTTTTGCCGGCCCGGGGTCGGCCATGACAAGGGGGGCGTCGAAGCGCGAGGTAAAGCCATTCGGTTGCAAGCGCTGGTGCCGATTCCGAGCGGGCCGGCGCTCGAAGGCATCAATGTCGCGTTGCTCGCGCAGCTCGACGCGCGCATCGGGGAACGGCGGGCCGGGAACGACGCGACGATTGGCGATCTGTTTGCGGAGGAGCAGCGCGTGCTGCGCGTCAGCGACGTGCCCTTCGTCGCCGAGACGGTGACGGTCGCGACGATCACACCACGCGCGCTGGCGCGCGTCGCAGGCGCGTACTACTCGGTACCGTGCCGGTGGGCGGGCTTGGATCTCACGACGTGGATCGGCGCGATGACCGTGACGATCGTCGGCCGCGAGGGGCAGCGGATCGTGCATCCGCGGAAGCGCTTCGGCGAGCGGTCGATCGACTATCGGCACTATTTGTCCGCGCTCGCGGAGAAACCGCAAGCGGTCCGGCAAGTGCTGCCCGATCTGCTCCGCGATTTAGGCGCGCCGTTTCCCGCGCTCTGGGACCAGCTCACGGCGGGTCATGGGCCACGCGACGCGGCGCGGATCCTCGCCAAGATCCTCGGGCATGTGGAAACCCGCGGCGCCTCGGTCGTCGTCCCGATCGTGACCGCCGCGCTGGCGGCCGGGACGTCGCCGCTCTTGGCCCTCGCGCCGGGACCGACGCCGCTCACGTTGTCGCTCACCGACGTCCCGGAGATCTGGCGGGACATCGACGTCGGCCACGGCTCGGCGGCGGACTATGACGCGCTGTTGCAGGGCGGTGTCCAATGAGTACGGCCACGCTGACCCGCGATCTGATCGTGGCCCAAGCCCGGGCGCTCAAGCTGCCGGGCCTCGCCCGCGTGTTTGAAGCGCTGGCGCGCCAGGCGCGCGATGCGCCGTGGCCGCACGAAGACTACCTGCACGAGGTGCTGTCGGCCGAGCAGGCGTCGCGACATGAATCCGTGATCCGCCAGCGGCTCCAGGAGGCCCGTTTCCCGGAAGCCAAAACGCTCGACACCTTTGACTTCCCGGCCAGCGAGGGTGTCAACGCGACGCAAATCCACACGCTCGCCCGTGGGGAGTGGGTGACGCAGCCGGAGAATCTCATCTTGGCGGGGCCGATTGGCACCGGCAAGACGCACTTGGCGATTGCGCTCGGCGTCGAGGCGACGAAACAGAAACGGCGGGTGCTCTTTACGCGCGCCGCGGACCTGGTGCGGCAACTGCTCGAGGCGCGCGATGCCCGAGAGCTGGGCCGCTTACAAAAGCGCTTACTCACGCTCGATGTCCTCATCATCGACGAGCTCGGGTTCGTCCCCTTCGACCGCGTGGGCGGCGAGCTGCTCTTCAATCTGATCACCGACCGCTACGAGCGCCGGGCGACGGTGGTCACGACGAACCTCGCGTTTGCCGAGTGGGTCA
>JBCKZH010000260.1:0-2118 GCA_038919385.1 Vicinamibacterales bacterium | reverse complement strand
ATGAGGCAACGTCAGGGTGTTTGTCGCCCAATAGTTCGCGCTGCATTTCAAGTGCCTGTTGGCCGAGTTTAAGGGCGCGGGAATGGTTACCGAGACTTGAGTAACAACTGGCGAGATTGCTGAGTGAGCTAGCAACGTCAGGGTGTTTGTCGCCCAATAGTTCGTGCCGCATTTGGAGTGCCTGCTGGCCGAGTTCAAGGGCGTGGGGATAGTCCCCAATGATTGAGAGGCAAGTGGCAAGGTCATTGAGCAGGTTCGCCTTCAGGGACGTGTGACCAAAGTCCTGAGCTTCATATGCATCAAGTGCCTGCCGCGCGATGCGCAGAGCATCGTTATAACGTCCACGGTGATAGGAGGGATAGGCTTGCAGCCAGAGCAGGCGGGCGGATGCAATAGGTAAAGAACGCTCAGCGTGAACCTGCCATGCGCGCAAGTGATCGAATTCCAGCTCGAAGACAGGTAACTCCCGGAAGTCTTTGCGGATTGCCTCGAACCAGTCGCCCAAGCGTTGCATTATTTCGTTGGCCCAATCATTACGCTGAACGAGAGGCCGATCTTGCCGACGCACTTCCTGCACCAGCCGGTGGACGGCGTAGCGTTCGCTATCCGGAACTTGTTGTAGCAGCCGCAGCGCTACGCCCAAGCCCAAGGCTCCGTATAACTGGGCCGGCTGAACATCGAGCAGGTGCGCCATCAGCCGCAGGCTCATGGGTGAGGAACTGCTCCAGGTAAGCAGATCCAGCACTTCGCCCAAGAGAGGCTCTTCGTCTATGTCCTGTTCGCTGACAGCCAGCGTCTTGAATAAATCGGCTTCGTGGCGTGTCAGACTGGCAAGCTGCGTTGGTAGTGCTTGTCTCAAATTTTCTCGCAGCAGATTGCGGTAAGCGCACCAGCCAATGGGGCGGTGCGCAAGGTAGGCACCGGCCAACTCTAGTGCCAGTGGCAGGCCACCCAAGGCAGCGACGATTTCACGGGTAGCGGATTCTTCCTCCTGATTCTTTGGCTGCGTCTTGGCCTCCTGAAGCAACATCAAAAGAGACTGTTCATCATTCAGAAGTTCGAGTTTTACGTCAGTGAACATCGCCTGTTCGCTGCGACTGGTCACCAGAATGTGTGGATTGGCCGATGGCTCTGGCAGGTAATCGCGGATGGCATCCACCGATTCCAAATTATCGAAAACGATCAGGCAACCTGAATAACTCTTGATGCGATGGCGAGCTACATCCAGCTTGATCGCGTGTTCCGATTCCGAGGCTACCCAGCGTGCTGCGACGGCGATCTGGGTCAACTGGGCATCAATGTTTTCGTCTGCGGTGAGCCAGTAGACACCGTTGGGATACTCGTCGCGATATTGGTACGCATACTCGACCGCAAGCTGGGTCTTGCCCAGCCCGCCGATGCCTTGGAACAACGCTGTTTGTCCGATGCTGGTGGGTTTACCTTCGAGCAGTTGCTGGCGAACTTTTTTCAAGGCTGCATCTCGCCCCACCATGAACTTTCCTTTGGAGCGAAAGGGAACCAGAAAGGCTGCATTGCGCGGATCGTAGGTAGCTAGTGTCGAGGATGATGGAGCAGTAGATTTTTCTGGTGAGTCTGGCTTGGTGCTGGGGGGAATGCTTTTAAGCAGTTCATTGATTTCCAGTGCCAGTTCGCTCAGGCAATGATCCTGATCATGTTCGTTGAGGCCGGATAATGGTTGGTTGTCATTATGCCTACCTTGAATTTTGCTCAGCCAATCGACTGTCTGCCACGGACAGGGTTTCAAGATTAGCGGAATTACCCGTAGGTCTTCTTTCTTACGACGTTCCAATAAGCGTGGAACTTCCTCACGAGTAATAAATTTTGAACTCAGGAAGTCGGCACTGATCAACAGAATGGCAACATGCGCCGCCTCGATAGCCTGCTTAATTTCCGGATACCAGTTATCACCCGCAGCTATCTGGCGGTCTTCCCAAACCGAAAGCAAGCCTTGGCTTTCCAACACCGCTAGTTGTGCTTGCAGCCGCTTTTTCCAATCTTCGTCTTTGTGACTGTAGCATATGAAAACCTTGGGCATGGTCTGTGTACCGTTAGAGGTTTCTTGCTTATCCGGCTGTTTCAGCTAACCACTATACGAGG
>JBCKZH010000259.1:0-2180 GCA_038919385.1 Vicinamibacterales bacterium | reverse complement strand
GGACGAAGGTGTTATCGAAGAAAACCGAGCTGATGAACTGGCGGCCGGCCGGTAGGGTTGGCACGCTTCCTACTATCGCATCTGGCGACCGCCGATGCCACCGGACGACGCGTGATCAGTCGCGATGGTCGACCACCCAGCCCTTCTGCAAGTCCTGCGACCGCAGCCGGCTGACGGCCGATGGCATGTGGTACCTCTGCCTCTATGCCGCGCAGGGGATCGACCTCCGAGGGCCGCTGCGCGGTGGAGTGAGCGACGAGGCGTTGCGGGATCTGATTACGAGTGTGTGGCACGCCCGCACGGATCGAGGCGCCGAAACGCGGCTGGCCCTGCCCGGGCGCTCACCGTTGATTCCGGTGAGCACCCTGCGCAGGGATCCGCATCTCGAAATGCATACCCGAGGCGGATAGGACAAACCGCAAGGTTTGTCCCCACGCTTAGCCGCAGTGGGTTTCGAACGCCTTCTGTAGATCAGCGGCGATCGTGTCCGACGAGCGGTTCTCGATGTCGTGCCGCTCCATCACATAGACGAGCTTGCCGTCCTTCATCAGGCCGATCGCCGGCGACGATGGCGGGTACGGGGCGAAGTACGCGCGCGCCGTGTCGGTGGCCTCGACGTCGGCGCCGGCAAATACAGTCGCGAGGTGGTCTGGACGCTTGCCCTGGCGGAGCGCCAGCGCGATGCCGGGCCGGGCCTTGCCTGCCGCACACCCGCAGACCGAGTTGACAACGATCATCGTCGTGCCCGGTTGCTTGACAGCGGCGTCGACGGCGTCTGGCGTCTTCAGGTCTTCGAATCCGAGGCGGGAGAGTTCGGCGCGCATGGGCGCGATAAACGGTTCTGGATAGCGTTGCACGATCATGTCTGTTGAACCCCTCTTGAATACACCTGCGTCTTACCGGTGACGCCTCAATTATAACCGAATGGTGCCCGTCGACCGGATTTCCCGCGTCAACCAAGCGTCCGCTGCTGGCGTCAGACCTGCCAGCTTTCCCTCTTCCAGGCCATGTCCCACAACCGCCACTCATAGCGGCTGCTGGTGACGAACGCCTCTTCCAGTCGCCGTAAGTCGCGGTCGGGCAAACCATCGGCCAGGCGGTCCAGCAGGTCGCGACACCACCGGGCCACCTCTGCGAATTCAGGCGCGGCGTATGTGTCGATCCACCGGGCATAACGGTCGTCGCTGGGTCGCGGCCGGTCTGCAAGTCGCTGCCCGATTTCACAAAAGCCCCACATGCAGGGCAGCAGTGCCGCAACCAGCTCGGCAAAGTCGCCAAGGGCCGCCACGCGCAACAAAAAGTCGGTGTAGCCCTGCGTGGCCGGCGCTTTCCGTTCGCGTTCCAGTTCTTCGTGACCAATGCCGAACTGGGCTGCGTAGGAACGGTGCAAGCACATCTCGGTCTGCAGAACAACGGTCAGCAGTTCTGCGAGGCGCGTCATCGTCTTCAGATCAGGACTGCGTGCAACTGCAAGGGCCAGCAAGCGCCCGTAGTCGATGAGAAAGAGGTAATCCTGGCGCACCCACACTTTGAACTTCTCGATGTCGAGCGTACCGTTTCCGATGCCGCGCACAAACGGGTGCTGGTGCTGCGCCTCCCAGATTGAATCCCTTGCTGGCGTAGTCGTTCAGTGAATCCGGAACCTGTCAATGGCCGCGTCATTTGTTACTGAGCGGGTCTCTCGGCCACGTGGAGCATCCGCTCGACCGCGCGCCGGGCTTTTTCCGCAACGGCCGGTTCGATCACCACCGGGTACTGTAGTGTTTCGAGAGCGCGCAGGATCTTCGGTAATCATGACGACTCTTGTCGGTCGCCGCTGACCCACATAACGGATCATCCCGGAGGTGGATCCAACGAAGCCAGCTTCCGCCAGCACGTCAGGGGGGCACTCGGGATGGGCCAGGACCTGTATGTCCTGGTACTGCTCACGGTAGAGACGAAGGTCGGCGGCCGAAAAGCGTTCGTGCACTTCGCAGTGCCCCGTCCAGAGAATCACGTCGACGTTTGTTTGTCCAGCGATGTGACGACCCAGAAACTCGTCGGGCAGGAATATCACCCGGCCGCTATTCAGCGACTCGACCACCTCCATCGTTGCGGTTCTCCTTCATTTTCACAATCGTGGTGCCCGCCCTCTGAGATGCGGCTGACGGCCGACGGCCGAAGGCTGTTAATGCGTCGTC
>JBCKZH010000258.1:0-2213 GCA_038919385.1 Vicinamibacterales bacterium | reverse complement strand
ACGTTCGATCGACGCTTCCAGTTCGTCGGGCCGTCGATCACCCCTCGGACCGAGACCGCCAGCTTTCCCTGGGACCGCGTGCGGCATCCCGTCGTTGTGTATGTATCGCTCGGCACTCTGTTCAACACCGACACCACGTTCTACCGGAATTGTTTCGAAGCCTTTGCCGGTCAGGATTGCCAGGTCATCATGTCGACAGGCGCGAATGTGCCCCGGGAGAATCTGGGCGTGGCGCCGTCGAACTTCATCGTGGCGGCTCATGTACCGCAACTGGAAGTGCTGCGGCGCGTCTCGGCGTTCGTAACGCACGGCGGCATGAACAGCGTCAGCGAGAGTCTCTACTACGGCGTGCCGGTTGTGGTCATTCCCCAGATGGGCGAGCAGGCGATCGTCGGACGGAAGGCCGAAGAACTCGGGGCGGGTCTCTATCTGGCGAAGGAGGAGGCCACGGCGGAAAAGATCCGCGAGTCCGTGTGGCGGCTGCTGGCGGAGGACCGGTTCCGGCGCCAGGCCGCCGCCGTGCGCGAGTCTTTCCTGGATGCCGGCGGTGCGGCGCGTGCTGCCGACGCGATCCTCGCGTTTACAGGACGAGCGAAGCCGTGAAACGACGTCAACCGGCGAACAGCGCTCAATATCGCCAGCTCTTGAGGTCGGCGCCGGGTGGCGCCGTCTTCAGCAGGCGCTCCACGCCCTTCGGAATGTACATCTGGTGATAGCGCAGGCGTGATAGCGCGTTGGGCCTGGTCGCATCGCCGTTCCAGCAATGCTCGGCGCGATCGCCGTAGCGCACTTCGCCGTCGTAGTAGGGGTCCTTCGTCGACTCCAGGAACTCCTCGGCGAGATACACCGCGTTGTTCAAGTAGTAGTTGTCCATGTCGCCGACGTAGATGTTGAGCTTGCCTTCGAGCTTCTTGCCCAGGCCCTTGTTCCAGTCGCGCTTCAGGATGTGCACCAGGTCGAAGTTCTCGCGCCAGTACTCGGCGACCTTCTTGTCGATCACGCCAGTCGTCTTGTCCCAGATCCGCGCGGGGTAGCCGTCCGCACCGACCGGCGAGAACACCGCCTCCCAGATATCCCACTGCTGGCCGGAACGGGTCTTGGCGCCGAGCACGAGTTCGAGCTGATTCAACTCCTGCATCGTCGAGCTGACGTGTCCCAGGTAGTTGCGGAGCCCGGGCCGCGGCGTCTTCTTCCACGTGTCGTCGAGCCAATACGCGTTCTTGTCCTTGTAGATGTCGACGACGGTGAAGGCGCGGAAGTCGATGGGGTCGGGGCACGCGATGTAGGCGCCGTTGAAGGCGTCGGGATACTTCACCTGCGCGGCCATGGCTTCCCAGCCGCCGGTCGAGCCGCCATACATGAATCGCGACCAACCCTGGCCGAGGCCGCGGTACTTCTTTTCCAGATACGGCAGCAGCTCTTCGACGATGGCATCGCCGTAGGGGCCGAGGTTGGCAGAGTTGACGGCATAGCTGTCGTCATAGAACGGCGTCGCGTGCTGGATTTCGATCACGATCGCACGCGGGAAGTTCGGACCGGTCCAGTCCTGGTAGAGCTGCCACGCGTATTCCTGCTGAACCCGGTTGTAGCCGCTCATATTGAAGCGGGCGGAGAAGTCGGGCTTCAGGTTGGGATCCGGTGGCGTCTCGCGCCAGTTGGAGAGGTCGGCGGGAAAGTGCCCGTGGTAGATGAACAGCGGGTACTTCGCGTCGGGATGCGTGTCCCAGCCCTCGGGCAGCAGCACGTGCGCGCCCAGGTGCATGGGCCGGCCCCAGAACTGCGTCAGTCTCTCACTCTGAATGCGCTCGTGCTTGACGTACTTCGTGTCGGCGGGAGTCGGCAGCGGCGGAATGACTTGATCGAGGCGAAGGGCGATGGTGCCGCCTGCCTTGGGATCGATCGTGATGGTCTGCGGCGTGCTGTAGGGATTACCCGGCGCCCGCGCCCACTGCTGGCCCTCGCCGCGGTCCATCGGCAGCTTCACCGTGTGCCCGTCGGCGCGTGTGAAGGTCTCGTACTTGTGGACCAGCGCCTGCGCCGAATACGTCCCGGCGGGGATGTCGTTGATGCTCTGGAGGGGGAAGCCGAGCGCTGATCCGTCGAGCGTCACCACGCTGCCTGGCGTGGCGCCGTCGAGATCCATGCCGAAGATCAACTGGCCTGACACGCCGTCGTTGATCTGGAACCGCGGCTCTCCTGCGTTCGGGTCCTTC
>JBCKZH010000257.1:0-2222 GCA_038919385.1 Vicinamibacterales bacterium | reverse complement strand
TCCGGGAATTCGAGAAGAGCGAGTATCTCGAGTTGACGCAGAAACGCGTCGCGGAGCTCAAAGGCGGGACACCCGCCGGAAAGTAGGCCTGTTATGCGCGTCAGCGTCGTCCTTGCCGCCCTCTCGTTGTTGGCGGGGGCTCCGGTATGGGCCCAGTCGACTTCCGCCCTTGCGTCCAGAACCACGCTTCCCTCGCACGTGATGTGCGCGGATCTGCTCGTGCCCGCACTGCCGGCTGCAGCCGTGCGCATCAAGGGGGCGCATCACGCGGAAATCAGGCTGTCGCTCAGCCGTGGCGACCTGGCGGTGGTCGCCAGGACGGCCGGCGATGGCGTGGCCGCTGGCCAGCGCTACCTGGTGCGGCGCCTCCCATCCGGGACTCAAGCCGAACTGCCGAAGGATGGCGGCTACGTGCCGGTTCGCACGCTAGGCTGGGTGACGGTCACCGCCGTGGACGACCTCAACGCGATGGCCCACGTCGATTATGCCTGCGACGCGATTGAACCAGGCGACTACCTCGAACCGTATGTCGAGATCGCGCTGCCGACGGCCTCGGCCGCTGCACCGGCGCCTGACTTCAGCGAGCGCGTGCAGATCCTGCCTGGTTTGAATGGCCGCCAGATGTTTGGCGACGGCGATACCTTCTCGATTGCGCGCGGCACGGAGCACGGCGTGGCCATTGGGGCGCGCTTCGCGATCTACCGCGATCGCAAGGACGGCAAGCCGCTGGTGCACATCGGCGAAGCGATCGTCACCGACCCGTCGGCGACCTCGGCGAAGTTGTTGTTGATGACCACCACGGACGCGGTGGATATCAACGATCTCGCCGTGCCCCGGCGTTAGTGCAATCGGCGCCAATCGGCGTCGAATCGGTGGCCTAGCTGATCTTCTTTTCGCGGGCCGACTTCGCCGTTTCGAAGTCGGCCACCGTTGCGGCGCGACTGGTCATGGCGCGCTGGAACCCCTGGTAGTAATCGACCGCCGATACCACCGCCGTCAGCAGCACCACCCACAGCGCCGCCTGCCCGAGCACCAGCAACAACGGCCAGCGCTCCCAGCCGAGAATCAACAGCAGGATCGCCGTAACCTGCGAAGCCATCTTGAACTTGCCGAGCCCTGAGGCCGGCATCGCCAGGCCGCGCGAGTAGGCGAGGTTGCGCAATCCCGTGACGGCGATCTCGCGCCCGATGATCACGCCGACCATCCACGCCGACGCCAGGCCGAGTTGCACGAGCGACACGAGCGTGGCCGAGATCAGCAGCTTGTCGGCGAGGGGATCGAGAATCTGGCCGAGCATCGTAACTTGCTTGCGGCGGCGCGCGAGGTAGCCATCCAGCCAATCGGTGAGTGAGGCGAGGCCGAAGATGGCCGCGGCCACCAGCTCGACCGGCAGGCCGAGCACGAGCCGCCCTTCAAATTTCGTCAGGAGCACCGACACCAGCACCGGCACCAGGAAGATGCGTGCGATCGTGAGGCTGTTCGGCAGGTTCATGGTCTACCGCGGCCATTCTACCCTTCGGTCGTGTAAGATGGAAGTTTGTCATGAAGGCCATTCTTCTTGCCGGGGGCAAGGGCACGCGACTGCGGCCACTGACCCTCCATACCCCCAAGCCGGTCGTTCCGATCTTCGACCGCGCCTTTCTCCATTACCAGCTCGACCAACTGAAGCAGGTCCCGGAGATCGACGAGGTCATTCTCAGCCTGAACTATCAGCCTCGCCGGATCGAAGAGGTTTTCGGCGACGGCACCGGCACCGGTGTGCGACTGCGCTACGTCGTCGAACCCGCCCCGCTCGGCACTGGCGGCGCCATCCGCTACGCGGCGCAGAACGCGACCGACACCCTGATCGTGTTCAACGGCGATGTCATGACCAGCGTCGATGTCAACGCGGTGCTCAAGCAGCATCGTGAGCGCAAAGCCAAGGCCACCATCGTGCTGACGCCGGTCGATAACCCGAGCGCGTATGGGGTGGTGGAGACCGAGAGCGACGGCCGCGTCCGGCGCTTCCTGGAGAAGCCGAACCCGGACGAGATCACCTGCGACACCATCAACGCGGGCATTTATATTCTCGAACCGGATACCTTCGATCGCATTCCCAAGGATGTCTCCTACTCGATTGAGCGCGCCTACTTCCCGTCGCTGATCGAACGGCGGGACATGTTCGTCGCCTACATCGATCGCGGCTACTGGATCGACATCGGCACGCCCGAGAAGTACATCCA
>JBCKZH010000256.1:0-2239 GCA_038919385.1 Vicinamibacterales bacterium | reverse complement strand
AACTGACTGAAAAGCTCGATCCAGTCGACGATGTCTTGGTCATTCCCTTGTGTCAGCGTTGCGTGGACGGTATCGTGGGGATTCACGGCAACGACCGTCCTCTGGAGTGGCCCGATCGGCCGCCCAAGCATCGCATCTTGTGAGTTTGGCAGATCAAGCTCCTTTGCACGTTTGCCAACCTCGCAGACGATTTGGCTGCAAAGCTCGGAAACAATGAGGTTGTGCCATTTGACCACCGGCGACATGCATGATCGCGAGAAAATAGCTGTGAAAATCGACGAGGTGTCCTCGTGATCTGCGTCGATGAGGAAGCAATTGAAGATATCTTGGCCACGTGCTTGAAAGGGCAGGCTACAAGGCTATGCGTAGCCAGCACTTGCAGGGCCGAGAGTGAGTCCATCAATGTCGCCGAAAGGCGTTGAGCACGCGTGAGGATAGCACGATCACGGAACGGTAATTGTCCGTGAGTCCATCAATGTCGCCGAAAGGCGTTGAGCACATGATGCGCGCGTGGCCCAAGGCGCCGCAAAGGCCGTGAGTCCATCAATGTCGCCGAAAGGCGTTGAGCACAGATACACGGGCTTGAGGTAGAGCGAATCACCGAGTGAGTCCATCAATGTCGCCGAAAGGCGTTGAGCACTTCACGGCGCGGGCCGCCATGAATTTTATCGGCGTGAGTCCATCAATGTCGCCGAAAGGCGTTGAGCACCCCACGAGTTCACGGTGGATCAGCAGGTCCGCAATGTGAGTCCATCAATGTCGCCGAAAGGCGTTGAGCACAGGTACGCGAGCGGGCGGCGCTGGCCCCGGACACGTGAGTCCATCAATGTCGCCGAAAGGCGTTGAGCACAGAAGGCTTGATTGGCGAGGGCTTCGAGGAGCGTCGCGTGAGTCCATCAATGTCGCCGAAAGGCGTTGAGCACGTGCTCCAAGGACGTCGCTACCATACGCGCGGCAAGTGAGTCCATCAATGTCGCCGAAAGGCGTTGAGCACCTTGCACCGGGTTCCGTTTGGCCTGGTATGCCAGCGGTGTGAGTCCATCAATGTCGCCGAAAGGCGTTGAGCACCACAACGAGCGCGTGCTGTGGGTCCTGCAACAGAGCGTGAGTCCATCAATGTCGCCGAAAGGCGTTGAGCACGTCAGCGACGCTCTGCGGGAAGTCGGCGCGGCCCGGTGAGTCCATCAATGTCGCCGAAAGGCGTTGAGCACCAGCCCAAGGTACGCCAGCACCCATCGAGCATCAGGTGTGAGTCCATCAATGTCGCCGAAAGGCGTTGAGCACGTAAGCAGTTCGGTAACACCTGACACAATTGAACCGTGAGTCCATCAATGTCGCCGAAAGGCGTTGAGCACACGGGAGGGCTTCGGGCGTCTCCACCTGGGGTCTGTGAGTCCATCAATGTCGCCGAAAGGCGTTGAGCACCGATGCCCACCGCCTCGGCGGTCAGCGTCACCATCGTGAGTCCATCAATGTCGCCGAAAGGCGTTGAGCACAACATCAACAAACTGCGACAGGACAAGGCCCACAACGTGAGTCCATCAATGTCGCCGAAAGGCGTTGAGCACGAGCCATGCGGCAGGATGTGGGGGATCGGGTCGCTGTGAGTCCATCAATGTCGCCGAAAGGCGTTGAGCACGCAAACACCGGCGTCTTGAACACGACGCGGCCCTGTGATTCCATCAATGTCGCTGAAAGGCGATGATCGAGGGCCCGAGTCGCGAGGCCATCGAAATCGCCAAATCACCAATCCGCCAAATCACTAAATCCAGTAGAATCGACAGTTCGCATGCCTCCCCAATTCGTCTACACCATGAAAGGCCTCGGGAAGGTCTATCCACCCGACGCTCAGGTTCTCAAAGACATCTGGCTGTCGTTTCTGCCCGGCGCCAAGATCGGCGTGCTCGGTCTGAACGGGGCCGGCAAGTCGACGCTGCTGAAGATCATGGCCGGCGTGGAAACCAGCTTCGTCGGTGAAGCGTTTCCCGGCCCGGGCGTGAGCATCGGCTACCTGGCCCAGGAGCCCGTGCTCAATCCCGAGAAGGACGTCCGCGGCAACGTGGAAGAGGGCGTCGCCGAGATTAAGGCGCTGCTCGACCGCTACGACGCCGCCAACGCCAAGCTCGGCGAAGACCTGTCGCCCGAAGAGATGGACAAGGTCATGGATGAGCAGTCGAAGCTCCAGGACCGCATCGACGCGACCAACGCCTGGGACCTCGATTCGCGGCTCGACCTGGCG
>JBCKZH010000255.1:0-2255 GCA_038919385.1 Vicinamibacterales bacterium | reverse complement strand
GTCGGATCCACCAACTCCCTGCTTGAATACGACGGGGTGACATGGCGCCGCATCTTCACCCCGACGAGGAGCACCATCCGGTCGCTGGCGGTCGACGCGAACGGCCGCATCCACGTGGGCGCGGTCGGCGACCTGGGGTACATCGAGCCGGACGCCAAGGGCGAGACGCAGTTTGTGTCCCTGATCGACAAGCTGCCCGAAGATGCGCGGGTGTTCGAAGACGTATGGCGCACCTTCGCGGCCCCGGAAGGCGTCTACTTCCAGACCCAGGCTGGGATCTTCCGGTGGGCGAACGGGACGATGAGAGTGTGGAAGCCCGCCGGCCGCATCTTCAACCGCGCCCAGTTCGCGAATAACACGTTGTACGTCGGCCAGACGGGTGGTGTGCTGATGCGGCTCCGTGGTGACCGCCTCGAGCCGGTGCCGGGCGCCGAGCGGATGGGCGACGAGGCCTACCCGGTCATCATTCCGTTCGATGACACACGGCTGCTGATGGGGACGCGCCGCGACGGGCTGTTCCTCTATGACGGGGCGACGATGCGGCCGTTTGCCACCGAAGCCGACGCGCTGCTCAAGGCCAACAACCTCTACCGGGCATTTGTGCTGCCCAATGGGTCGATCGCCGTGACGACCACGGCCGCCGGCATGGTGATCCTGGATCGCCAGGGCCGGCTCCTGGAACAGATCGACCAGCGCGATGGCCTGGCGAGTCCGTCCGTCTACTACGTGATGCCCGACCGCGAGGGAGGGCTCTGGCTCGCGTTGGCCGTGGGACTGGTACGGGTGGAGGCCCAGTCGCCGTTTTCGCTTTATGGCCCCGAAGAAGGGTTACCCGCGGCCGCCAGTAACCTGATCCGGCACGACGGCCGGCTCTACATCGCTCACGGCCAGGGCGTGCAGTACCTCTCGCCGCGGCCCGGCGGCCCGCCCGACCTGCTGACGGTGACCGGTGTCGCCAACCAGTGCTGGTTCTTTTGGGAATTTGTCGATCCGGACGGCAAGGTCCCGCCACAACTGCTACTCACGGCCAGTGACGGCCTCTATCAGATCGACGGCACCGTGGCCCGGCCGATCGTCGAGTCGCTCAACCGGTCCTTCGGAACCTTCGTCGTGATTACCTCGAAGGTGGATCCGCATCGAATCTGGGTGGGGCTGGCCGGCGGCCTGGCCTCGCTGCGCTGGACCGACGGCCGATGGGTCAACGAAGGCCGCGTGCCGGGCGTCACCGACCAGGTCCTGAGCCTGTTCCAGGAGGCGGACGGCACACTCTGGGCCGGGACGCAGTCGTCCGGGCTGCTCCTACTTCGCGGAGCCGACGTGGCGGCGGGCAGTGGCCCGCGGCCGGCGGATCCCGCGATCGAGCGGTACGGGGCTGAACAGGGCCTCGCGCCCGGCGGCTCGACGGTGATCGCCGTCTCGGGCAAGCCGTACGTCAGTGTGCTTGGGAAGACCGCGGTCTTCGACGCGGCCTCCAAACGGTTCGTTCCCGACACGACCTTCGATGTCGTGGAACGGGATCCCGACTCGGGGTTCATCAATTTCATTGAGGGGCCCGACGGCCGGATCTACGTCTCGTCCGGACGCGACGCCGCCGTGATGACACGGCAGGCCGACGGCAGCTACGCTATCGATCGGCAACTCGTCAGCCGTTTCTCGTTCGACCGCTCCTACGCGTTCTATGCGGAGAAGAGCGGCGTGCTCTGGTTTCGCACCCGAGGTCTGCTGACGCGGTTCGACACCAACCGGTTCGAGCGATCGTCACCCGCCTTCTCTGCGCTCGTCCGCCGCGTCACCGTCAACCAGTTGGAGGCGGTCGCCCCGACCGCCGCCGGCGATGCGCCGCCCACGCTGAGCCCCGTGACGCGCGCCATGCGGTTCGAGTTTGCCGCTTCGACCTTTCTCAACGAGCGCACCACCCAGTATCAGTCCCGGCTCGACGGCGTGGACGCCGACTGGTCGCCGTGGTCCACCGAGTCGCGCCGCGACTATACGAACCTGGGCTTCGGTGACTATCGCTTTGCCGTCCGCGCGAGAAACGAGCTGAGCCAGATCAGCGAGGAGGGCGTCTACGCGTTCACCATTCTGCCGCCGTGGTATCGGACGTGGTGGGCCTATGCCATGTACCTGGTGCTGGTCGGCCTGGTGGGCTTTGGCTTCGACCGGGTGCAGCGCCGGCGGCTGATCGGCAAGGAGCGCCAGCGCGCGGAGTTTGCCGAGACGCGGTTGCGTGCCGAGTCGGCCGAGGCGCTGGCGCG
>JBCKZH010000254.1:0-2296 GCA_038919385.1 Vicinamibacterales bacterium | reverse complement strand
CCACCGCGAACGCGTCGGCGCCATACACCTCGACCACCGCCCCCAGATCGCCGCGACGAAGACCGTGCGCCGGGACGTCGTGTTCCAGGACCACCACATCGAGAGGCTGCGGGTTCATTTCGTACCTCCAGGATACGCAGTCACGAAGCGCGGATGCTCCTCGCCGTTTCGCAGGTGCCAGACGCTGACGACCGTAGCCGACGAGCCACCCGGCCCGGCCAGGATAGCCCGAATCGCATAGGACTGGCCATGTGGACCTGGCTCGGTCAACTCGGCGTCCTGGGTCAAATGTTGGACACGCAACGCCGACTCCAGTTCGTGGGGCGCCTTGGGATCTCGAACTCACCCGCGTCGTCGAGCAGATGTTTCGCGCGCCGGCGGCCGAATCTACGACATTCTGGCCCTGCGACCGCGATGATCGGATTCTTAGCTCGCTCTCATGACGTCCTGGAGCTTCGCCGTGTCGACGTACTGCTGAAATCTGGACACCTTGCCGTCTAGGACGTCCCAGACGTGGCAGACCTGCGCGTCCATGGTTTTGCCCGTCGCCTTGTAGGTTCCGGTGTAACGTGCTTCGACGATGACGCTTTCGCCGGCGCCGTGGAATGACCCGGGATGGACGGCGAAGCCGTCCCACTCCGCTCCCAGCTTCATGAACAGATTGGCCAGGACCGCGTCCGGCCCCACCCAGGCTTCGCCGCTGGGCATGTACGGATTGTTCTCCGCTTCATACCATTTGATGTCCGGGCTCATCGCCCCGAGCACCGCCGGGATATCTCCGCGGCCGAACGCGTCGTACAGATCCTTCAAAAGCTTTACGTTGTCCATTCTCTCTCCTCAACGGTCAGCGTCGGTCGTCACTTATGCGCCATTCGCCGCCTCGGCAATCCTGTGCGTGAAACCGCTCCTGAAACCGACTCGGGGGCCTCGGCTTCAGGCTGTCGTCGGTGGAGCCGCGCGGCGCATCTGTCCGCTGAACGCCGCCAGCATGATGCCCGGTTGAATCGTCGCAGTAACGATGAAGTGCGCGACGATTACTGGTGCCAGCCTGCGGTTACCTACGACGTACACCAGTGCCAAAGCAGTGCCAAGCGTTCCGGTCGCAATCATCAGCTCGGAGAAGAAACCAAGGTTGCGTAGAAACCAAGGAGGACTGCCGAGAAGCAAGGGCACTACGGGAAACCACAGAATGCCCCCCGGCCACCAGGAGAAAGAGCGTAGCGTTTCGTTTGACCTTCCGGCTGATTGGAACCGCCATCCTTCGCCTCCCGCGGCCAGTCAACTCATGGCGCATAACGAATCGGCGCTCACCCGCGGCCGCCCCCAGGCGAGAGCACTGCGGCCGTCGGGTGCAGCGCCTGTTATAATTAGGCACCGGATCTCATACGTAGACAAACCGGTCATAGGAGCTGCCAAACGTTCAAGAAGAAAAGGCAGGCCGCCGCGAAAGCACCCACAACCGCGGCGACGCGCCATAAACCGACGGACTTGGGAGCGGCCACGGCAAGCAGAACGCCTGCCGCGGCCGAACAGCCAAGCGCGGCCCACGCCAACCCGCCTGGGTCCCGCAGAGCTGCAGGGAAATGACCGAGAAACGCCGCGACTCGATCGTCGTGCGCCGGATGCCGACTGAACTCGTAGAGCCAGAGAACAAACATGACCGCCGACGGTGCAAGAAGAAGGAAGCCAAGAATCACCTGGCGTGGCCGCGCTTCTGTTATCTGGTCTCCTTCCGGTGCCAACGGTCGCGCTCACCCGCGGTCGCGCATCGACAGTATTGCGGCCGTCGGGTGCAGCGCGTGGTTAGACAGTTGGTCGCCCAGCGAGCCAACGACGCAACGATGCTTGGGTTTCGCCCGAGCGCCGGCCCGCGAGCAGACCGTCGATACTGATGTCTTCGTCGAGGTCCGGCCAGTGAATCCCTTCACCCTGGCCGATAAATCGCCAATGCGTACGTTCGGTGTCGCTGCCGTGCGCCAAGCGGGGGTACCACGCGAGGGGCACTGAGATCGTCCGCCCGTCGAGCAGGTCCACCATCAGGACGTCGTTGGACACGACCACTTGCTGGGCCCGAGCTTCGACAGTGTCAGTCGGAGACGTTGAAATACTCATCCCATTTCTCCACCAGGAGTGACGCGCGATCTCTCACCAGGCGTTCGAGCTCCCGAAGTTCCGTCGCGCCGAATCCACCGCTGCGCTCAAGACGAACCGGGTCGAGCCAGAACTTCGCGCGCTTGGCATCGCGCTCTACGTGAACGTGCCGCGGCTCCTGCCGATCCGCCGAATAGAAGAAGAA
>JBCKZH010000253.1:0-2301 GCA_038919385.1 Vicinamibacterales bacterium | reverse complement strand
ATCGCGGCACACGACGCGCGCCAGGTACTCGATGTTGACCTGGTGCACGATGCCGGTTTCCGGCGGGACGACCCGGAAGTTGCGGAAGCCGGTCTGGCCCCAACGCAGGAACACGTAGCGCTCGCGGTTGCGGTGATATTCGAGGTCCGCGTTCAGGTCCTTCGCATTCATCGTCCCGAAGTGATCGACCTGCACCGAGTGATCGATGACCAGTTCCACGGGCTGCAACGGGTTCACCTTCTGCGGGTCGCCGCCGAGCGCGACGATGCCGTCGCGCATGGCCGCCAGGTCCACCACGCACGGCACACCGGTGAAGTCCTGCAGCAGCACGCGGGCCGGCATGAACGACATTTCCTTCTCGCCGATCGTCTTCGGGTCCCACGACGCCAGCGCGGTGATGTCGGCCGTCTTCACAAAGCCGTTATCCTCGCGGCGCAGCAGGTTCTCCAGCAGGATCTTCAGGGAGTACGGCAGGCGGGCCACGTTCGGGAACCCGGCCTTTTCCAGTGCGGGCAGGCTGTAGATGCTTACCGTATCGGCGCCGACGGACAATGAGGTGCGGGTCTTGAAACTATCGAGGCTAGACATGAGTTACTTCATTCCAGGCAGGACGCCCCGTCCGCCGCCGAGGTGCTGGAGGTGCCCCGAGCCGTTCCGGTCCGACACCGTCATGATGCCAATCGCGGGCCCACCCTGCTCGAAGATGCCGTGGCGGAGCGCCATCCTGATCCAGTCGTCGACCTCCACCACGCGATAGTTGCGATCGGTGAACTGCGCGATCACCTGGTCGAGCGCGGCCCGGACGCGGTCGACCTTGGGATGAACGAGGATATCCGCCAGCACCGCGTGCATCATGTTCAGGTTGTCGATGATCGCCGCCGTTCGCAGATGGGTCGTGACCAGTTCCGGGGCGATTGAGGGGGCTAGAGGCAGCTCCGCGGGAAAGGCATTCGGCGGCTTCCCGGAGGACAGCTTCTGGTGAAACCGGTCCGTCACTAGCTTGAGGCCCCGACGGCGGGCTTCAGGGCCGGCGGACAGTTCCAGCGGCTCCTCCGCTGCGAGCTGGAACCAGTGCGAGGCCCAGACGAACCCCTTCAATTTCGGGACCTTTTTCCGGGGTGCGCCAGGCAGGCCGATCGCAATCGACGTGTACGGATGGTCGTAGAGGATGGTCATGTCCTTCGGCACGTCGGGGAGTGCTGCCTCAGGACGGCTCAGGTACCGATCGACGGCCTCGTCCAGCGCCCGCGGCCGGTCAGACTTTTCCACAGTGGCGAGGATGGCCAGTGCCTCGCGATGGAACGCATGCGTCCGCCGGATGACCTCGGCTCCCCGCGCACCGAGCACGGCGTACCCCGCGTCGGCCTGTGGATCTGGCCGCGAATTCAGAACGCCTGCCGAGGTGCGGCGGGCCATGAGCCGGTAAGTCTCCGACTCGTTCACCTTCTCTTTCCCGCGTCCGCGCGCGAGAGCCCCGTAGAGAACACCATGTGCACGCTCCATCCCGAGCAAGAGCGCGTTCAGCTCCGGGTAATCGCGCTCGAACGCTGCGACCCGGCGCTGCGCCTCGGGCGCCGCCTGCGCCCGGCCCGTGTGCGGCCAGATGGCACACAGCGCAACGACGACGAGGATGGACTTGGCGGTTATCGTATCACCCTGACTTTTTGGTAGCCGTTGGTCCAGCAGCATTGGTTGCCGGCCGAGGCGTCCGAATAGCCGAACGTGTCCGCTTTGACCCGGATCACATACTCGCCCGGTTCCTTGAAGGTCGCCATCGTCGTCGACTTGCCGGACAGCATCGGGAACCCCGACTTCTGAGGCTCGAAGGCCACCGGACCAGGGCCGGCGTACCTGTGCCAAGACACGTTCATGCCGGGCCTCTCCCGTCCGAACTTGATCGGCTCCTTGTCGTGCACCGCATCGTCGGCGATCCAAATCGTCAGTGAGACCGGCGTCCCGACTTTGGCCTGCAGGAGAGGCGCCTGGATGCCCATGGGACCACGGCCGGCCTTGCCCTTCTCTTCGAAGCGGAGCAATGGCGGAGTAGAACCCATCGCCGCCGGCCAGCTGAGTTGATACGCCGTGGACTTGGACCTGGCAGGAACGGAAAGGGTCTGGCCGGCGTACCGCAGCGTCCAGACGACATCACCCTTGAACGCGGCCGGCACCGTCACAGTGAAGACGCCTCGGTCCCTGTCGCGCTCGCTGCCGACGGTTCCACCGCCGGCACCAGGAACTCTGGCAGCAGAGGTGGCAGGGGACACCGCAGGGGCTCCGGGCCGACCACCGCCACCACCGTCA
>JBCKZH010000252.1:0-2321 GCA_038919385.1 Vicinamibacterales bacterium | reverse complement strand
GATTCTGCTGATGCGGGAAGGCGTCGCCGCCTGGCTCGATCACTCGGCCGCCGGCTTCACGCCGGCCGCGCCATCCACGGTGGCCGCGGTGGCGTCGCCCGGACGGCTCCCGCCACTGCAGGCCGGACTCGTGGCCGTACTGGCTGATCTCGTGTGGACCACCCGACAGGAGAGGAACCCATGATCGCCGAGTCCCACCAGAACGTCACCGCCAGTCACCTCTAGCGCAGCGCGTATCTCTACGTACGGCAGTCGACACTGCGGCAGGTCCTGGAGAACACCGAAAGCACCGAGCGGCAGTACGCGCTCCGGCAACGCGCCATCGCGCTCGGCTGGCCGGCCGAGCGCGTCATCGTCATCGACGCCGATCTCGGCAAGTCGGGCGCGTCGGCCGTGGACCGCGAAGGGTTTCAGCAGCTCGTGGCCGAGGTCGGCATGGGCCGCGCTGGGATCGTGCTGGGGCTGGCGGACATTCAGGTTCAAGAGAGTGTGCGGGTGCTCTTCGACACGTTTGCGCGAACCGGCACGTTGTATGCGACGATCCGGTACTTCCGGCAGGGAGGACTGCTCTTTCCGTCACGCGTGGCCGCTGGCGCCGAAAAAGGTCAACTCGCGTGGGGGCCTCTGTCACTGGGCCGCGTCTCCAGCACGCTGCACAATCCCTGGTACGCGGGCGCCTATACCTACGGGCGCGGCCGCTGGCGCACGCAGCCGAACGGACGTCCACGCCACGAACGTCTCCCGCCCCACCAGTGGCAGGTGCTGATTCCAAACGCCCATCCGGCGTACATCTCATGGCAGGAGTATGAACGCAACGAGCAACGACTGCGGGAGTCGTCCAAAGCGGCCGGCTTCGAGCGAACCGCCGGGCCTGCCCGCGAAGGCCCGGCGCTCCTCCAAGGCCGCGCCGTCTGTGGCCTGTGCGGCAGCCGCATGCACGTGCACTATGACACCCGCTCCACAGGCGTCCTGATCACCCACTACGTCTGCCTCGGCCGTGGACGCCTCTTCGGCGATCCCGTGTGCCAGAGCATGGTGGGCAACCAGATTGACGCCACCATCGGCCAGATGCTCGTCGATGCCGTCACGCCGATGGCGATCGATCTGGCGCTCGCCGTCCAACAGGAGATTACGGCCCGCCTCGATGAAGCCGACCGCCTTCGCCACCGCCAGGTCGAGCGGGCCCAGTACGAAGCCGAGGCCGCACGGCGCCGGTACCTGCACGTGGACCCCGCGAACCGACTCGTGGCCGATTCCCTCGAGTCCGCTTGGAATACCAAACTGCGCGCTCTGGCCGATGCGCAAGAGGACTACCAGCGCCGGCGCGCTGCCGACCGGATCCTGGTGGACGATGCCGAGCGGGAACGCATGCTCGCCCTTGCCACGGACTTCCCCGCCGTCTGGCGCGACCCGAACACCCCGCACCGCGAGCGCAAGCGCATGCTCGCGCTCTTGATCGAAGACGTCACCTTGATCAAACAACGCGAGATGACCGCCGCTGTCCGTTTCCGCGGCGGCGGCACCACCACCACCTTCACGTTGCCGCGTCCTCTGACGGCTCAGCAGTTGCGGGCCACTCACCACGACGTGCGCCAGCAGATCGACGCGCTCCTGGATGAGTACACCGACGCTCAAGTTGCCCGCATCCTGAACGAGCGTGAGCTGCGCACTGGCGCCGGTGATCCCTTCGACACGGTCAGCGTTCAGTGGGTCCGCTACTCCGCCAAGATCAGAAGCCTGAAACAGCGCCTGCTCGAAGCCGGAATGATCACCGGCGAGCACATCTCGGCCAGGCTCGGAGTCAGCCGCACCACCCTCGGCAGGCTCCGCACACAGGGACGGATCCAGGCGCGCATCTGCAACGACCACGGCCAATGGCTATACTGGCCGCCAGATCTGGCGCCGCCGCTCACCGATGCATCGCGTGAATCGACACCTGTCAGTTCCACTGCGGGAGGTGCAGTATGAAACCTGTTCCTTTGGGTTTGATGTCCTGGCCTGTCCGCGCTGCCCTGGCCGCCTGACGTTGGTGGCGCTGATCCGAGAGACGACAGTGATCTTGCGGATCCTGCGTCATCTGGGCCTGCCGGACGAGGTGCCGGTGATGCGGCCCGCGCGCGACCCGCCGTTACCGTTCGACGGCGACGACGACGATCGCCAGCCGAGCGACGACTGAACCGAACCGCGCCGCATGACTACCCCACGCGTCCATGTGTCCGGCCATGGGTCGGCCGGAGGTGTGCCGAACGCGCGCGCGACCAAAGCGAGATGGCCTCACCGGCCTTGACGCTACGGCGTCGCAGGGCATAATGGGCCCTGCG
>JBCKZH010000251.1:0-2377 GCA_038919385.1 Vicinamibacterales bacterium | reverse complement strand
TCATGGTGCGTCAGCTCCAGAGCTGGCACGAGAACCTGGGCAAGCGGCAAGTCAAGGCGCCCAAGATCTACCTGCGTGACAGCGGCCTGCTGCACGCGCTGCTCGGCCTCCCGGACGCCAGGGCGATCGAAACCCATCCCGTGGTGGGCGCGTCGTGGGAGGGCTTTGCGCTCGAAGCGGTGATCGGCCGGCTTGGCGCGCGGCCGGAGGAGTGTTTCTTCTGGGCCACCTATTCCGGCGCCGAGATCGATCTGCTCGTGGTGCGCGGCCGGCACCGAATCGGCGTCGAGTTCAAGCGAACCACGGCCCCCGCCGTGACCAGGTCCATGCAGGTGGCCTTGGAGGACCTGCGCCTCGATCGAATCTATGTCGTGCACGCTGGGAGCCAGTCGTTTGAACTGGCCCCCGGCATCAACGCCATTGCGCAGCCGCCGCCCTGCCGTTCCGGCGTCGCCTGCGCGGCGATCTGGTCGTCGATCTCGGCGGGGTGGAGCCGGGCGTACGCCCACGCGTTGATCAGGTCCTCGGCGCGAAGCGTCGGATAGGCCTGAAGGAGCGCCGCCTCGGACGCGTCGAGCCGACGAGCACCGACGAGCAGCCATACGGGAATCCTCGTGCGGGCGATGCACGCTTCCCCCCGCACACGTCGTCCTCCGACCCCTCTTCCATGAACTTGTCATAACCACCGTCCCACCGGTCCAACTCCACAGCGCCGCCTACACTCGCGCGCGGTGCTAGACGGCGGCTGCTACTTCGACGCGAAGGCGGCGCGGCATGTGGTGGATTTCTTCGCTGACTTTCTGCGGCACTCGAAGGGCGAGGGGATCGGGCTTGCGGCCTCTCATGCTGGCGCCTTGGACTGGAGCGAACAGGTCGGAATCACACCGCCCCCTGTAGTTGGAACTACCGTGCCGTTCTCAGCACTTTGTTCGCGTGGTTGCCCGCGAGACATCCCCGCCCCGCCATCATACCACTAACCGCAACTGGCCGGCTGGCCCTTCGCGCACGCGGCCGCAAATTTCGCATAGGGGGTGTTGAGGTTCGGCGCGCGCTCGCCCTGTTAAGGGTTGTTGAGATGCGGTCATGCGGCCGCCGCCAGGGCCTGGTTGACCGGGAGGAGAATGGGTGCGCGATCCGGGTGACATGATCTAATCACATGATGTATTGTATGAGGTATGAAAACCATGGTGACGACGGTGACCGAGCGCGGACAAGTGTCCATTCCCGCCGGGATCCGGGAGCAACTGCACATCCAGCCCGGCCAACGGCTGGTGTGGGAGCCGGTGTCCGAGACCGAGTGCCGCGTTCGTCTCAGGCCGGCGCTCCCGGCGGCCGGGGCGGTGGCCATGCTGGGGTACGCGAAGCGGTTCAGGAAGGCTCGGCGCACGCGCGAGTGGCTCGCCGACCTGCGCGAGGGAGACGCGTGATGCCCTGGGTCGTGGACACCTGTCTTGTCATCGACGTGCTGGACGACGATCCGGACTATGGACGCGCGTCGGCCCTGCTGCTGGACAGCAAGGCGTCCGACGGACTCGTGCTGTGTCCCGTCAGCTACGTTGAGTTGGCGCCGGCGTTTCTCGGTGACGGAGCCCGACAGCACGACTTCCTGGACCACGCCGGGCTCGACTACTCGGTGCCCTGGGAATGGCCGGATACCCAGGCCGCGCACAAGGCCTGGGCGCGCTTCGTAAAATTGCGCCGGGCGCGGCGGACGCCGCGACGGCCCGTTGCGGATATCCTGATCGGCGCATTTGCGACCACCCGCCAAGGCCTCCTGACGCGCAACCCTGCCGACTTCGCTGTGGTCTTTCCGGCCCTGACCGTCGTGACGCCGGAGTGAAGCGCGCACAGACCCCTACCACGCCGCCGGGTCGGCTCCAGACGTGGACACCATCCCTGACGACGTGGGCGAGGCGCACCGATTGGATGCACTGAATACCATTTGCCAAGTGTCATAAACCAAATCATAATGGCATTGTGCGTGCCAGAGTCACCATCGACAAGGCGGGCCGCGTCGTCCTGCCCAAGACCCTCCGTGACGAGCTGCACCTCAGTCCCGGCGACACGCTCGACCTTTCCGTAGAGGACGAGCAGGTGACGCTGCGGCCCCGACGGACCGCGCCGCCCCTGCAGAAGGAACGCGGCGTCTGGGTCTTGCGCACCGGCGAGCCGCTCACCGCCCAGGAAACGCGCGATGCGCTCAACGCCATTCGGGGGCAGCGCGCCGGCCGGAACGCCGGAGCGTCCAGGTGAACGCGTTGCTCGACACCTCCGTGCTAGTCGCCACGTTTTATGGCGATCACGAGCACCACGTCCCGAGCCTCGACGTTTTTCTGCGTTTCGGCAAAAACGCCGCCTGCTGCGGCGTGCACAGCCT
>JBCKZH010000250.1:0-2391 GCA_038919385.1 Vicinamibacterales bacterium | reverse complement strand
TTGGCCTGCTCGAGCAGCTTCGGCCACATCGCGCTGGTGCCCGTGGCCTGCACGGTGAGCTTGTTGTCGGCGACGCGGCCAACCATGTCGAAGTTCAGGTACGCCGCCATCGTGTCGAGCGCGAAGGGCGGCTTGGTGACGAAGGCGTTCGAACCCAGCAGGCCGAGCTCTTCACCCGACCAGAACGCGAGCAGCAGGTTGCGCTTGCGTGGCTGCTTGCTGAAGGCTTCGCCAATCGCGAGCACGGTTGCCGACCCCGACGCGTTGTCGTCGGCGCCATGGTGAATGGCGTTGGCTTCGTCCTTACCGGCGAGCGAGCCACCGGTCGTGCCGCGTCCAAGGTGATCGTAGTGCGCACCGACCGCAATCCACGGCTTGTTCACGCCGGTGAGCGGGGTCGTGGCCGGGAGGTAGGCGACCACGTTATTGCCAGTCTGCTGCTGGCGGATCACATTGGACTTCAAGGTGACGGTCACGCCGGGAATAGCGAATCCGGCCACGTGCGGGTTGCCGCTATCAAACTCCTTCTGTACCGCGTCGAGTGACTTGCCGGCCGCGGACATGATCGGCGCGAACGCCTCGGCGCTGATGCTTGCGGCGACGATGCCCGAGCCGGCAATCGCCGTGTCAAAGCTCATCGGCACCACGGTGCCAGCGTTCGGCGAGCGCGGTCCCGTGACGACCAGCATGCCCTTGGCGCCACGCTGGCGCGCGGCCTGTGCCTTGTAGCGAAGGTCCGCATAGCGCGCGAGAATGGCGCGTGTCTTCTGATCCGCATCCTCGGGGAAGTAGCGCAACACGATGACGATCTTGTCCTTCACGTCCAGGCCGGCATAGCTGTCGTAACCGAAGTTCTGCGCCTCGGGCACGACCAGGCCATAGCCGGCGAACACCACGCGCCCCGAGGCCTCGGCGGTATCAGAAAACGACAGGGCCTGCACCGACGTCGTGCCAGTGAAGGCCTGGGCGCCGCCGGCGTCCTTGGTGACGGTGAGCGTCGTGCCGCCGTCCTTGGAGCCGGCCGTGAACGTGAACGGCATGCGGAAATCGGCCATGCCCGGCAGCGGCTTGGCGCCAATGCGCTTCAGCTCGCCGATGATGTAGTCCGCCGCCAGCTTCTCCCCAGGCGACCCGGTGAGCCGGCCCTCGAACTTGTCGGACGCGAGCGTTTCGACGTGCGTCCTGGTCCGCGACTGCACGGCGGTGGCCGTCTGCGCGTCAGGTTGAGCCGTGGCGAACAGCACCGCAGCCGCGGCGCTGAGCAAGAGGCGAGTCATCGTTTCCATATCGTCCTTCGTGTCCTTCGTGCGCTTCGTGGTTGCCTTACTTGCCGCTTGGCTTGCGCGGCGCCGCCGCCTTCAGCGCCGCCATCGCGGCCTCGTGATTCCACTGTGCCAGATAAATCTGCCCGGCCGAGCCCGCGCCGCCAGCGCGACTTGACGTGAACGCCATCTGCGTGCCGTCCGGCGACGGCACCGGCAGCCCGTCGAAGCCGTCGGTGTAAGTAATCCGTACCGGCTCCTTCGTGCCCGTCTTGTCGACCATGAACACTTCGAAGTTTTCGAAGCCCAGCTTGTTCGAGGCAAACACGAAGTACTCACCCGATGGGTGCTCGTACGGCGCCCAACTCATGGCGCCGAAGTCGGTGATCTGCTTCTTGTCGCTGCCATCGGGCTTCATCGTCCAGACGTTGGCGATCAGACCGTTCTCCTCGAAGTGACGCCAGACGATGCGGCCGTCCTTGGTGAAGAACGTGCCGCCGTCGTAGCCGTTCCAGTCGGTGAGCCGTTTCTGCTCCGAGCCGTCGGCCTTCATGATGTAGACCTCGGCGAAGTACGAGGCGTCGAGCTCGAGCTGCTTCTGTTCCGCGGCCGAGAGCGTCCGGTTGTAGGCATCGCGCATCGACGAGAACACAATCCACTGGCCGTCCGGGGAGTAGCCGCCCTCGGCGTCGTAGCCCTTCGCCGTCGTCAGCCGCTTCATGGTCCCGGTCTTCTCGCTGTAGGCGAAGATGTCCATCTCCGGGTCGTAGTCCCACGCATAGCGGCGCTCCTTGCCCGAGGCCCGGAAGGCCAGCTCGTCATCCTGGTACTGCTTCGACTTCGGATCGAGATGCGTCGAGCCGAACATGATCTCGTCGCTGCCCGGGCGGAAGAACGCGCAGGTGGTCTTGCCCAGGCCGGGCGAGATGCGCTTGGTGTCGCCGGTGGCGAAGTCGAGCACGAAGATTTGATAGAAGGGGTTGGCCGCGTCGCGTTCGCTCTGGAACACCAGGCGCTTGCCGTCGGGGGACCAATAGCCCTCGCCGGCGCGCTTGCCTTCGACGGTGAGGCGGCGGACCCGACTCAGGAACGTTCTCTCGCCAGCCTGGGCCTGGGTGAAGACCGGCAC
>JBCKZH010000249.1:0-2392 GCA_038919385.1 Vicinamibacterales bacterium | reverse complement strand
ATATTGAGGCCAGAAGGAACAACATTGTTCATTCTGGTTGTCGCGTTGATGACCATCGCCCCATTCGCTAACGCGCAAGAGACAAAGAAATCCCCGACAGAATCGGGGCAGGTCGATGACTCGACTCGTCGAGCAGAGCGCGAGGCGATGTACTACCGCTACCTGGAGTTCGCCTCCTATGTGAAGGGCGGCTCGGTCCAGGCGCACTGGATGGCCGATGGCTCGAGCTTTTGGTACGCCGAAGGCGCGCCAGCCAACACACTCATCTATAAGATCAATCCCAGCGCCAACACTAAGACGCCGCTGTTCGACACTGCGCGTCTGCGTAAAGCACTCACGCCGCTGTTGGGGCACGAGCCACCGTATAAGGGACTGCCCTTTGAGGAATTCACCTTCGTGGACGGCGAGAAAGCAGTCAAGTTCGCCGTGGAGAACAAGGAGTTCATCCTTCAGCTTGACAGTTACACGATTGCACGAGCCCCTGCCGTCTCCGAGGAAGAGAGGAGCCAGGCGGTGCCACGAGTCGTCCGGAAAGCCGCCGATCCCTTCTCCGGGCCCGATCTGATGGAGGTGCTCTCCCCCGACCGGCGCTGGTTCGCCGGGGTCAAAGATCACAACCTCTATCTGCGCTCCACCTCCGATGGCCGCAGTGTGCAGCTTACCACCGATGGCATTAAAGATTATGAATGGAGCTTGGAGGGTGCAAAGTGGTCACCGGACAGCCTCAGGCTGCTAGTGAGGAAGGTGGACTCTCGCAAGGTGCCCAAAATCCCCATCGTCCAGTATCTGAAGCCGAGGGCGGAAGTGGAGTGGGTGCCCTACGCGATGGCGGGTGGACCTATAGAAGAGTACGAACTCTTCATCGTGGATGTCCTTTCCAAACGGCAGATCCGCCTCGCCACCGGCGACGAACCGATTGACTACTTTTTCATTAACCCTGGGTGGCGACCTGAGGGCTCGGAGCTGCTCTTCCAAAAGATGTACCGAGGATACAAAAAGCTGGAACTGATGGCTGCTAGCCCGCAAACCGGGGCTACGCGGGTAGTCCTCACCGAAACCCAAAAAACATTCCTCATTGGTCTTGAACGATTCGCTCAGCAGAGACTTCTCAGCCTGCTCCAAGATGGTAAGAGATTTATTTGGATCTCGGACCGCGATGGGTGGAGACATCTCTACCTTTACGACCTAAATGGCAAGCTCATACGGCGGCTGACGGAGGGAGCCTTCCCCGTGGTGCGAGTTGTGGGCGTGGACGAGAAAGCTGGCTGGATCTACTTCGCTGCTCATGGCAATCAGCAGCGGCCTTACGATACTCATTTGTACCGGGTAAACATGGAGGGCAAAGAATTCACGCGATTGACTGAAGCATCCGGCCAACACGACATCCAATTGGCACCCTCGAAGCAGTTCTTCCTAGATACACACTCTAGTGTAGACCGGCCACCTATCACCGAATTGAGGCAGGCGGATGGCACGCTGCTCCAAATCGTATCCAAGGCAAATATTGATGCTCTAAAGGAATTGAAGTGGAACCCACCGGAGGAGTTCGTCGTCAAGGCCGCTGACGGAAAGACCGACCTCTACGGCGTGCTCTTCAAGCCCTACGATTTCGACCCGAATAAGAAGTACCCGGTGATCGAGGTCATCTTTGCTGGTCCCCAGTCTAGCGTAGTTCCGAAAACCTTTACTTTTGATGTTTCGCGAGGAGAGCCCATCTATGTACAGGCGCCAGCATTGGCCCAGTTAGGATTCATCGTCTTCGTGGTGGATGGACGCGGGACACCCGAACGAGGAAAAGCATTCCAAGATGCAACCTATGGCAACATCGGTCGCCTCGAGATTCCGGACCATGTAGCCGCGCTCAAGCAGTTGGCCGAAAAGCGCTCGTATATGGACCTGAGCCGGGCAGGTATATTGGGGCACTCATTTGGCGGCTACTTTACAATTCGCGCTATGTTGCTTGCTTCCGATGTCTATCACGTTGGCATTGCCAGTGCTCCGGTCGGCGAGCTGCACGTTCATTGGGCGGGGACCGAGGCATATATGGACCTGCCACAAAATAATAAAGCGGGATATGAGTATGCCTCCAACCTCCGTTTGGCGGGCAACCTCAAAGGCAAGCTCCTCCTTATCCACGGCACCAGCGACGACGCCGCCCTATTCTCGGACACCATCAAGATGGTGGAGGCGCTCATCCGTGCGGGCAAACCCTACGACCTGATCGTCCTGCCTGAGAAGGGTCACGCCTCTTCGCGACTAAGCGTGTACTGGCGGGAATCCGTCCGCCGCTACTTCCAAGAGCACCTGAAACCGTAAATGGGAGGTAAGACGATAGGCCGTATTAGCGGCCTCCCCGGGTAACGTAAGAGCCGTTCTCGGACCCAGCCGAGAT
>JBCKZH010000248.1:0-2394 GCA_038919385.1 Vicinamibacterales bacterium | reverse complement strand
TCAGTCGTCTCCATCACGCGGCTGGTGTCGTTCTCATCCACTTAGGCACAGACTCTCCCCTGACGACCGTCAATCCAGACGTTCGCCACAGCGGAGGTATGTGATGACGGCGTTACGCACACGGATGACGGATGACATGGTGGTGCGGTGGATGGCCAAGGCGACGCAGGAGGCGTACCTCGCGGCCGTCAAGGGGTTGGCGACGTTCTATCACCGGTCGCCCGACCAGATTTCGGATGCGGAGGTCCAGGCCTACCTGCTGCATCTGATGCGCGATCGGAAGCGCGCGTGGAACACCTGCAACATGGTCGTGCACGGGTTGCGCTTCTTCTATCACGTCACGTTGAAACGTGACCGCACCACGTTCAGCATTCCCGGGGGCAAACAGCCGGCGAGGCTCCCGGAGATTCTGAGTCGCGACGAGGTGCAGCGCGTCATCGCGGCGGGCCTGACGCGCAAAGACCGCGTCTTATTGGCCGCCGCCTACGGGACGGGGGTACGCGTGAGCGAGCTGGTCCATCTGAAACTCACGGACCTCGATGCCGCCCGGGGCATGATTCGCATCGAGCAGGGCAAGGGCGCCAAAGACCGGTACACCCTCCTGTCGCCGCGCTTACTGGACGAGTTGCGCGGCTACTGGACCACGTATCACCCGCGCGAGTGGCTCTTTCCGGCGCGGGGTGGCCAGCGTCCCATGCACACCTCAACCGTTGGGAAGGCCTATACCGCCGCCAAGCAGCGGGCTGGGATTACCAAGTGGGGTGGCATCCATTCGTTGCGTCACGCCTTCGCGACCCACCTGCTCGAGATGGGGGTCGACCTCGCCACCATTCAACGCGTGCTCGGCCACCGATCGATCCAGACCACCACGCGCGACCTGCACGTCGCGCAGTCCTCCCTCACCGTCCACGGGGCGCCGATCGAGCTGCTCAGCTTCCCGTCGCCCCCGCCGCCGATCTAGGCCATGGGTCCGCCGCCCTCGGGGGCGGCCGCTGCCCGACGCGCTGACCGACTGGAGCTGGCAGACATTGTGCGCGCGCACGGGGCGCGCTACCAGCAGACCCATCGGCTGGCCAGCGTCCAGCGCGCCGCCCTGCGTGCGATCGCGGTCTGCCGCACCGCCGTCCTCGGCGGGCATCGGGAGACGTGTGATCGGTGCGACGCCGTGCGCATCACGTATCACTCCTGCCGGAATCGGCACTGCCCAAAATGTCAGACCCTCACGAAGGAGCGGTGGCTGGCCGCGCGCAAGGCCGACCTCCTGCCGATTCCGTACTTCCACGTCGTCTTCACGCTGCCGCACGCGCTCAATGCGCTCGCCCAGGGGAATCCCCGCGTCCTCTACACGCTCCTCTTCCGGGCTGCCGCGGACACGCTCCTCGCCTTCGGGCGTGATCCGCGGCACCTCGGCGGGACGATCGGCGTCACCGCGATTCTTCACACGTGGGGCCAAACCCTCACGCAACATCTCCATCTCCATTGCCTCGTCACCGGCGGGGCGTTGGCGGTGGGCGGCTCGCGGTGGATCGCCAGCCGGTCGTCGTTCCTGTTTCCGGTGCGTGCGCTGTCGATCGTCTTCCGCGCGACATACCTTGAGGGGCTGCAGCGCGCGTTCGACACGGGCCAGGTGACCTTCGCGGGCGGCACCGCGGAGCTGGCCGATCGGCAGGCCTTCTCCAGATGTCTCGGTCCGCTGCGAGCCGTCGACTGGGTCGTCTATGCGAAGCGGCCCTTCGCCGGCCCCGAACAGGTCCTCGAGTACCTGGGGCGGTACACCCACCGCGTCGCATTGTCCAATAACCGCCTCGTCGACCACGTCGATGGCCGCGTCCGGTTCCACTGGACGGATTACGCCGACCACCACCGCCCGAAGGTCATGACGCTGGACGCCGACGAATTCCTCCGGCGCTTTCTCCTCCACGTCGTGCCGAAAGGCTTCATGCGCATCCGCCACTTCGGGCTCCTCGCGAATCGCGCGCGTCGCGCCCACATCGCGCGGTGCCGGGATCTCCTCGGCCAGCCACCCCCCGAGGAGGCCCCGCCGGAATCGGCCGCCGCGCTGCTGCAGCGGCTCACTGGCGTCGACCCCGCGCGCTGCCCGGTCTGCGGAGAGGGCCGGATGCACCGCACCGCGGTCCTGGTCCCGCCGGATTCGTCATGAGGCCCGTCGTCCACGGCCCGGCGACCACCCGTCGTGCGCGGACACGTGTCCGATCGGGCGTGCGCTGCCTCGGGGCCGGCGCCGGCCCCGATCCCGCGAGCCGCCGACGCACCACGAGTCGCATCCCAGGCCCGTCACGCCACGCCCAGCGCGCCCACGCGCACC
The DNA here is from genome assembly GCA_038919385.1 of Vicinamibacterales bacterium. Lineage (GTDB taxonomy): Bacteria > Acidobacteriota > Vicinamibacteria > Vicinamibacterales > UBA2999 > 12-FULL-67-14b. The sequence continues at coordinate 68 of JBCKZH010000248.1, read as the reverse complement.
ACGCCTCGCGCACTCGTCCCTTGCGTCACGCCCGCGCCGCCATATAATCCCCATAGCTGACAGGGCGG
>JBCKZH010000247.1:0-2404 GCA_038919385.1 Vicinamibacterales bacterium | reverse complement strand
GGCGCAGCGCCGCCTCGTGGGCCATTGGTGAAGACCGCTACCCCGACTTTTAGCGCAGGCACAACTAAAACACGCGTCCGTAAGCCACCTCCGTGGCCCACCGCCACGTACTCGCCCACGCGCGGAATGCCGAAGCCAATGCCCTGGCCCAATCGGTCAGACCTCACCCACTGGACGGTACGCATCTCGCGGACACTGCTGCCGCGCAGAACCTGGGCCCCATCGGCTGGCTGGTTTTCGTCCCGAAACTGGAGTGAAATGAAGCGCGCCATGTCCTCGACACTCGAAAAGAGACCGCAACAGGGCGCAAAGGCGCTCCGGCGTCCAGGCGGAGCGTACTTTTCCAGCTTCTCGCCTTTGTTGCGCAGGTATGCTGTGGCCGCGTGAGGCTGCATCCCGGAAGTCCATTCGAACCCGCTGTGTTCCATCCCCAGCGGCTTCAGGATGTGGTCTTGGATGTAATCCTCGTAGGCTTGTCCGGCAACCCCGCTCAGGGCGTGGCCGAGCAAGTTGAAGCCCAGGTCGGAGTACTTATACTCCGTCAGCGGCGGGAAGGTCATCTCCGCATCCTGCAGGCGAGCCAAGATCGTTTCGATCGGAGGAACGGCAGCCGTCGGCGGTAAGTTGGGCGGTCCCAGCCGTGGCACCCCCGCGGTGTGCGAGGCCAGTTGCCGTAACGTCACCGGAGGCAGATCGCCAAAGCTGCTCTTGAGTTGGAAGCCCGGCAGGTATTTTCCCAAAGGATCGTCGAGTTGGAGCCTGCCTTGGTCGCGCAACTGCATGAGCATGGTGGCGGTAAAAAGTTTGGTGATGGAGGCTATCCGGTAGATGGTCTGCGGGGTGGCAGGAACCTTTCCCTCCAAGTCGGTGTAGCCGAAGCCTTTGGCCCAGAGGATCTGCTGGTCATAAACCACCGCTGCCGACAGGGCAGGGATCTCTTCCTCTTGTCGGAAAGCCGCAAGCTGCGCCTCGAGCAAGCCGAGCGCCGCCTTGACCTCGGGGTCGTTTTTAATCTGGACGCTTGCGCTTTGCGCCCGGAGGCGAGCCCCTGGGCCTGCTGCCAGGATTACAACAACCAGAATCAAAACCGGAAATCTATTTCTCATGGTGTCCTCTTGTGCCGGAGATTTGTTCGTCGAGCGACCAGGCCTCAGTCCACAATCGCCGCGGCGGCCATTGTGCAAAAGATCCTGCTCGGCGCGGCCCCCGTCTCTCTTCCGATGACGAACGTAAGACGTTACTTGAAGACGACTTCCGCACGGTCGCCGGTGATTCGGATCTGCGTACCGTACACGCGTGAGACATCCGCCAGTCTCCCCAGAATCGCCGCGGCCTCGCCTGTTTCCGCCAGATACGGCGTCCCACGCGGAGAGCCCCCGACCTCTGCCAATGACAGGACGATGGGCTGAAAGCGCAGCGACGTCACCTTGCCGCTTTCGAATTCGGCGTGCACGACCGCGCTCATGTACGCCAGCGGGCCGAAGGTGTCGCGTATGGTGCCGGCCGAGTGGAAAATGAAATTGCCGAGACCATAGAGGATCGGCCGCCCCTTGTAGATTTCGACGCCGTGCAGCGCCGGGTTGCCGTGGCCCACATACATGCTCGCGCCGGCATCGATCAACTGATGGGCCCACTCGACCATCCACGGCGCCGTGTCGAATCGATCGACGAGCTTCTGCCGACCCGGCGGCAGCCCCGAGCCGCGTGCCTCGCCCCAGTAGTGGTTGTGCTGGTAGACGATGACATAGGACGCCTGACGCGCCGCGTCGCGAACCGCGTTCAGGATCCGCGCCTTGTGCTCGGGATTGAGCGTGCCATCCTTCCTGAGTTCCAGGAAGTTCACGCCCGGTTTGCCGCGCGCGGCCCAGGTGTCGGGCGGCAACAGGAATCCCCCTGACGCCATGCCGATGAGCGCTACCTTGCCGGCCGGCGTGTCGAGGAACCCGGGCGCCACGGCGGCGTCGGCGTCAGCGCCGGTCCCCGCAAAGGAGAATCCCCGCTTCCTGACCTCGTCCATTGTCGTGCGGAGGCCAAGTGCTCCGAGATCCCACGCATGGTTGTTGCTCAGGGAGAGCATGTTGAAACCCATCTCCTTGAGGCAGTCGAGCACATCGGGATCGGTGCGCACAGCCGCCTCGGATCGGGGTGTGACCGGCGCGTCTTTGGGTGCGATCGCGGTTTCGAGATTCGTGAAGCGGACGTCCGCGCCCGCGAGGTAACGGCGCGCCTGCTCGACGGCGGCGCGCGCCCCGAGCCGGAGGTCCGTCTTGATCAGCGCCTGACCCACAACCGCCACTCGCAGCGTTCCGGGCGCGGCCGGCTTCGGCGCCTGAGCCTCGATCGCGCGACCAGACCCGGAAACGGCAAGAGCGAACGCGACGAGCAGCAGAGCGAACGTCGTGCG
>JBCKZH010000246.1:0-2406 GCA_038919385.1 Vicinamibacterales bacterium | reverse complement strand
CTGGCGCCATCCGCGACATCCTCGTCCACGACGGCATCCCCGCCGGCCGCATTGTCGTCGTGCACGATGGCATCGATGTCGAGAAGATCGCGCATCGGCCGTCGGCGGATCTGCATGCGGAGTATTGGCTGCCGCATGGCGTGCCGGTGGTGGTCAACGTCGGCGCGCTGGTGGCGCACAAGGGGCAGAAGTTCTTGATCGAGGCGATGCCGGCGGTGTTGCGTGAGGTGCCTGACGCGCATCTGGTGATCTTCGGCGAGGGCGAGCTTCGGGGCGCGCTTGAGCGGCAGATCAAACATCTGTCACTCGAGAAGCACGTGCTGCTCCCCGGGTTCCGCGAAGACGTGTTGTCGCTGATGAAGCCGGCCGACCTGTTCGTGATGAGCTCGATCACCGAGGGGCTGGGCTCCGCGGTGCTCGATGCCATGGCGATGGGGCTGGCCGTGGTGGGCACGCGCGCCGGCGGCATCCCCGAGGCCGTGGTGCCCGGCGAGACGGGGGAGCTGGTGGAGCCTGGTGAGCCAAAGGCGCTGGCGGCGGCGATCGTGACGCTACTGAAGGATACCGCGCGGCGCCGGGCCTACGGTGAGGCGGGACGCCAGCGTGTCGCGAGGCAGTTCGACGTCGCGCATTTAGTCGACGGCACCCTCGCCGCCTACCAGCAGTTCGCCAAGGGATGATTGGGATGATCGGGGCCAGGCCTCGACTCGGTCGGACGGACGTCGCGTTTTCTGCGCGGCGGATTCACTCAACAGCGATCATAAACTGCTATCCGTTGGTCCTTGGTGACCAGCCCCTGAAAGAGGCCGTGCGCGCACACCTCGGCGCAACCCTGCATCAGATACGGCTGCCGCGTGCCTACAGGGCATTGGCGCGGCCGCCGCTTACGGAAATCTTCAGTGGTCCGTTGCGTAAGGCAGACAGAGATGCCCGAATTGTGAGAGCGCATGTCGTGCATGGCTATCGACTGTCCGAGGTCGCCGAGTCTCTCGGACTCCACCCCAACACACTGAGCAGTATTGTTCGGGGGCTCAGGAGCCGGAGTGGACGGCCGAAATGGTGATGCTTGAGGCCTGTCCCCAATCATCCGATTTGGGGCCTGGCCCCGATCATCCACTCGGCCATGGCCGGGTGGCCCTGGTCGCGGGCCAAGTCGATGCTGGTCTTGCCGGCTTCGTTCGCCAGGCGCGGATCGGCGCCGTGCTTGACCAGCAGCTCCGCCATTTCGCGGTTGCCATTGGTTGCGGCCTCGTGGAGGGGCACGAAGCCCTGTTGCTGCGGGACATTCGGGTCGGCGCCGGCCTCGAGCACCGCGCGGATGATGTCGAGGTTGCGGCTGGCGGCCGCCGCGTGAATCGGCTGCACCTTGAACGCGTTGCGCGCCGTGGCCTGGACATCGGCACCAGCGGCGATCAGCGCACGGACGGCGTCGAGGTGCCCGAAGAACGCCGCCAGGCCGAGCGGATAGAAACCATCCTGCGCGTACGCCGACACGCGCGCCGGATGCTCGCGCACCAATGACGCGATGCGGTCAGTCAGACCCAGCGCACTCGCCTCGAAGATATCGACGGGCGCACCCATGTCGACCAGCGTCGCGGCCACGTCACGATGACCATGGTAGGTGGCGATCAGAATGCCCGAGACGCCGTTGGCATCGCGCACGCCCGCAAGGGCCGGCGTGGCGCCCACAAGACGCTGGACCTCGTCGAGATTGCCGGCCTTCACCGCTTCGAAGAATGCCTGCTCCACTTCGCCTCCCTCCTATTTCGGCGGCACCGTCGCGAACGCCGCATCCAGTTGCAGCACGGCGTCCAACACGGTTTCGGCCACATCCACGAAGAAGCCGCGATTGATCTTGTCGGCGGTGTCGGTCGGCTTGTGGTAGTCGGCATGGTCTTCGACGCCGAAGTACACGAACGGGATCTTCGCGTCGTGGAACGGTCCGTGATCCGACTGGTTCGTCCAGTCATCAACGCCACCGGCGACCGCGACCGGCTTGTCGTGCCCGAACAACACCGCGATCGGCGCGCGCTTCGAGACGGCTTCGAGCGGCGCCTTCAACTGCGGCCAGGGATGCGTGCCGGCCACAAAGATCTCCCGCTTGTCGTTGCGGCTCACCATGTCGAGGTTGATGTTGAGCGCGATACGTTCCTTCGGCAATGGCGGCGACGCGACAAACACTTTCGCACCCTGCAGCCCCGCCTCTTCCGCATCAAACGCCGCGAAAATCACCGTCCGCCGGAACGGCGTGCGCTGACAGTGCTCCGCCACCGCCAGCATTACGGCGACACCCGACGCGTTATCATCGGCGCCTGGATAGAAGGAGCCATTGCGGACGCCCAGGTGGTCGTAGTGCGCCGAGACAACGAACACCGGCGCCTTGGTGTCGGTGCCCAGGCACTGGCC
>JBCKZH010000245.1:0-2502 GCA_038919385.1 Vicinamibacterales bacterium | reverse complement strand
CGTACCGCTTGACACCATACACAACGTTTGCGCTTGGAGTGGCGGCGATCGGCGAGCGCTTCCCACTGTCGCCAAGCCGAGACACCGCCGCCAATCGTGGCTACGTTACCGCGGCGTTTCATCCGCGGGCGTTGATCACCGGCAGCGTTCAGGTTGGTTACGTGCTGGGCAAGACCCTGAGCGACGTCACTCCCGATTTTTCCGGGGTGACGGCAAGCGCCGGCGTGTCCTACACGTGGCGTGACGCGTTGTCGGTGTCGCTCGGCGCCTCACGAGATTTCGAGTTTTCGTATCTACTGACCCATCCCTACTACCGATACGACATTTACGAGGGCACGATCCGGCAGGCGCTGTTCCGCCGCTTCGACATCGGCGCCGGCATCTCACTAGGGACGTTGTCATATCCTGTTCTTGGAGATGTTCTGCCTGTACCTACCGAGGTATTGCGGCAGGTTTCGGGAAGCGTCGGCGTTCGAATAAAAAAGCAGGTCCGCGTTGGTGTCTATGTCAGACGGACGGAGCGCGTGGCCGGCTCCCGCCCGTACCTGGCGTACCGGAGTGGCCTCGAAGCCACTATCGGAAAGGTCAATTTCAACGACCGGGGCGTATTTTTGCACGGAGTAAGTCGATGAATTTCCGAAACCGGGCTCTGCTTGTCCTGTTATTGGTTACCTTCACAGGTAGTTTCGTGTCAGCGCAACAGTCGTCTGATGCTGACGCAACGCAGCCCTATCTGATATCGGCGCAGGATGTGCTGATTGTCACGGTCATGAACCAAGCCAGCATGAGTGGCAAGTACACCGTGCAGCCTGACGGCTCGGTGCGCCTGCCATTGGTCGGCAGGATCGTTTCCGTGGGTCTAACCCTGGCGGAGTTCGAAACCCGCTTGACCCGTGCCCTCGCCGCCGGTTTCTTTCTCGAGCCCCGGGTCACGGTGGAGCTTGAGCAATTCCGAGGCCGCCGCGTCTTTGTCTTCGGCAACATCGTGTCTCCCGGGACATACGCGCTGACAGAACAACTCACCCTCATCGAGGTGCTGGCGAAGGCCGGATACGGAGCTGCGTCGGAAGCCGTGATCGTGCGGCCCAACAAACCAACAGGAGGGTTCACGCTGCCCGATCAGGTGAGTGATGGAGAGGTGATTCGTGTCAGCTTGCGCGAGCTGGAGAAGGCCGTCGAGCAAGGCTCGCTGGCGCGCAATGTCATCCTGAAAGATGGCGACACGATCTTTATCCCTCGCGTCGATCTGACGCGCGTCTTCGTGACCGGCAAGGTCCGGACGCCCGGCGCCTATCCGATTACCGAAGGCACCACCGTTCTACAGGCGCTCAGTCTGGCGGGCGGGGTGACGGAGGAAGCGGCGATCAATCGTGTCCGCATCCTTCGACTCGTCAAAGGTGAGCAGAAGTCCATCAAAGCGAAGCTGTCGGACATTCTGCAACCTGGCGATACTCTCCTTGTACCAGAAAGGTTCTTTTGATGTTGATTCCGTTCGACGATAAGGGTGTGCCGGGCGAGCCGAAAGTCCCACCTCCGGTCATGCCCGGTCGAAGGGTACCGACCGTCCGTGATACGTACGATCTGTTCGATCCACCGGTTCACCGCCGTAGTGACCGCGACTGGCGCGACGTCCTCCAAGTGCTTCGCCGCCGGAAGTGGCCGGCGCTCGCGATCTTTATCGTCGTCACCGTCGGCGCCGTCGTGTATGCATACACGCGAGTACCGGTGTTCCAAGCGCGTGCCCGGTTGCTGGTCGAAGTGGATTTTGCGGAGCTCGCTGGCGTCAGAGACCCGATTGCGCAAGATCGCCTGATGAGCACGCAACAAATGCAGATGACCATCCTGCAGAGTCGCTCGCTGGCTCGTCGAACACTTCAGGCGTTAGGCCAATGGCCAAGCGCGAGCGCCGCGGTTGCTCCCGGGTCGGGAATCACACCAGAGAGATCATTTGGTGCGCCCGCCGTAATGGACACGCCTCAGGAAGCCGGCCTCATCAACGGATTTCTGGCAGGCCTGCGCGTGTCGGACGGCTCGGGCGCTTCGAGCATTTCGGGCCGGCAAGCCTCGGCCTTGGTCGGTGGGCTGATCGATGTCGCCTACGTGTCGACCGACCCGCAGCGTGCGGCGAGCAACGTCAACAACCTGGTCGAGCAGTTCATCCAGCAATCGCTCGATCGGCGATCCTCCGCAGCCAAACAGTTGGGCGCCTGGCTGATGGCCCGCCTGGACGATCAGCGCAAATCACTGGCCGCCAGCGATCGTGCATTGCAGGAGTACCGCGAAATGCATGGCGGTCTGGCCCTCCCCGATCAGGTCAGCGCGGCGGTGCAGCGCATCACCGACCTGAGCGAGACATATACCAAGGCGAAAGCCGAGCGTATCGCCAAGGAAGCTGTACTAACTCAGGTCAACATCGCGCGCCAAAGCGGCTCCGAAATCGAAGGTCTTCCCGCCTTGGCCGGCTACCCGTCGCTCCAGCAGAGCCAACAGGACTATGCCGAG
>JBCKZH010000244.1:0-2507 GCA_038919385.1 Vicinamibacterales bacterium | reverse complement strand
TTCGCGCAGGAAGCACTGGCCAGGCCGCTGGGCTTCTCGTTCGCGCGCTGGACGCAGGATCCGCAAGGCGTGTTCTTCGGCGGCAACGAGATGTCGATGACGCCGCGGCAGATGGTTCGCTTCGGCGAGCTGTATCTGAACGAGGGCCGCGCGGGCGGCCAGCAGGTGTTGTCGCAGGACTGGATCGCGCAGACGCGCGTGCCGCGTGGCCGGTCACGGTGGGGCAGCGATCGCGAGTACGGCTACGGCTTCTGGATCCGCGATCTGGCCGGCCACGCCTCGTACTATGCCTGGGGCTACGGCGGGCAGTTCATCTTCATCGTGCCCGACCTGAGCCTGGTGGTGGTGACGACCTCGCGATCCGACGTGAGCCGCGAACGCCGGGATCACCTCGGTGCGATCTACGACCTGGTCGAGCAACTGGTCATTCCGTCGCTCGAAATCTCCTGAGTTGTCTTGCGGCCTGCCAGCTCGCGCGGCCTGCCAGCCGAAGCTCACCGTGTCGTGGGGCCTGCCAGCCGAAGCTCACCGAAGGTGAGCGAAGGCTGGTGCGCCCAGCGGGACTTGAACCTGCAACCTTTGGCTTCGGAGGCCAACGCTCTATCCAGTTGAGCTATGGGCGCGCAACTCCGAAATCATATCAGACTGCGACGATCGGTCACCCCAGATGCGGCTTGGTCGCGTTGATCAGGCGGTTGGTCGAACTGTCGTGGCCGGTCGTCGCGCTCGGCTCGGCCAGATCCTTGGCGACGGTCGCCGCCAGTTGTTTGCCGAGTTCCACGCCCCATTGGTCGAACGAGTTGATATTCCAGACGGCGCCCATCGTAAATACCTTGTGCTCGTACATCGCCAGCAGCATGCCGATGGTGCGCGGGCCGAGCTTGCGGTAGAGGATGGTCGTTGACGGGCGGTTCCCTGGGAAGACCTTGTGCGGCACGAGCTGTTCGAGCGCGTCGCCCGAGAGGCCTTGCGCCGTCAGTTCCTCCCGCACCTCCGCTTCGGTCTTGCCGCGCATGAGCGCTTCGGTGTGGGCGAAGCAGTTGGCCAGCAGCAGGCGATGGTGATCGCCGGCTTCGTGATGTGATTCGATGCCCGCCAGAAAGTCACACGGGACCAGCCGCGTGCCCTGGTGCAGCAACTGGTAGAAGGCGTGCTGACCGTTGGTGCCCGGTTCGCCCCAGACGATGGGCGCGGTGAGCGCGGCCACCGGTTGGCCCTCGCGATCGACGCGCTTGCCGTTGCTCTCCATATCGAGCTGCTGCAAGTACGCCGGCAGCCGGTGCAAGTACTGCTCGTAGGGCAACACCGCGTGCGTCTCGGCGCCGAGCACGCTCGAGTACCACACGCCCAGCAGGCCGAGCACCATCGGCAGGTTCCGCTCGATCGGCGCGGTCCTGAAGTGCTCGTCCATTTCATGCGCGCCGTCCAGGATCTGTTCGAAGTGGCCGTAGCCGATCGCCAGGGCGATGGGCAATCCGATCGACGACCACAGCGAGTAGCGTCCGCCCACCCAGTCCCAGAACACGAACATGTTCTCCGGCGCGATGCCGAACTTGCGGACCGCGGCCTCGTTGGTAGAGACGGCGACGAAGTGCTTCGCAATCGCCGTCGCCTCCTTCGCCCGGCCCATGAACCACTCACGCGCCGATTGCGCATTGGCCATCGTCTCTTGCGTGGTGAAGGTCTTCGACGCGACGATGAACAAGGTGGTGGCCGGGTGGAGCGGCCGCAACGTTTCGGCCAGGTGCGTGCCGTCAACGTTGGAGACGAAGTGCAGGCGCGGACCTTCGCGCCCATATGCGACAAGCGCCTGGGTAACCATCGCCGGTCCCAGGTCCGATCCGCCAATGCCGATGTTGACGACGTCGGTGATGCGCAAGCCCGTGTAGCCGAGCCAGGTTCCGCCGCGGATTGCATCCGAGCAGCGGCGCATGTGGTCGAGCGCGGCCCGCACGCCCGGCATCACGTCGTGACCGTCCACCAGCATGGGTCGGGACGATCGATTGCGCAGCGCGACGTGCAGCACCGCGCGGTTCTCGGTGGTGTTGATGGCCTCGCCGGCGAACATCCGATCGCGCAACTTCTCGACGCCGGTCTTGCGCGCCAGTTCGGCCAGCGCCTTCATGGCATCGTCGGTGACCAGGTTCTTCGAGTAATCGACCAGCAGGTGGCCGCCGACATTGAGCGAAAACCGATCGGCGCGGCCGGGGTCGTCCGCGAACAGCTCGCGCAACGGTTTCCGCGGCGCCCACGCCGCCAGCACCCGCAGGCCAGAGACCGGTGTTGGCGTCGCTGGTTCCACCGTGTCCCAGGCGCGGAAGCCGCCTTCAAACGCCTTGTCGTTATGGCCGCGGCGGATGGTGGGCGGCAGGTCGGTAAACAAGCGGACGTTGCCGCCGCCGAGGACGACGTATTCGGCGGCGACCGCGGCGCGCAATAGCTCCGCGCCATCCAGCACCGCGGCCCGCCAGGCGTCCTCGCCGAGCGAGGCCAGGCCGCGCTGGCCC
>JBCKZH010000243.1:0-2520 GCA_038919385.1 Vicinamibacterales bacterium | reverse complement strand
CGGAAGCAAAGTCGCGACCTGACGGACAGAAACCGAATACGAGGCATCTCTGGTCGGACGAGCAGGCCCGAATCTGCGAAGTCCCGTATCCATCAAGGCCAGGGCTGTAGATTCGGCGGGTGTGCGATGAAGGCGGTCAAACTTACCTCGGGAGATCTGCATCGTGTCCGCAAGGACTGAGGGAGTCGCAAGGTTCCCTGACCGCGGTGCAGAAGTCAGCAGAGGGCGTAGTAGGTTCGTCGTCGGCAAGGCTCGTGAGGCACTCCAGGGCCGAAAGGCGGAGCAACAGATAGGCTGAGCCGGAAACGGGGCTGAAGGCCCGAACGGTCCCCGCGAGGGGATAAACGGAGTGGCGACTAGGACGCAGGACTCATGACCGAACAGCGGCTGACCGAACAGCTCCAGCTGGCCTTCACATCGGCGGCAGACGAACCGTCGTCCGCCGTCGAGGGAGGCGCCGAATCGGTCGTGGCGAAGCGCGAGCCCGAACGCCCAGCAGTCACCAACTCGTTGATGGAGGCAGTGTGTGAGCGAGAAAACCTGAAGAAAGCGCTGCGTCGCGTCAAGGCGAACAAGGGAAGTCCGGGCGTCGACGGGATGACCGTCGAGCAACTCCCGGACTACCTGAGGGCGCACTGGCCGCAGCATCGGGAGGAGTTGCTGCGCGGCACGTATACACCGTCGCCGGTCAGACGCGTCGAGATTCCCAAGCCAGATGGTGGCGTGCGCAAACTGGGCGTGCCCACCGCTCTCGACCGCTTTGTCCAACACGCGGTGTTGCAGGTGCTGCAACCCATCTTCGACCCGACATTCTCCGACCACAGCTACGGGTTTCGGCCGGGGCGGTCGGCGCATCAGGCGGTAGCGGCCGCGCAAGGATACTTGGCGAGCGGCTATCGGTGGGTCGTGGACCTCGACATCGAGAAGTTTTTCGACCGAGTGAACCATGACCTCTTGATGGGTCGCCTGGCTCAGCGCGTGACGGATACACGCGTGTTGAAGCTTGCCCGCGCGTTCTTGCAGGCGGGGGTCTTGGAGAACGGCTTGGTCAGTGCGACGGAGGAGGGCACCCCGCAAGGGGGGCCGCTCTCACCGTTACTGTCGAACATCGTGCTGCACGCGCTGGACTGCGAGCTTGAAGGTCGCGGCCACCGCTTCGTTCGGTACGCGGACGACTGCAATGTGTACGTCCGGAGCGCGCGAGCGGGGCATCGTGTGATGGCGAGCATCACGCTCTTCATCACGACGCGACTCAAACTCAACGTCAATGCGACGAAAAGTGCGGTGGCGGCAGGACGGGAACGAACGTGTCTGGGCTTCAGCTTTACTCATGGCCAACGACCGAAACGGCGCCTCGCCGAGAAGACGGTGGTCCGGGTTCGAGCACGAGTTCGGAAGCTGACCCGACGGGTGCGTGGTGTGAGCCTGCGCCAAATGGTGAAGGAACTCAGCGCGTACTTACGTGGGTGGCGGGCGTATTTCGGCTTCTGCGAAACGCCGACGATTCTCCGACGGCTTGACCAGTGGATTCGGCGACGGCTTCGGGCCGTCGTCTGGAAACAGTGGGCGCGACCCGGCACCCGCTTCCGGCAGCTGCGGAAGCGAGGCGTCAACGCCAAGGATGCCATCCTCACGGCTCGCAGTAATCGCGGACCGTGGCGGGTGACCCTGACGGCGGCGCTGTGCTGGGCACTCCCCGGTGCCTACTTCGACTCGCTCGGGTTGCCTTATCTCGAGCAACCGTGACTGCTCAACCGGCCGAACCGCCGTGGTACGGACCCGTATGCCCGGTGGTGTGGGAGGGGTGACATCGCGAGGTGTCCCCCTATCCCGATCAGCGTCCATGCCCTACGCCGCCGCGCGCCGTTCGAAGGCGGCCGGACTGATCTGGCCGAGCGTTGAATGCCGACGCCGTTGGTTATAGAACACTTCGATGTAATCAAACAACTCCCTCGTGGCATCGCCGGCGCTGTCGAAGTGCTCGCCGAGCTCGCTTTTGACCGTCGAGAAGAAGCTCTCCATCACCGCGTTGTCGTAGCAGTTGCCGCGGCGACTCATGCTGCAGACGATGCCGCGCCCGTCGAGGATCGTCTGGTAGTCCTCGCTGGCGTAGGTACAGCCCCGGTCGGAGTGGTGGAGCAAGCCGACGGCCGGGCGGCGCCGCTGCAGCGCCATCTCGAGCGCCGTGATGGTCAGATGTCGATCGTTGACCGCACTGAGGGCCCAGCCCACAACGAAGCGCGAGTACAGATCCAAGACGGCGGCCAAGTAGCGCTTCTGGCTGCCGCCGATGACGATCTCGGTCGTGTCGCTGACCCATCGCTGGTTCGGCGCCGCGGCGGCGAACTGGCGATCCAGGAGATTGGCGGCCACCGGCTGATCGTGATCGCTCATGGTCGTGCGCTTGTACCGTTTGCGCGCCCGGGCATACAGGCCTTCTTCCTGCATCAGACGCGCGACGCGCTTGCGGCTCACCGCGTGGCCATCCTCGCGGAGATCTTCCTGAATACGGGGACTGCC
>JBCKZH010000242.1:0-2524 GCA_038919385.1 Vicinamibacterales bacterium | reverse complement strand
GGCCCATTACATCGATGTTATTCGGGGGAGGGGTGTTGCCGGGCAGCAGGTTGATCTGCATATCGCCGCCGGTGTAGATGACCTGACCGACGTCCTGATACTCGCGGACCGGTGCATGGCCTAACGGCCACCAATTGTCGAGCTCCATCTTGCTGCAGCCCGGGTTCGGCGGGTGCGGGTAGCTCTTCGGGGTCTTCGACTTGTAGAAGACCGCCGTCGCGGTCGCCAGCTTGCGCGACACGGCGGGGTTGTTCGGATCGTATATATCGAAGTACTGGAGGCGGCTTTCGCCGCCCTCATCCCAGCTGTAGTCCGCGACGGGCGCCGCGTCGACCGGGGGTGGCGCATCGGGCAGCCTGCCGTCGATCGGCGGGCTGGCGCAGGAGGCGAGTAGAGCGGGAACCAGAGCAAGCCAGGTGCTGAACAGTCTCGTTGAAGCCTCCTCGACGGGTTGCGTTAAGGGAAGGCCCCCACGGCCCCCGGAGGACAGTACTATCGAATGGTTCTGACGGCGCAAGCATGCGGCAGCGCCCCTAACTCCGCTCTAAGATCCCCTACGGCGTCAAAAGTCGGTTGGATTCCCATAACCAGCTGAGATCGCTTCGCTCTCTGCACTGAGATTGTCCCGATTGTATCGCGGCGGCGGGTACGTGTCGGACGGGCTCTCGTCGGGGCGGGCAGTGGCCTGCTGGCCCGGAGCGTCCGAGTCCGATACAGTCAGGACTATACAGTCCTGACTGTATCGGAGGGCTCCATGCTCGACCCCGACGCCTCCCGCCACGCTCTGGAACGCCTGTTTGGACATCGGCCCGTCGCCGACCTGCCACAGCTGGCTCGCGCGCTCGGCACGGACTCCCGCATGAGCATCTTCCGCCGGCTCTCGGTACTCGGCTACAGGTCGAGCTACACGCACACCGGCCGCTACTACACGCTCGTGTCGCTGCCCGAGTTCGACACCGACGGGCTGTGGCGCTATCAGGGCATCGGCTTCTCGCGCGACGGTACGGTGAAGTCGACGGTGAAGCGGCTGGTCGAGACGTCCGACGCGGGCCGCACGCAGCACGAGCTGCAACTGCGCCTGTGCGTGCGCGTCCACAACCCGTTGCTCGACCTCGTCGAGGACAAGCAGCTCGGGCGGGAGCCCATCGACAACGAATTCGTGTATGTCGCTGCCGAGCGCGCGCGGGCCAAGCTGCAGCTCGGACGTCGCCATGCACTCGCAGGCGCGGATGCGGCCACCGCACCGCCGTCACCGGCGCTCGAGCTCGAGGTGTTGCTCGAAGTGATCCACGGCGCGCGTGTGCCGCCACCGGATGCCGCACAGATCGCCGCACGGCTCGCGGCTCGCGGCATCCGCGCCCACGTCACCGAGGTCGCCGCGGTGCTTGCTCGGTACGGCCTGGAAAAAACGCCGCCGGCCCGCTCTCCGCGCTCGCGGCGATGAGGCGGCACGTCGCGGCATCGCAGGCCACGTGGCAACGCCACCTCCGCTCGACCCGGGGCCTCCGGGTCTTCGTCGACGAGCAACCCGGGCCCTGTTCCGTCCGCGGCGGTATCCTGCGCGTGCAGAAGACGCTGCTTCGCCACGGCGTCACCCTGGAGCACGGACCGTTCGTGGCCAAAGAGACGGTGCACGTCTGCGCCGCGGGCTGCCGGAAGGACGGAGCGAAGGTCACCCGCCGCGCGCGAGCGCTCGCGGCGCGCATCCCGCCGAAGGCTGTCGTCGGCTACGATGTCGTCTTCGTCGGGCTTCAGCCCTTCGTCGAGCACCGCCAGCGCGAACAGATCCGTGGCGCGCTCGAAACCCAGCACGGCATCGTGCTGTCCACCGGCGAGATCAGCCACCTCTGCCGCCGGTTCCTCGCCTATCTCGATGCGCTTCACGACGCCCGTGCCGGCACGTTGCGCGCCGCCCTGGCTGCGGATGGCGGCTGGCCGCTCCACATCGACGCCACCGGCGAAGACGGCCGCGGCACCTTGCTCGTCGCGTTCGCCGGCTGGCGCCGCTGGGTCCTTGGAGCCTGGAAGATCCCCACCGAGCGCGCCGAGACCATCTTGCCCAAGCTCACAGCCGTCGTCGACAAGTTCGGCGCGCCGTGCGCGATCATGCGCGACCTCGGGCGCGCGATGAAGGAGGCTGCCGACGACCTCGTCGCCGCACGTGGGCAGCCCCTCCCCGTGCTCGCCTGCATTGAGCTAACCCTTGATGGATCGATCACGATCCCGGCCGATATGGTCAATCACGCTCGCTCGGCACCGCTGGCCAGTGGGGTAGCGTGGAGTACGCTCACGGGGTTCGCGAGTACACGGACGGCGTCACCCATAACCACAAGCGGATCGATTTCATCACACAACGGGGCTACCGTGTGCCGTGGACCGCGGCTCCCTGAGCTGCTGACCTCGACGCACTGAACGCAGAAAAGCGCCTCTTCGGAGGCGCTTTTCGCGTTTCGGGGGGCGGCCACAGGCGGCCGCCTACGCGGTCTCTACGTCAGGACGGCCAGAACGCGTCGGGGACGTTCTT
>JBCKZH010000241.1:0-2554 GCA_038919385.1 Vicinamibacterales bacterium | reverse complement strand
GTCGGCCTGCTGCTGCTGCCCATTTCGGTAAGCGGCTTCGGGCTGCCACAAGGTGGCATCGTCATGATGTTGCGCCCGATGGGCGTGCCCGACACCGCGTCGTTCGCCTTGTCGACGCTCATCCTGTTGACGGGCATGACCGGCAACCTGCCCGGGCTGTGGCTGTGGCTGACGTCCCGGAAGGGGGGCGCACGAAAACACATCTGAAGGTTTGTTCGCGGTGTGCGCCCAATATCCTGTAGACTCTTGTACTTAGCATGGCTCAGGTCTACGCAGCCAAGTATCTTGCCAAGGCGGCCATGAGTGCCCCGCGCGACCTGGTGAGCGCGGTGGTCGCCAAGTACACCCCGATTCACCCGACCGTCTTCATCTTCCACTGCACTTTTGTGTGCGACGCGCGCTGCGAAATGTGCAGCAACTGGACGCGCGGCAACCGTAAAGAAGACATGACGCTCGAGCAGATCGAGAAGGTGTTCAGCTCGAACCTGTGGGCGGACATCGAGAACGCCTCGCTCTCGGGCGGCGAGCCGACCACCCGCAACGACATGGTCGAGATCTGCCGCGTGATGATCGACAAGTTTCCAAAGCTGCGGAAGCTCACGCTTAACACCACCGGCATCACGCATCACCGCGCCATCCCGATGCTGACCAAGGTCGTGAAGCTGTGCAACGAGCGCGGCGTGATCTTCTCGATGCGCGTGTCGATCGACGGCGTGAACGACATGCACGGCTCGGTGCGCAACGTCCGCGACGCATTCGAGAAAGCCGGCAAGACCATTGCCGCCATGCAGGACCTGCAGAAGACCCACAAGTTCAATTTCGGAATTTCGTCGACGATTTTCTCCAAGAACCTCAAGGACGCTGACAACATCCTGGCGTGGGCGAAAAAAGAGAAGCTCGACATCGTCTTCAACATGGTGCGCTTCACCGACGCCATGCTCGGCAACAGCGACCTTGAAGCCGGCATAAAGCCGATGGGCGCCGACGAGCAGACGATGCGAAAGTTCTTCATGGACCGTGTGCGCCAGGACCCGCTGCTCGACGGGCAGAACTACGTCTACATGCACTACGCGGACATGATTGCCAACGGCTATCACCGCACGGCGCCCTGCCCATTCCAGACACAGGGCATCATGTTGAACCCCAACGGCGACGTGTTCTTCTGCGAGAACAGCGAGATCGTGGGCAACGCGACGCAGGAAGATCCGGAACAGATCTACTTCCGCGCGGCCGCGCAGGCGCACCGCCGCGAGATCCGGGATCAGAAGTACCCGACGTGCCTCAGTCCCTGCCAGATGAACGTGGCGGCCATCAAGCAGGTGCTGCCCTATGCGAGGTTCCTCGTGCGCGCATCGCTTGAAAAGCGCCGGTCGCTGCCGCTGGAGCTGGAGCGGCCCGAGCCGCCGCCCGCCGCCGTCGCGTTATAGTCGATCCCAGTCCCCGCGGCGTCAGGGGCAGCAGGACATCGGCGAGATTCCGCTCTCTACCGCACCTCGAAGGTCGCCCGGATCGCGTTGAAGAACGTGTCGGCAATCGCCGCGTATCCCCGCTCGTTCGGGTGTAATCCGTCGACGCCAATATAGGCGTTGAGGTCGGTCGAGAGCGCCTGGTAGACATCGACCAGGACCGCCCCCTCGAGTGCGGCGACCGCGAGCATCCGGTTGACATAGTCGATCACCAGAATGGGGGCGATCGTCCTGCTGCCGCCCGGCCGGCTCGGCGGGATGGTCGCAATAAAGACGCGCATGCCTCGCAGGCGCGCTTCCGCGGCCATGACGCGGACCTCGTTGGCAGCCGTGCTGGCCGCGCCGTCTTCGCCGCGCGCGATGTCGACAGTGCCTTGCATCAAGATGACCGCGTCGGGCCGGACGGTATTGAGCGCCTGAATGAAGCGGCCTCGCGCATCCGCCGCCCTCTCGCCGGCCCGGCCGTAATTGGCCACGACAATAGCGTCTTCCTGCGCGGTATAGCGCGCGTGCAATTGCTTCGCGAGGATGGTCGGGTAGGCGGCGGATGGCACGAGCACCTGCCTGGATGACACGGGATTACCACCGCTCCCCGCGATCGGGAAGGTGACCTCACCCTCGGTGATGCTGTCGCCGAAGGCAAGGAACCTGGTTCGCGACAACTGGGGAATCAGGCGCACCGTGACGCCAAAGGTACATGACCCGGTGCGGTTGAGCGCGTCGGTGGCCGTGCATGTCACGGTTGTGGACCCAATGGGGAAGGTCGTGCCGGATGCAGGATTGCACTCAACCGTCACCGGCGCCTGGCCGTCGACGGCCGGCGGCAACTCGAATGTGACGGCGATGCCGTTCGCATTGACCGTGCTGGTTGAGATGTCTGCCCGACACGCCAGGGAGGGCGGGTTCGGAATGACTGGTGGTGGTGGAGGCGGTGGCGGCGGAGCGGGCGGTGTGGGCGCCGTCGGGCTGCTGCACGCACCCGCCAAGGCGATCCAGAAAACAGCGACGTACAGTCTGGATTTTGGTCGCTGTCCTGGCCGGCCCGGACCCCAATTACACAAATGCTTCATATGCACAACGTCCGATCT
>JBCKZH010000240.1:0-2585 GCA_038919385.1 Vicinamibacterales bacterium | reverse complement strand
TCCGGTGGCACCGTCGAACACATCACCGTCTCCACGTCTTCGACCTGCAGCTGGACCGCAGCGAGCAATTCGAGTGTCCTGAGCGTCGTGGGCCGCAGCAGTTTCACGGGCAACGACACCGTCACGTTCTCACCAACGTCAAATATAGACACCAGCAATCGGATCGGCTCGTTGCTGGTGGCCGGTCAGACGATTGCCGTGACCCAGGTCGGCACTGGGCCTGACAGGCTGACGCTCGTAACCGCCAACCCACCATCGGGATCCACGGTGCCGACCGGGGCAGCGTCGCTCGTTGGTGTCACGGCGACGGTGAGCTACTTCCTCGGGTCGCGAGAGAGCGCGTTCATCTGTGTCTTTCCCTATCTTCCGAGCGGTTCGCGACACGGTGAATGCAGCCCACAGGCAGTGACCAGGGGGAAGGCGCTGTGCAAGCCCGCTTCGTGGTCCAGCCGAGCGAGCCGCGGCTTCCCCTCGTGGCCGGTCCCGTGACGAGTGTGGCCATGGAAGCGACGGGCGTCTATTGGATCCCGATTTACGAAATCCTCGAGGCGCGCGGCTTCGAGGTCTTGCTCGTCAACGCGCAGCACCTCAAGAACGTGCCCGGCCGCAAGAGCGACGTCTCGGACTGTGAATGGATTCGTGAGCTCCACAGCGTCGGGCTCCTCCGCGGGAGTTTTCGCCCCCCCCCCCCCCGATACCATCGTCGCCCTCCGCGCCTATCTGCGCCATCGCTAGACGCTCGTCGAGAGTGCCGGGACGTACATCCAGCGCATGCAGAAAGCCCTCGTGCAGATGAATCTCCAACTCCCGCTGGTCGTCAGCGACATCACCGGCGTCACCGGGCGACGTATCCTGCGCGACATCGTCGCCGGTCACCGGGATCCCCACCACCTCGCGGAGCATCGCGATCACCGCTACCGCGCCTCCAAGGCCGAGATCGTCGCCGCCCTGACCGGCCACTATCGACCGGAACAGCTCTTCGTCCTCCAGCAGAATCTCGAACTCTTTGATACCCGTCAGGCGCAGCTCGCCGCCTGCGATCGCGCCATCGAGGCGCACGTCCAGACGCTGACCGCACCGTTGGCCCCACCCGCCACTCCCTTGCCGACGCCGCGGGTCACAAAGAAGCCGCGCCAGCACGAACCCCGGTTCGAGATCCGCACGCCACTCCATCAGCTCACGGGCGGCGTCGACATCACGCAGATCGATGGCATTGCGACGTACACCGCCCTCAAGCTGATCTCGGAGATTGGCACCGACATGAGTCGCTGGGCGACCGCGAAGCATTTCACCTCCTGGCTCACCCTCGCCCCGAAGAACAAGATTTCCGGTGGCCGTCTCCTTAGTTCGCGGACACAGCCGTCCGCGAATCGCGCCGCCGCGGTCCTGCGCCTGACCGCCATGAGTCTGGGGCGTACGCAGACCGCGCTGGGTGCCTTCTATCGCCGGTTGGCCGCTCGGATCGGCAAGCTGCAAGCCACTACCGCGACCGCCCGCAAGCTCGCCATCCTGGTCTATCGCGCCTTGAAAGGCGATCTCGTGTACCGAGACCCAGGCGCCGACGCCTACGACATGCAACAACGAACCCGTGTCCTCCGCCGGCTACGCCAGCGGGCCGCCAGCCTTGGCTGTGAGTTGATCAACCGCGAGACCGGCGAGCTCCTGCCGGCCGCCCCTTCTTAGTCGTGGTGGTGTGAAGTTTCTTGGGAGTCGGTAGCATCAGTCAGTTCCACGACGACGCTTGGACCGTTCAGCTGACAACCGGCCGGGGGTTTACACACAACCACGGAAACCATCATTTGGCCGGGCGAAGGCCAAGACACCGCCACTGGACAGGTGACCCGGGCCACCAAACGCTAGCCCGGCGAGAAGGCAGTCGGAGGCGGTCAGCTCTTGAGCTTGCGGCGGGCGAGGTCGGCAGCGTCGCCGCCCTGATCGCTCACCCAAGCACCCGTAGCGGTTGACGCGCGCGTCCACGCCTCGCGCGCACGACCCAAATCGCCAAGGCCTTCGAACGCCAGGCCAAGAAGGTATTGGACGGTGGCGGCCGAAATGCCAGGGCCTTGCGGAAGCTGCAACCCTTCCAACTCGGAACGCGCGGCGTCGTAGTCGCCGATTCTCAGGAGGGCCACCGCCAGGTTCAGCCGCAGCAGGACGTCGTCTGCCCGGATGCGCCTCTGGCCACGCCAGGATGCCGCCAGCGCATTGAACGGCAGCGTCTGGTCGACCACCGACACGAGCCGAGCCGCAGCCGTGCGCTTGACGCGAACGTCGCGCGCCACGCCCGCGCGATCGGCGACGGTCAGTACCACGTCCTGTGCCTCGCGCGCGCTGCGGGCCGCCTCCCAGAAGGCGGCGGCGTTCGCTACCGGCTGGCCCGTGACGCGCATCACACGCTCGCCAGGCTTGATGCCGGCAGTCTCCGCGGGGCCACCGGAATCGACCGTGACAATCACCAGGCCGTCAACGTCCTCGACTTCTATCCCCAGGAAGCCGAACGTCTCTTCGGACAACGGCGGCGAGACGTCGATCGTCTCGAGCGCGCGCGCCAGGCTGCGCTGGTCTTGCAGATCGATCAGCAAGAC
>JBCKZH010000239.1:0-2605 GCA_038919385.1 Vicinamibacterales bacterium | reverse complement strand
TTGTCCGGCCGACAGGCCGACGATTCGAGTGACGTCGTTTCGGGTGGCTTCAGAATCGCAGGCCACAAATGCGGAGCGTCGCAACCCGGCGAGAATGGCTTGCTGCAATCGCCGGCCTGTCCTGCCGGTTCTTACGTAGGGAAACTCATCGCGTGCCGCGCGCACCGCCAGCAGGTCGTGGCACGTCACGACGTGAGGGACGCGCCCGAGCAGGCGAACGTACGGCGCATTGGAATGGTCGCAAATGTGCACGACGAACCGCGGGGTTCTATTGGTGACCGCGGCGCGCCGCAACGACGGTGGAAAGAGCAAATACTTGTCGATGTATCCGAGCCACTTACGGATGCCGGGCTGCGCCATATAGCCGCGGCCGACGATCTGTGCGGGACGCGTAACTTCGACATCGACCCCAGCCGCCGAGAGACCCTCCTGCAGCAGTGTGGCGAAGCGTTGCATGCTTGGCTGCGCATCCGGTAGGTAGTTACCTACTAACAGGACGCGAAGCACTCTATTCGTCACGATGTTACGGGCACCGTCGCGGACTGAAGCGCCCGCAGCCACTGGCTGGCGCAATCCGATACGCCGCACTGGACTGGTAATCGACGGACCGAGCGCAACCGGTCGGCAAAATGATCGTCCAGCCGGATGATCAATGCACGGCGCCGCTCGTCGAGCCCGTCCTCGGTAGTCGGGACACCATCGTCCCGGTTCACGATCACCGGCAGGCCGTGGTCGAACATCGCGGCGGCCGTGCTGCTCTTACCGAGAAGGACGTAAGGACTGGTGGCGATGCCGAAATCGGCCTGTCGAAGAGCCTCCGCGACGCGCTCTTCAGGCTGCTCGCCTAGCATCACGAATGCCGCTTCCTCTCCATGACGCCGTGTCATTGTTTGCCACGGCCCGGTGCCAGCTCCCAGGCGTCCGACAGACACGATTACCAGCTTCTTGCCAGCGTCGATGGCCACCTTGGCCAGACGCGGAAGAAGTGGCGCCGCTGGCCATTCCGGATGGATCGTGCCAAAGAGCATCAGTACCCACCAATCGACGCGCCGTTGCTCGATCGAATCACAACCGGACGCGGCGAGGGTCTCCAAGAACCAACCGTGCTCGGGCACTGGCGTAACGGGGACACTGCTGAACAGCGGGAGGATGTGGGTCTCAATCCCATGGGATGTGAGGACGTTGCAGTAGTACTCGTTGCTGGTATGCACGACTTCGGCACGCGTGGCCAGGCTCAGCACAAGACGGCGCTGAGCGGCACTTACCAGCCGACGACGCCAGGAGCCGTGAGGACCAATCCAAATCTCATGAAACATGATATGGAGACGCGCCTTCCCGACGAGCCGCCCGATCTTTCGAGCGAGCATCACCGGAATTCCCCAACGCTGATAACTGTACTGGACGAACTGAAGGCTCACCCAAGAGGGCGCGAATTCGCGGAGCAGTGCGCGTGTCGCGGCGATGCGTTCGCTCCACCGAGCATGGTGTGGGAGCCGTAACACGCGAATGCCGACCGGCCAGTCTTCCCGTGTGGGTTGCTGGACGTATCGGTCCGCGAGCGCCACTATCACCACGGGGATGCCTCGTTCGGCGCATTCCGTCGCTAGTAGTCGAGTGTAGTCGCCAACACCGTCTCTCCCGCGCTCGACCGAACCGGTCATAAAGGCAATTCTCATTCGTGCTTCGCCTGCGATCAGGCGAGTCGTCGCCCTCGTGACATCGCTATCGCATCTGCACTGCGTTATCTGCCCTGCGGACCGACGAGGTTTCGTCCACGAAGCAACACGGCCTTCGCAAATCCGAGTCGCCACGCCGAGGTGAACCGGACATTTGAATCGTCGGCACCGACTTCAGTGAGAATTAGCGCACCGGCGAGCGGGCGCTGCATTTGCGGCGTGGGTGCCTCGCACGATCGATGGGGGCATCAAGCGTAGGAGTCGGCAGTACCCATGTGAACCGCTCAACAGGAAGGATGTGAACAGAATCAGCTACCTAACCGCCTATCCACCGTCGAGGTCGCCTCCACCAATCCGGCTTACTAGGAGGAGGGCCGAATTCGACGAAGTGATCCCAGTCTCGTGAATCTGCGCCTATCTTCTGAAGGATGGCGAGATTGCTCGGGCCAGCAATGCGTACATAGTTCTTTTTGTTCGTACAAATCCAATTCACTACTCGAATCGACGAACCCATCCACATGTCGTGAAAGACAACAAAACCGCCCGGCACAAGCATCAAGTCAAGGTAATAGAAATCCACAAAAATTCCATCGAATCGGTGGTCGCCATCGATGAAACCGAAATCTACCTGCACACCTTCCCTGTAGAGTCGCGGTAATGCGGAATGTGAGGGTTCGATTTGGAGTTGCAGAAGGTGATCGAGGCCCAGTGTCCTGAGATTCTTGAGACCCATGTGGTCGTACCCGCCAGGGTTGGGATCGATCGCGTAGTGCGCAGTGCCGGTCGCCGATAGAATATAGGCCGCCGACACGCCTATCGCGAATCCGGTTTCGATTGTCCGGTACAGACTATGTTGTTTCAGTAGCTGATAGAGAAACTCACCCTCCTCTCTCGACACGGGCGATGCCGAATGCTGCTGCGGAATCTCG
>JBCKZH010000238.1:0-2652 GCA_038919385.1 Vicinamibacterales bacterium | reverse complement strand
ACTCGACGTGAACCCGGTGTCCGCTGAACGGCAAGGCCAGCTTCCAGTTGAAGGGGCGATTCCTCGGCCACAGCTCGTAAACGCCCTTGATGGCGACGGGCACAACGGGCACGCCAAGGTGCTGCGCCAGAATCGGCGAACCCTTCTTGAACTTCTTCACGGTGCCGTCGATCGACCGCTCCCCTTCCGGGAACAGCACCAGCACCTTGCCGTGCGCCAGGCCGAACGCGCCGGCCTTCATCGCCGGGACCAGATTCGAATCGGCGTCCACCGGCACGAGGTTAATGGTGCGCGCGACCCACCTCGTGAACGGCGTCTCGAAGTACTCGACGGCCCCGACATAAAAGAGTTGACGCCACACCCGGTATGGCAGGACGCCGGACACGAACAGCGGATCGAGATAACTCTGGTGGTTCGGGCTGATGATGAAGGCGCCGTTGACCGGCAGCTTGTCGAGTCCCGACACTCGCACGCGCCCCAGCGCCATCCGCGCGATCTTCGACAACCCGAACAAGAGTGGAGTGGCGAACGGGCGCCGCTCCAGCAACCCGCCGAGCACCGGGTCGCTGGCCGGCGGGAGGTCGCGCAACATCACGGCCCACGATTCCTCGCTGGTCCGTGGCGCTGACGCGGCATCGCGTGGCGACACACCTTCACGTGTGTCGTTGCCATTGGCCCTCGGGCGAACCGCTTCCACCAGCTGCTGCACGGTGAAGATCTCGCTCGTCGCCGCTGGTGGCAGCTTCACGCCGAAGCGCTGTTCCAACTCGGTCAGCAGCTCCACGCGTTCCATGGAATCGAGCCCGAGATCCAGTTCGAGGTTGGCGTCGGGCCGGACGCCGGTGCCGGCCCGCACGCGCGCCCGAATCACGCCGGCCGCGAGCGAGACGTGCGCGTCATCCAGCCACGACTGCTGTTGATCCGACAGTGGCGCCTCGGCGCCCTGGGCGGACGCCAGTTGGCGCTCGCGGACGCGGCGTTCCACTTCATGCCGCTTGATCTTCTGCGTGGTCGTGCGCGGCAGCGACTCGAACCAGATGTCGTAGCCAAGCACGCGCTTGTGCGCCGGCAGTCCAACCGCGAGGCCTTCGATCTCGAATCGCAGAATGTCGCCGGCGTTCACGATCTTGCGCTCGCGCATCAGGTCGAGATCGGGCACGACGGCGGCGTACAGCCGCTCTGTGGTGGGGCGGTCCGGTTCGGTCAGCCCCATCACGCAGATCTCTTTCACGTACGGCGACTGCCGGTAATGCGCCTCGATCTCTTCGGGATAAATGTTCTTGCCCGAAGCGAGCACGATCATCTCCTTCTTGCGACCCGTGATCGTCAGCCGGCCCTCGCCGTCGATTCGCCCCAGGTCGCCGGTCAGGAACCAGCCATCACGCATCACCTCCGCAGTGGCATCGGGCCGGTTGTAGTAGCCCGCCATCACGATCGGGCCGCGGATCGCGATCTCGCCATCTCGGTCTGCCGATTCGGCGGGGAGAATCTCGATCTCCACGCCTGGCAACGGACGCCCCGCGGTGTCGATGTGCGCATCGTCCGGCGTACTGATGCTGGCCGCGGCGCTGGTTTCCGTGAGGCCGTACGCTTGCAGGATGGTGAAACCCAGCGCGTACAAGTCGCGGCCAATCGCTGGATCGAATTTGGATCCACCGGTCACCAGCAGCCGCATCTTACGACCCATCACGTTGTGAACTTTGCCGAACACCAACGGACCGAGGTTCACGCCCATGCGCCGCAGCCTGAAGTTGAGGGCGAGCAGCGTCTTGAACATCACGCGCGTGGCCAGACCCGACTTCTGCACTTGCTGAATCACGCGCTGGTGAATCAGGTAGAAGAACTGCGGCACGCAACAGAAGACGGTGATCTGCCGCTCCGACAGCGCACGAACCAGATCCGTGGAGTTGATGGTCTCGAGATACACGACCCGCGCGCCCACGGCGAACGGCAACAGCAAGTTGGCCAACTGCGCGAGCGAGTGGAACAGCGGGAGCACGCCGAGCAGCGCATCCCGATCGGTCAGCGTGACCACCTTGAAGGCGGCATCACGCTCGGCCAGCAGGTTGGCGTGGGTCAGCACCACGCCTTTCGGGTCGGAGGTCGTTCCCGACGTGTACAGGATCACCGCCGGTGCCGAAGGGGGGTATTGAGCCTCAGGTGCGAGGGCGGTCGCCGTACCCGGCGCCGAGTGCACATCCACGATGTCGATCTGCGAATCGATCAGCCCGGCGTTCAGGGCCTGAGCCGCGACCGGCCGGAGGCGCTCGCTGACGAACAACAGGCGCGCGCCCGAATCGCCAACGATCGTCGCCACCTGCTTCGCGGAGTAGTTGGTATCAAGCGGAACCGCGATCGCGCCTGCTCGCAGGATCCCCAGGTAGACCGCGACCCAGTGCGCGTCGTTGTGCGCGAGGATGGCGCAGCGGTCACCAGGTCGCACGCCGTTGGCCGCCAGCCAGACGCCGTGCGCGACGGCCAGGTCGTAGAGCTGCTGGTAAGTAAAGCGATCGACGCGATCGGGCCGCTGGACCTCGATCGCCACGCGCCTGCCAAATCGCGCGACGGTGCCGGTAAACATCGACCAGACGGTTCGGGGGGCCAAGGGGTCGATTATAAGGGTCGGGGACCGCGCCCTGCGCAAGCAGCCTT
>JBCKZH010000237.1:0-2654 GCA_038919385.1 Vicinamibacterales bacterium | reverse complement strand
GGCAGTTCAGGCGAAGCCAACGTGAGAGACTCTCCCCCCCAAATGCGCATCCGTGCTGAACGAGCTATCCGCCTTTCGGTAGACGCCGAGGACGGGAGAGGCCAGAATTGATTATGCGATATCGTTCGTCTACGCTGACGCGGAATCGTGTCGGGCAAAGCGAATCGGGAGGAGCACCAGATCGTGAAGGCAGTGTTGCTAAAGGCGTTCAGACAGCCGATCGAGTTCGGCGATGTGGATGAACCCCCACTCGGCTGCGGCGAAGCGCTCATGGCGATCGAAGCGGCCGGCGTCTGCTACAAGGACGTGCTGATCGTGGATGGCTTTTAGCCCGGCGTCGCGCTGCCAATGGTGCTCGGCCACGAAGGCGCGGGCCGGATCGTCACGGTCGGCGACGGCGTCTCTGAATTCCGAGTCGGCGATCGTGTGTGTTCGCTGGGCTACATCCCATGCGGCGCGTGCGCCGCGTGCCGGTCCGGGTCGGAGAACATCTGCCGGGCAAGAAAGTGACTCGGCGAGGATCAGCTTGGCGCCTATGCTCAACGCACGCGTTCCCAGTGTGAATGCGCTGGTGAAGATCCCGGATGGCGTGACCATGGACGAGGCGGCCGCCGCCACCTGCGCGACCGGCACCGTCGTGCATGCGTTGCGCGGACTTGGGCGGCTGCAGCCGGGACAGACTGTCCTCGTGACGGGCGCCGCCGGCGCGGCCGCTGCGATACCACTGGATGGCCAGCCCGCGAATCACGTGAAGAAGTTGACCGGTGGCGAAGGGGCAGACATCGTGCTGGCGGCAGTCGGCACGCCGGCATTCGATCGGGGTTTCAAGGCACTGACGTGGGGCGGCCGGATGATCGTGATCGGCAATGTCATGCCAGTGGCCGCTGCGCCGCTCGCGCTCGGGTCCTTGATCCTACGCGAGATCGCGATTCTCGGATGCATGAACACCACGCGGGACGATCTCACCTACGCACTGCAGTTGATCGCGGACAAGAAGCTAACACCGCTGACGCCAACCGTGCTGCCCCTTCAGCAGGCATCACGCGCGCACCAGATGCTGCGGGAGCGAGTGCCGGCCGGGAAGATCATCCTCAAACCGTAAGGCTGGGCACGAGTCATGGCAAACGCGGAGACAGCACATCAAGCGCGGGAACAGCCGATCGTCAAGGTCGCGCTGATTGCGCTTGCGGGTACCAGCATCGAGTGGTACGACTTTTTCATCTACGGCACGGCTGCGGCGCTGGTTTTTCCAACCGTGTTCTTCGCGAGCGAGCTGTCGCCACTCGTGGCCCAACTTGCGTCCTTCAGCACCTTCGCCGTCGGATTCCTGGCGCGCCCGATGGGCGGCGTGATCTTCGGGCACTTCGGCGACCGCATCGGCCGGAAGGCGGCGCTGGTTACCGCCCTTTTCATGATGGGCGTTGCCACTATGCTGATCGGGTTCCTGCCATCGTATGCCGCGATTGGTTTCATGGCTCCGGTGCTGCTGGTCCTGCTGCGATTCTTTCAGGGACTGGCGATCGGAGGCCAATGGGCGGGAGCCGTGCTCCTCGCGACCGAGAATGCGCCTCCACATCGCCGCGGATTCTACGGAGCCTTCGCGCAAGCGGGCGTACCGGCCGGCGTAATCCTGGCCAACTTGGTCTTTCTGATCGTCAATGCCGTGGTTTCGCCGGAAGCATTCTTGTCCTGGGGCTGGCGCGTCCCCTTCGTGCTGAGCATTGGGCTGATCGCCCTGGCCATCTACGCCCAGCACCGATTGGAAGAAACCAGCGAGTTCCGCCAGCTCAAGGAAGCCAAGCTGCAGCGCGATCAGGAGCTCATACGACAACGCGCCAGCGAGCGCGGCATCAGCATCGAGCAGGCACTCGCCGAGGCCGCGGCCGAACGGCAGCCCTCACCAGTGCTCGAAGCGTTGCGCCGATACCCGAAAGAGATCGCGCTGGCCGCTGGCGCGCTCATGGCCATTCAGGTGACGTTCTATATCTTCACCACGTTTCTGATGGCGTACGGCACGAACCCGGCCGGGCTGAACCTGCCACGATCTACGATGCTCGCGGCAGTGCTGATCTCGGCTGTCTTGATGATCCCCGCGCTGTTCGTGTCGGCCGCGTTCTCGGATCGCTACGGCCGGCGCGGCATCTTTGCCGGAGGCGCCGTCCTCGTCGGCATCTGGGGATTCTTCCTGTTCCCCTTGATCGAGACAGGCTCCTTCGTGTGGATCGTCGTCGCGATCAGCGTCGGCCAGATCTTCTTCGGCATGATGTACGGCCCCCAAGCCGCGTTCTTCGCTGAAATGTTCAGCACGCGCGTGCGTTATTCCGGCGCTTCACTCGGCTATCAGCTGGGCGCGATTCTCGGCGGCGCCATGGCGCCGATCATCGCCACCGCATTGGTCGCGCGCTATCAATCCGCGTTCGCGGTGTCGGTCTACATCGCCCTGGCGTGCGCCATCCCGCTGGTATCGGTGCTCATGCTCCGCGAAACCTATCAGGCGGATGCGGACGTCAACGAGCGCTGAACTGAACCGATACCGCCCCGATGACCATCGCGACACCCATGCCGCCGCCGATGTACAGCGCCGCAACTCCGTAGCGGCCGTTTTGCGCCCTACTAACTGATATGGAATGACCCCTTGTCATCTGGGCGACGCA
>JBCKZH010000236.1:0-2720 GCA_038919385.1 Vicinamibacterales bacterium | reverse complement strand
ACCGGTCGTTTTCGAAGAAGTGGAGACGCCTCCGATTGAGAGAATACTCACCATCGACGGTGCTCGGGGGTGGTGCGGTCCGCGAACGACCTCCCTCGCAGATACGCTTGACCTGAATCCGGCGAGTCGCCGCTCCTGGTCGCGCGCCCCGAGAGGAAGCTTTCTTATGCGACGGCAGCTCTATCTCTGGCATCGGTATCTCGGCATTGGCCTGTGCCTCCTCTTCATCATCTGGTTCGTTTCCGGCGTCGTGATGCTGTATGTCCGCATGCCGATTCTGTATCCGGCGGAGCGGTTTTCCTACCTGAACGAGTTCAATCCGACTGAGGTGATGATTTCACCCGCCGCCGCCGCGGCGAAGGCCGGCTTTGACGAGCCTCCCAGGCGGATAAGACTCGCGTCTTTTGACGGTCGCCCGATCTATTACCTGCTCCCGCGCGGGCGCCGGTGGGTGGGCGTATACGCCGATACGGGGGCGCGTCTTGACGCTGTCACCCCACACATGGCGAGCGTCATTGCATCGCGAGCCTCGAAGGGCAGCCCGGCTCGCTATGTCGGCACGGTCGAAACTATCGACCAGTGGACCCTGACCAATAGCCTGAATCTACAGCGGCCGCTGCATCGCATTGCCATCGACGATCCCGCACTGACGGAACTCTACGTCTCCTCCGTCACTGGAGAGATCGTCATGCGGACATCCCGGCGCGAGCGGATCCTCGCGTGGTTCGGCCCGATCGCGCACTGGGGAGCGCCCGAGATCCTGCGCACGCACGTCCCCGTCTGGCGGCAAACGGTGTTGTGGGCATCGGGCGCAAGCGTTGTTCTCATCAGCACCGGACTATGGCTTGGCATCTCTCGATACCGGAACCGCGGTTACACGCTGCGCACGGGCAGATCGCGAAGCCCGTACGTCGGTTGGAAGCGATGGCACCACTGGGGCGGACTCCTGTTCGGTACGGTCACGCTCACGTGGATGGTGAGCGGCTGGCTGTACTTGAATCCAGGCGGCAACCGGAGCGGGCCACTCGAGACGATCACCACGATGAGTCCGTACAACGTGGGCGGCCTCCGAGCAGATAACTCATCCCGACCGGAGCATGCCGCGGCGCTTTCTGGCGGACCCCTGACGCCCTCGCTGTTCAGTACCGGCCTTGAAAGCGCCTGGCGCTCGATTGGAACCACGGCGCGGCCGCGGGAAATCGAACTGACCCGCGTCGGCGGCGATCCGTACTATGTGTTCTTCGCCGATTGGGATCGGAGCTGGATCGTGCCTGCCGCGGGCCACTCAGCCCGCGTTCGCACCCGCTTCGATACACAGGCGTTCACGGCCCTGGCCGCGGCCATGGTCCCGGGCGCGCGGTTGACCGAGGCGACGCTCAGAGAGCGCTACGACGCGTTCTACTACTCGGTCGGTTCCGTCGCTCCCAAGCGCATGCCTGTGCTGCTGGTGAAGTTCGACGATCCCGATCGCACCTGGTACTACCTCGATCCGCACACCGGCAACATCATCCGCCGATACGACCGCTACGGGCGCGTCATGCGGTGGGTGGTCAATGGCCTGCACACGCTCGATTTCCCGTTCCTCTTCGAGCATCGCCCTGCGTGGGATCTCGCGATCATCCTTCTCAGCGCCGGGGGGCTCGGACTCAGCTTCACAGGTCTCGTCATTGGTTGGCGCCGGCTGTCAGGGCCGGTTGTTGCCGTTTCAAAGGAGAAAGCCGCGTGATTGTTCGGAGTCTCGCCCTCATCATCGTCGCAACGTTGGCAAACAGCGGACTGGTGTCCGCGCAGCAGACAGGGTCGCCAGCGCCGCAGCAGGACAGCGGCCCTCCCTCTCAACCTATCAGGCTGTCCGAAGAGGTGGTCGTGACCGCGTCCGCCAGACCGGAACGCCTCGGTGATACCGCGGCAACCGTGCAGGTGCTCGACCGCGAGGAGATTCAGGCTTCCGCGGCGACTACCGTCACGACTTTCCTCGCCGAACACGGCGTGGCATTCGTGGGCCAATGGAGTCCATCGCAAACCGGCATGAACCTTCGGGGTGGTGCCACCGACGGCCAGGGCCGCGACTTTCGCAGCCAGGTGGTCATCCTGATCAACGGGCGCCGCGCCGGAACGGCCAACGTCTCGAAGCTGTCGCTGCAGGATCTCGAACGGATCGAAATCGTGCGGGGGCCTGGTTCGCTGTTGTATGGCACCCAGGCGATCGGCGGGGTCATCAACCTGATTACCAGATCGGGTATTCAGGGTGACTCCCAGTCAGCGGAGCTCACCGCCGGATCATGGGGACAGGTCGATGGCGGCGGCCAGATCACCGCGCGCCGGGGAAAGTTCGATGTCGCGGTCAGTGCCCATGGGGGCCGGCGCGGCGACTACAAGGCAGGCTCCGGTGCCGTGGAGCCGATGACGAACACGTCCTACTCACAGCGCGGCGGACTCTTCGCGGCCGGTTACACGCGTTCGGCCAGCGAGCGTTTCGCCCTGACCGTTCGCAGCGACGGTATCTACAACGCGG
The DNA here is from genome assembly GCA_038919385.1 of Vicinamibacterales bacterium. Classification (GTDB taxonomy): domain Bacteria; phylum Acidobacteriota; class Vicinamibacteria; order Vicinamibacterales; family UBA2999; genus 12-FULL-67-14b. The sequence continues at coordinate 205 of JBCKZH010000236.1, read as the reverse complement.
GCTTCCGAGGATCCCAGTGGGACACCGACAACTTCGACAACAGGGACAACCAGTCGGTTGACGCCACCTACACACGGTCTTCCACCAACGGCGTGTCGTTCAACGGGCAGTACTACTTCTTCAGGGACGTCGACGATCTGCATTGGGGCACCGAGGTGTTGCGAGGCGGCACCGGCCTGCCGAGCCCGGGTTTCGATACCGACGA
>JBCKZH010000235.1:0-2746 GCA_038919385.1 Vicinamibacterales bacterium | reverse complement strand
CGCCGGGCTCACGATCATGATTCTGACCGGCATCCCGCTGTTTTTGACCGAGGCGGTGAAGTGCTATTACAACCAGGCGTTCTGGATCAAGATGACGACGCTGCCCTTCGCGGTGGCGTTCGCATTCACGGTGCGGTGGCAGGTCACGCTGGCGGAGCCCGTACGCAACACAGCGCGCCGCCAGAAACTGGTCGGCGCGCTGTCGATTGCGCTGTGGTTCACCGTGGCCGCCGCCGGCCGGTGGATCGGCTTTTCCTGAAAGTGAGAAAGTGAAACAGGTTCACTTTCCGCCGGGCTTCTTCGGCGCCGGCGGCTCGGTCGAGTCGCGGCCATCCTTGGGCGCGCCGGTCCCGGACGACCCCAAGAACAGCTTGCGGCCATCGGTGAAGGTCACGTCGCGGCCATTGGCGCGCTTCAGCGAGTGGTCCTTGGTCTGGTAGCCATCGACGATGATCTCGGTGCCGACCTTGACGGTCTCGCGCGTCACGCCGCGCCGCAGCAAGGTATTCGGCGTCCCGCCCTCGATCATCCAAATTTCGGGCTTGCCGTCCTTGATGGTTTCAATGTGGATCCACGTGTGCGGGTTGACCCACTCGAGCCGCACGATCTTGCCTTGCAGGCGAATGGGCGCATTCGGATCGAACTCGGCGCCAAAGGCATGATGGGCCACGACCGTCCGGCCCGCCAGCAGCAGTCCCGCGCCCAGCAACAGCACGCTAAAAGTTGTTCGCGTTGTCATTTCTTCGTCCCCAAGCGTTTCTCTTCGTTGCGCGCGCCGCTCAGCACATTCGACAAGGCATAGTTGCCTTCGTGGCACGCGTATTCATAGATTAACTCGTCTGTGGCGCGGAAGGGAATCTCCCCGGTAAACGGCCGCGTGAAGGTCGTCGGGTCCTCCACCGTGAAGCGGTAGTTGATGGTGGTGGCATCCACGCGGCGGAACCGCTCGGTCACTTTCAGGTTCTCGGCCGCGCCCCGGAACGGCTGCTGCAACGGGAAGTTGGTGGTCTCGACGACCAGCGTGTCGCCTTCCCAATGCCCGATCGAGTCGCCCAGCCACGGCCGAATGTTCTTGGGTGCGTGCGTACCGCCGATGCGGACGATGCGTGCGTCGTGCACCATCTCCATCAGGATCATCACATTGTCGGGCGTCTGCACGATCTGCAGGTTGTTGTTGTAGAAGTAGTTCGGAATCAGCGGCGTGGTCGGCCCGAACGACAGCAGGCAGCGCTCCGCGAGCGGCCGGAACTCGGGGTGATCGTACTGGCCGCGCCCCGCCATCATCTTCAGGCGAGCCTGTCCGCGGGCACGCGCTTCGGGCGTCGTCGCCGGCACGCGGCCATCGGGCGGGTCAACGATCAGCGAGCTGCGGAACTGGCCATCGACCACGGCGACGCGCTCGCCCGGATCGAGCCAGAAGTTGTTGTAGCCGCCGACATTGCCGGCCGCGCCAGTCGAGCCGTCACCGCCCTGCGGCGGTGCGGGACGATTCGGGTCGCTGTCTTGGTTCAACCGCTCCACCCGATCGGAAGTGGTCTTCTCGAGTCGCGCGGCCTCCGCCTCGCTCAGCACCAGATTGCTCACGCTCTGCGGGCGCTCCAGGGGGGTGATCGTCGCGTTGCTCCACGTGCCCTGCAAGTCGGGCTTCCCGTCCGCCGTGCGTGGCATGGTCCACGGCTTGGCAACGCCAGCGGGCGGTTGCTGCCCTACGAGGGTGGCCACGCCGAGCGACGCCAGCCCGGCGGCGGCGATCGCACCGGCGACGATTCTGAGACTTGAACGATGCACCGTGAACGTCATGTCGTCCTCTTACTGATTACTGAACCGGGGTTTTCCGGAACTTGCCGTACAACAGCTCTTCGACAAACTCGACGCACTTGAACTGGTTGAGCCGCGCATTGGGATTGATGTGCCGATAGAGCGGCATGCGGATCTTCCACGGGCGGCTGAACGTGCCGGGGTCCTCAATGGTCGCCTCGTACCACAGGTGATCGGGCCCCTGTGGCGTGTAGCGCTCGACCACCTTCATCTGTTCGGTGTGGTGGTTACCCGCGCGATCGAACCAGGTCTGGTCGTTCATGCCGGTCACGGTCACCACCAGCGTGTCGCCTTCCCACTTGCCGACCGACTGCCCCATCCACGAATCGACCGGCGCTTCTCCGGGATCTTTCAGGTAGATGTTGCGCACCGCGCCGGCGAATTCGTAGGCGAAGAAAATCGCCTTATCGCTATGCAGGATCTGAAACGGGTGCGGTAGGTAGTTGGCGCGCGGCACGCCCGGCAGGTAGCACTTGATCTCGGGATCCAGGTTCAACCAGTCGTCCTGGTTCGCCTTCTGCTTCTTCGCGGCCTCGGGCAAATACGGAATCTCGTCACCCTCGACGATGCCGACGCCGCCCGGCACCGCGCCCACGGCACCCAACGCCAGCAGCGGCGCTGCGGGCACTGGGACGACTGGACCGGGGCGAAACGCCAACGCCGCCTTGGCGTTGTGCGACAGCACGTCGTAGTTGGCCGTGTTGAGGGCCTGCCAAATGCCGTTCAGGTTCGGCTTGCCGTCGGCCATCCGCGCGGCGCGCGCCGCCTGCCCCGTGGCCGGCGTCGTCGACCAGAAGCCCGCGGCGACCGCGACCGCCGTCAACACCGCAACCGACAACTCCCTGACTACTCTCCGAGTGATCACGCACCCTCCCAGTCGAGGGTGATGCTGACATTCTGGGACAACGGTGTCAAGGCGATGCGCGAG
>JBCKZH010000234.1:0-2753 GCA_038919385.1 Vicinamibacterales bacterium | reverse complement strand
GTTCATCAGCCGCGAGACGTAGGCGAGGCTGACCTCGCCGGCGTGGAGCTCTTCGTGATTGAGGACGCGCAGTCCGCGGGTGCGGACCGGTTTGTGGCCCTCGAACGAGAAGTTGACCTCCTCGATCCCGAAGCGCTCCGCGCAGGCACCGAACTCCGCTTCGGCGCCCTGGGCGCCGCCGCTGAAGAGGATGACGTCTTCGCGCTTCGGCATGGCTCGCTACTCCTTGTCGTCTCCCTCGTCCGGTGCATCGGGTGCATCCGGTGCATCCGGTGCTGCGTCCAGCTCAGGATCATCGTGCTTCATGAAGTCGGGCGTGATGTCGACGCCGTCGTCTTCCGACTCGTCCAGATCGTACATCCGGCCGGTGAACTTGGTCGGAATGGGACCCTTCGGCTTGTCGTCCTTCTTGGCGAAGGGCTTCTTCTTGTCCTTCGGCGGAGCCGGCGGACCGAAGTTCTGCGAGCGGGCACCGCTGCCCGGCGCATCGCCGCCACCGTAGCCGCCTGGCCGAGGGGGGCCGCCAAAGCCGCCGCCAGGCCGTGGGCCGCTGCCAAAGCCGCCGCCTCCGCCGCTGAAGCCACCCGGCCGGGGTGGACCACCGAAGCCACCGCTCGGGCGCGGCGGGCCGCCGGCCTCTCGCGCACGGGCTTCGCTGACGGCCAGCGGACGGCCCATGAATAACTGGCCGTCGAACTTCTTGATGGCTTCTTCCGCGGGGGCGCGCTCCGCGTACTCAATAAACGCAAATCCGCGCGCGCGGCCGGTTTCCCGGTCGAGCGGACGCACAATTTGTGTCGGGGCGCCGACCTGCGCGAAATGGGTACGCAGATCGTCTTCGGTCGCCTGATAGGGCAAGTTGCCCACGAACAATCGGACTGGTGGCACTGGTGAACTCTAACGGGTAACGGCTGAATGCAATGGGGGGTTCTTGATCAAATCCAACGTGGATGTGGAATGTTGGGTCTGTCTTTGCTTGGGCGGATAGCTTAGCAAATCTGCTCTGGCGTCACAAGTGTCCTTCAATTGAGCTGTCCTTCAATTGAGCCTGGATGGCGTCAAGGCGCAACTTGAGCATTTCTCGACGCGCCGGGCGGCAGGCGGCGCCCATTTGGGCCTGGGTCTCGGCCAGGGCGAGCTGCAAACCAGCCTTCTGCTGGTGGCGAACCAGCTCGTCCGGTGTCAGCGACGGTCGATCCGCCGTCTTTCGGCCAGCCTCGTCTTGCTGCGACTCAACCGACTTGCTCTCCCATCCCCGCGCCATACCCGGAGCATAGCAGTTCCGCCTTCGGACAGATCCGACCCACCCGGGACGCCTGAAATCCCCGTAACCGGCTGCAATACCAGCGGTTTGCCGACCCCTCGTCACCGGGGCTGGCCCGCTGGAAGTGCTCGGCATAGACTGGGGAGGTGCCTATGTTTGTTTCGGTGACTCCTAATCTGGTTGTCCGCGACATCGCCAGGAGCCTCGCGTTCTATCGCGACGTGCTCGGCTTCACCATCAGCATGAGCGTGCCCGATGCACCGCCTTATGTGTTCGTGGGCCTCGAGCGTGACGGCCACGTGATCACCTTCGCGCAGCGAGTGGCCGGCGACTGATGTTGTTGGCGGCGCTGGTGGCAATGCAGCTCGGGGTGATGCCGGTTACGACGTGTCTACAGCCCGGCCGGACCGGCGAGTTGCGATCCGAATGGATGGTCTCGGCCGGCGCGGCGAAGAGCGTCGCGTTGTTCGATTCCACCGGCGATCGCTCCTACGGCGTACAAACGGTGTCGTGGGGGCGGGCCTTGACCCGGCCCCATGGTCCCGGTTGGCTGCGTGGTTGCTTCGCGTGGGCGGTCGAGGCCACACCGGTCCTGATTCAATTCAAGCCGTCGCGGTTGTCTGGAGTGGGACTTGCGCCGGTCGTGTGGCGCTGGAACTTCCTGCCGCTGCGGACGTGGTCAGTCTTCGCCGAGTTGTCGATGGGCGGATTGTGGACCAGCGACCCCATACCCGAGAAGACGCAGTCGCTGAACTTCACCGCGCATTGGGGCGGCGGTGTCCGGTGGCACACATCGCCACGTGACAGCCTCGTCTTCTCGTACCGCTTTCAGCATGTTTCGAACGGTAACCAACTGTCGTCGAACCCCGGCGTGAATAGCCACGTCGTGCTGGCCGGCTGGTCCCGACGCTCACATCGGTGATCCCGGACCCCGGCTATCTCTCGTAACTCTCCCGCTTCGACGAGGCTGAGAGTTTCACGAGATAGCGCATCGGGTCAGCCCGAAACAGCTGCCGCAGTTCGTCGAGGCTTCTCGCGCCGCCGTAGCTGATCGACGAGCACAGGTGCTTGAGGATGTCCTGCACGATCGGGCGCACCGAGCCGCGCGCTGGCACGCTCACCTCGGTCCCCTCGGCGCCGAGCGCCTCCAGGTCCACCACCTCATCGTCTTCAACGTCCAGTCGATCGCGAATCGCCTGGATCGACGCCATGCCGCGCAGCACCTTGAACGGCACTTTCACCGATCGCTGTTGGTCGGGAAGCACGACCGATTTCTGGACCACATCGCCCGGCGTCTCTTCAGTGCCGGCAAACATACTGCCCAGCATCACGGTGTCGCCGCCGAACAGTAGCGCCTCGAGAATGGCGCCGTGGCGCTTGATGCCACCGTCGGCAATGAGGGGCACACCATGGTCGCCGGCGCCCTGGCGGCATTCGACCAGGGCCTGCAGTTGCGGCACGCCGAAGCTGGTGGTGAGCCGCGTGGTGC
>JBCKZH010000233.1:0-2766 GCA_038919385.1 Vicinamibacterales bacterium | reverse complement strand
AGAGCGCGGTCGGGATGCCGAACACCACCGAGCTGGAGACGCCGTTGGTATAGATGTGCTCGATGTTGCCGCCGACGTTCTGCTGGCGGCCGCCCCACTGCGACTCGCGGTAGATCTCGCCGCCGAACTTGAAGGTGTGGCTGCCGTGCGTGGTATCCAGGAAGTAGGTGGCCGCGCCGGTCAGTTGCTTGCGATCGCGATCGTTCTGGCTCTGCGCGTGCGCGCCCGTGAGGATCAGGCGGCCGCTGTCGCGCCAGAAATACGCCTCGTTACTGTTGGCCAGGCGGGCGTCGTAGTAGCCGAAGTCGCCGAACCGCGCCTCGAGATACAACTTGTCGCTGACCGTGCCGTTCCATTCGCCCTTCCACACCCAGCTCGGCGACTCCTGGCGCGAGGTCGGACCCGCGCTATCGTAGGTGTAAGTGCCAAGCGGCAGGCGGGTCGGCTGCACCTTCATGTTCCACTGGTAGTAGCCAATCAGCTTGTTGCGCTGGTTAATCTGATATGTGGTCTTGAGCGACGGGTTGGTGTTCCAGGTCTCGAAGTCGCTGTCGAAGTTGAACAGCGGTTGTTCGACCGCGTTGAACTGCTTGCGCCACGCGGTGTGGAACCAGATCTGGTCCTTCTTGATCGGGCCACCGAAGTTGACGTTGACGTCGTAGTAGCGCTGCACTTCGTTGCTGCCCACGCGCAAGCCGAATCTGTTGAGGTGCTCGTCGCTCAGGTTGGAGGTCTGGAAGGCGTTGTTGTACCAGTCCGAGAAGACCTCGCCCGAGAAGCGGTTGCTACCGGACTTGCCGAGAAACTGGGACTGCACGCCGGGCGTTGCCGCTTCGGCGCCCTGACCGGCCACGCCGAGGAACACTTCCTCGAACGAACCGTAGTCGAAGTAGAAGCCGGCGCCGCCGGTGCCTTCGGTGGTGTTGATGCCTTCGACCGACACTTTCACCTGGCCGGTGAGACCGTACGAGGTGTAACCGGTCTGCGTACTAGCCCGCGAATGTGATGAGGACCGAGTCGGGCGCGAAGCTGCTGGATTTCGGATTAGCAAAGCTGGTGGCCCCTTCCGATCAGGACGCTACGAAAACCGTCGAAGGGACGGTTCTCGGTACGGCGGCATACATGTCGCCGGAGCAGGCGCAGGGCAAGGCGCTCGATGAGCGCTCCGATGTTTTTAGTTTCGGCGCAGTGCTGTACGAGATGCTCTCCGGCACGAAAGCGTTCACCGGCGGATCGATTGCGGACATTATGAGCGCCGTGATCCGTGACGAGCCCGCGCCGTTACAAGCGCCCGGGCCGCTTGCGCAAATCGTGAGCCGCTGTCTGCACAAGTCGCTCACGCGGCGCTTTCAAACAATGGCGGAGGTGCATGCCGCGCTGAAACAGTTGGCCGCCACCCCGACCGCTGCCAAGCAAGCCGATCAGCCCTCCATCGCCGTACTGCCCTTTGCCAACATGAGCCGCGACGCCGACGATGAATACTTCAGCGACGGTCTTGCCGAGGAGATCATTAACGCCTTGGTCAAGGTGCCCGGCCTGAAGGTAATTGCGCGTACCTCGGCCTTCGCCTTCAAGGGACAAAACATCGATCTCCGCAAAATCGCCGAGGTCCTGGGAGTGACCAACATCCTGGAAGGCAGCGTGCGGCGGGCCGGCAATCGTATCCGTGTCACGGCGCAGTTGATCACGGCCGCCGACGGCTCGCACCTCTGGTCGGAACGCTACGACCGGCAGATGGAAGACATCTTCGAGATGCAGGATGAGATCACCGCCGCCATCGTTGCGCAGCTGAAGCTGAAGTTCGCGCCAAACCCGGCCGCGCGTCCGCGCCATCAGCCCAACCTGCAGGCTCACGAGGCCTACCTGCGGTATCTTCACTATCAGTGGGGCTTCACCCCAGAGTCGCTCGGGCGTAGCCGCGAGTGTCTGGAGCAGGCCATCGCGCTCGATCCCGAATTTGCATTGCCCTACGTGGGCCTGGCGGACCATTACCTTGCGTCCACGATGGCAGGTGCGCGCGGCGATGAGGCGATGCCGCGTACGCGCGAGCTGGCCCAGCGGGCTTTGGAGTTGGATCCCGATCTGCCGGAAGCGCACGCCATGTTGGGGATTGTGGCCGGGCCGTATGATCTGGACTGGAAAGAAGCGGAGCGCCGGTTTCGTCTGGCGATGGCCCGCGAGCCCGTCCCCTGGCACGTGCGCAGTTGGTACAGTTGGTCCTACCTGTTTTCGGTAGGACGCGCCGAGGAGGCCCGGCGGGAAGCGGAACGCGCGCTTGAGGACAATCCATTGAGCCAAATACTCCATTGTTCCTTGGCCGTAGTGCTGGCGGGGCTCGGACTTGAAGAGGAAGCGCGGGCTGCGTTCGGAAAGGTAGTCGAACTCGATCCTCAGTTCTGGTGGGGGTGGCAGCAATTGGGAATGCATCATGCAATCAGCGGGAGACAAGCCGAAGCCCGCGATTGCGCCGGGAAAGCACTCGCCATTTTCCCCTCGTCGCCATTTACTATCGGCTTGCTGGCAGGGGTGCTACGGAACGCGGGAGAGACTGCACGGGCGGAGGCGATGCTTGCCGAGTTGCCAGCCGGCTCCTACGAAGCCGCTGCCGCGCTCGCGTGCTTCCATCTGGTGTGCGGCGAAATCGACGCAGCCGTGGAATGGGCTGGACAAGCAATCGCCCACCGGAATCCACTTTATGTCACCCTTTTTGTCCGTCCGTATGAGAAACTGCTCTCCAAGTCGCCCGGCTGGCCTGGGTTGCTCAAG
>JBCKZH010000232.1:0-2787 GCA_038919385.1 Vicinamibacterales bacterium | reverse complement strand
GCCTGCTCGGAAGCTTCGGGCTCTTCTTCACGATGTTCTGCCTGTTCGTGCGCTTTCTTCCGATGGTGGCCACCGCCGAGGTCAAGACCGTCCTGCCGCAGGCCGATCCGCATTGGCAGCCCGGACCCGAACGCGCGATCCCCACCCGCTTGCCCGCCGAAGCGCCGGCTTTGGTCAACGGCGCGAAGGTGGGCTCCCGATGGAGCCTCTGGATGCCGCTCCTCCCGCGGCTTCCGAAGGGGCCCCACTTCGGAATCCTCGGCGAATTCGCGACCCCGGCGGACCTCTATCACGCGTGCGAGCGGGTGCGTGACGCTGGCTTCACCCGGTGGGACGCCCACAGCCCGTTCCCCGTGCATGGCCTCTCGGGAGCGATGGGGCTGCGACGCTCCGTGCTTCCCTGGATCGTTCTCGTCATGGCACTGACGGGCGCCGCGCTCGGGTTCGTCCTGCAGTGGTGGGTCCACACCAGCGCCTACCCCCTCGTGATTAGCGGCAAGCCGTTTTTCACCTGGCCCGCCTTCATTCCGATCACCTTCGAGGTCGCAGTCCTCTTCGGCGCGCTCGGCGCCGTCTTCGGCATGTTCGGCCTGAACCGGCTCCCCATGCACCACCATCCGCTCTTCAGGTCCAAGGTCTTCGAGCGGGTGACCGACGACACCTTCTTCATCTCGATCGAATCGTGGGATCCCAGGTTCGATCCGGCGGCCACCGGGAAGCTGCTGGAGTCCCTGGGCGCACGAAGCGTCGAACTCCTGGAGTCCTGAATGATCCCCGAACGCGATCGCGTAGCGCTGCGGCCCGAGCAAGTCACGATCCCGCCGGGGCACCCGTGGAACCGCATTCCGGCCATTGGCGCCGTCTGCGCCCTGCTGGGCGCGGGGGCTTGCGCGATTCTTGGAGCGGCGAATCCGAAGCAGTTCTTCTTCTCGTGGCTCGTGTCGTTCCTGTTCTTTCTGAGCCTGGCGCTCGGCGCGCTCTTCTTCGTGCTGATCCAGTACGCGGCCCAGGGAGGATGGGGGATCGTGCTGCGACGGATTGGGGAGACAACCTTCGCAACGCTTCCGATGATGGCGGCCCTCTTCCTGCCGGTGTACCTCGGCCTGCACGATCTTTACGAATGGTCCCACGCCGGCGCAGCCGAGCACGATGCGCTGCTTCGCTGGAAGGCGCCCTACCTCAACGTGCCGTTCTTCCTGATCCGGGCGGCGCTCTACTTCGGAATCTGGTCCTTCATCGCCCTCCTCTACTACCGCGGCTCGCGCGGTCAGGACGTGACGGGGGATCCCGGGGTGTCGGCACGCCTGCGCCGCCTCGCCGGGCCCGCCATCATCGTCCTCGCGCTGACCCAGACCTTCGCCTCGATCGACTGGATCATGTCGCTCACGCCACACTGGTACTCGACCATCTTCGGCGTCTATTTCTTCGCGGGCTCCTTCGTCGGGTACATCGCGCTACTCTCGGTCGTTGCGGTGGCGATGCGCGGGGCGGGGCTGCTCGACACGGTGATCAGCGCCGAGCACCTGCACGATGTCGGAAAGCTCCTCTTCGGGTTCACGGTGTTCTGGGCCTACATCGGCTTCTCCCAGTTCTTCCTCATGTGGTACGCGAACCTCCCGGAGGAGACGATCTGGTACAAGGCGCGGATGGAAGGGTCCTGGATGACGGTCTCGCTCTTCCTCATGGCGGGACATTTCGCGGCTCCGTTCTTCTACCTGATGGGGCGCGCCGTCAAGCGGAGGGGAGCGACCCTGGCCGTCGGGGGAGTGTGGCTCCTCGCCATGCACTTCGTCGATCTATACTGGCAAGTCATGCCGACGCTCCATCCCGAAGGGGTTCGTCCGTCGGCTCTGGACGTGGCCGCGTTTGTCGCCATCGGCGGGTGCTTCGTGGCGGCGGCGAGCTGGCTGATGCGACGGCACGCGCTCGTACCACTGCGCGACCCGAGGCTTGCCGAATCGCTCGCGTTCGAGAATGTTTGAAGGAGAGTCGAGCGCCTCGACCGCACAAAGGGGTTGCGCCGATGGCGAACCCCGGTATAAAGTCGAACATTCGGGGATGGGCAGATTGTCGACAGTGACGAGGAGACGAGGATTGCGATGACCAAGGAGCCGAGCATGCGCGGAACAGGGAACAGGTTGTGGCTGGCGGCTGTGCTGGTCACGGTGTTGGTCTGGCCGGGCATTGCTGTGGCCGCGTCGACAGTCACGGGAACCATCACGTTCACCGGGAAACCCCCCGCTCTCAAGCCGCTTGCGATGGACGCCGACCCTGCTTGCGCCAAGAAGCACTCGAAGCCCGTGCTGGCCGAGATGCTGGTGCTCGGCAGCGGCAACACCATGGGCAACGTCATCGTCTGGGTCTCAAAGGGGCTCCCGGCTGGGAAGACCCACCCGGTTCCCAAGACTCCGGTGGTTCTCGATCAGAAGGGCTGCCTGTACGTGCCGCACGCGATGGGGATCATGATCGGTCAGGCCTACAGGATCCTCAACTCCGACGGCATCCTCCACAATGTCCACACGCTTCCCAAGATCAACAGGTCATTCAATCGGGCGATGCCGGCGACGTCCAAAGAGGCGACCACGACGTTCGACAAGCCGGAGCCGATCTTCCAGATCAAGTGCGACGTCCACCCATGGATGAGCGCCTACATCGGCGTCTTCACCCATCCCTTCTTCGCGGCGACGAGCACGGACGGGAAGTTCACGATTGCGGGTCTCGACGCGGGGACCTACGAGATCACCGCCTGGCACGAGAGGCTGGGGACTCAGACGGCCTCGGTCACGG
>JBCKZH010000231.1:0-2800 GCA_038919385.1 Vicinamibacterales bacterium | reverse complement strand
GTCCTACACGTGGTCGCGCACGCGCGGGAATTTCAACAACGCGTTTTCCAGTAACGCCGCCAACAACGACAACAGCATCAATGGCGTGTTCGTCAATCCGAACCGCGCGATCAACAACGAGGGCCGCACTGGTTTCGACTCACGCACGCCGTCAAAGTCTTCGGCACGCTGCGCCTTCCATGGTGGGGCGGATGGGTGGCCAGCGGCAGTTATCGGTATGAGAGCGGGCAGCCGTGGGGGCGCATTCTGGTTGTGACCTCCGGACTCAACCAGGGATTTGACATCGTTCGCACCGAACGGTTAGTGCGAAACAGCCCTGCCAGGAACACGGCGGACGTGCGGATCGAGAAGACGTTGCGCCTAGGAAGTGGGCCTGCGCGCGTCGGCCTTTTTGCTGACATCTTCAATGTGACCAACGCAGGTGTCCCCAGAGGCTATGTTCAACAATCCGGCTCTCGGTTTGGTCTTCCCGTGGGCTGGATTGAGCCAAGAACGCTCAGTGCCGGCACCCGCCTGATTTTTTGATGAGAAGCGTGTCCAGCCAGCATTCGGTCGTCATTTATGTGGGTATCGAGCGATGTGTGAACAGGGCGATCCGTCCCTGCCTCGACGCGTACCCTGTTTTCAATCTAGGAAGGCCGTGGCCCACGCAGGGCGATAGCCCTTACGGGGTCTCCGCTTGCCGTCTTTGTACTCCGCCACGAACCGATAGGGCGCATCTGCCGAACTGTTGTCGAAGAGTAGCGCCTGGTTCACGAAGGAAAGGGCTTGCTGCAAATTGGTGAAGGTCCGCGGAAATCGTGCGGCGATCTTCTCGTCGGGCACATCGTGCCCACCACCTTCGACCCGTTCCATCACGCGGCCACGCGACAGGTCGGCGCTCTCCAAGCCGATGAAGATCAGCACCACGGCGTAGCCCTGCGACTGACACTCCTTGAGAAAATCAAGCTTGGCCCCGTGCGGGTCGGAGAAGACCGTCTCCATACAAAACGACACACCTCGAGTCACGAGATCGCGGCGCCAGGTATCCGCCACACGGGCGGCTTCGTAGGCGATCGCGGCCGGCGCGGCCGGTGACAATCCCCTCGCCACGTCGTCCGGATTGACGACGAGGATACCGGTGGCCTTGAGGAAGGTCTCGACGAAAGTCGACTTGCCGGCGCCGTTCGATCCGGCGACGACCACCACCACGAGGCGCTTCTCGGCTCGGACACGCCGGCGCAATGCTCGCCGCGTCTTCTCGGAAGCGTTCATCAGCGCGCGCGCGAACGGCCCGACCGCGCCGGAACAAAGCGGCGGTTCACGAGTCGACCGAGCGTGCGCGTGCCATCGGGATCGATGCGTTCGGTCAGTCCTGAGCCAGTGGGATCGCCTTGGTAGACAACCCGACCGCGCTTCAAGCGGCGCGCAAGCGCGCCCCGGCCCTCCTCAGTGACCACATGTTGCAGCGCCGCCTGAACGGCCCGTCGCGTGGGGCCACTCAGCGTGGCCCCCTCTGGCGACACTTTGAGCGCTTGCACGTCCTGGTGGCACAGCACCGTTTCAACCGATCGCCCGATCTTGGCCCAATGCTCAATCTGACCGGTGATCGATCGATCCGTACTCGCCGACTCTTCGCGGGCCGACTCGACGAGCTCATCAGACAGCTTCACTGGCATACCCATACACGCTCCAGATGGTAGCATTTTACTACCTCCTGGCACAGTATGACAATCTCTTGTGGATCGGGCCCTGACATCCGGCTTGTCAGACCGTCTCGAACGGCGCTCTGGCCGCCCAATCACCAGCTCGTTCCCGTGACGCTGGCGATCGACGCGACTGATGCCGCGGCGTCAGTCACTTGCAGCGTGAGCAATGTTTCGAGCAGCGAGCCCGACAACGGGCTGGGTGATGGAGACACTGCCGGCGACGCGCGGATCACCGGAGCGCTTTGACAGCGTTCGCACCGAGCAGCTGGTGAGACCCAGCCCAGGCCAGGAACACGGCAGATCCCGCCACATTAGGTTGTTGCCACCCTGCTATGTCCGTTTCTTGCGTCCCCAGCGTTCTTAAGGGTACAGGAGACCAACATGAGTCGGCACATCGTCATACTTGCGACAATCGGCCTCGCTGTTTCACTGGTGGGCGCGGTCCAGGCTCAGAAGGCGAAACCCGGAGGCGGAGGCCTGCTGAGTAGTTACCATGAAATTTGGCTACGGCACGGCCGCGAGCGGAGCAGCATTACTCGAAGCGGAACTTGACTCTCAGTTGTCCGGCATATTGCCGGCCACGGATGCGGATCCAACATTCACCTTCAAGAAGAGAGTAACGAAGACCATGCGGCAATTCAGGCATTTCGTCGCGGTGTTTGCGCTTCTGGCGACATCTGCGTGCGCTGGCGACACGGCCACGTCTCCGTCAGGAACCTCAAACAGATCGGGAACAGGCTCGCCCACGCCGACCGGCGGGAGCAACAGCACGACTGGCCTGCGCACGTCGTACTGCACGACGCTCGGTAGCTACTCGACCACCAGCTGGGCGACAATCCCGAATCTGCCTGGGCTGGACGTCAAGCTTTTCTACCAAGGGACCTTTCAAGCGGCGGAGGTGACCTTCCGCAACCGCTATCAATCCACGATCTATTTCAGTGCTGAAGTCTATCGCGCCGGAATCAACCCGGCGCCTGCGACCACGGGCAGCTTCTCGATGTCGGCCGGCCGAGAGGACACCTCCCCAATCGGGTATTTCGGCAGCGCCAGGAACAACCAGGGAGTCGTCCTCGGCAGCCAGGCGTGTGTCGTCGTCGACAAAGTGCGGTTCG
>JBCKZH010000230.1:0-2855 GCA_038919385.1 Vicinamibacterales bacterium | reverse complement strand
CGCGCTTCGTGCGCGCAACCACGCCACCGAACAGCCCGCCACGATCAGCGAGCGCCGACTTTGCCCTTGCCTTGGCTCGGGGCTCCAGCCGCCGCGGTCAAAGACGATGGTGATGCGGCGCGTACCGATGAGCGCGCGCATTTCGGCGAGTAGCGGCAGCAGCATGCGCGTCATGCCGGCATTGGCTTCGGCGGTGACGACGAAGATCGGCTCGCCGTCCTGGTCATTGATCCAGTAGTCGAAGACACCGGTGCTGGTCAGCGCCGGGATCGCCAACACAACGCCGGCGCGCGGGATATTCTTGCCGGGGGCAAACAGCGGAGCGGCGTCATCGAGCAATCCCAGCCTGGCCAGCAATCGGTCCATGAAGCGGTCGGCAGGATCATGGTCGAGCGATGAGGGTAAAGCGGACAGGTTTGGGTCCGTAGCTGGGGGAGCAGACGCCGGTACGTTCTCGACGAGCGCGGTCGTCAAAGCGGACAGGTTTGGGTGCGAGGTCGCGGAAGGCTACGCGGCGGAGTTCTCGACGGAGATGGCGGAGGCTATGTCAGGAGATGTGCACAAGGTGGACAGAGAACCACTGGAGACTCAAGTAAAGGCCATTCGGGACCTGGACAGGACCTCGACACAAGCCACGGCGACCTTGATGACACTCGCCAGCGAATCCTGGAACGACGAGCGCGACCGCCAGGCGTTCAGAAATTTCTTTGAACGCTGAACGAATGGTCTGACGTTCGAACTCTGCGAGGCAACCCATGAGTGACGTAAAGGTGAGTGTTGGTGGCGCCATTGAAGACAAAGCCGCGCGCCGCTTCGTTGACGCGTGGCACCGCGTTGAGCAAGGCGAGCCTGTCGAGGCACGTCATGTCGCGTTTGAGAGCTGGGACGCGCTGGCCCGAGTGCTCACCGGAAAGCGTGTCGAGCTTCTTCACTACGTCCGGCGTCACGACGTGACGAGCGTTCGCGCACTGGCCAAGTCGCTTGGCCGCGACTACAGCAACGTCCACGCCGACGTGCAGGCATTGACATCCGCCGGCCTGCTTGACGTGGTGGATGGCCAACTTCGCGCGAAGTACGACGCCATCGACACCACGATCGCGATCTGAACCGCGCGGCCTGACACCCTGGCCGCCGCCAGGCCCCGCCAGGCGAGACTGTCCGAGTAATCGGCGCCAATCAGTGTCTAATCGGTGGCCCATCGGCGGCGCGTTGAGTATTCCCGACGTGCCCTGGGCCGACTACGAGGCGTTGCGATGCCAGGCCGGCAGCACGTTATGCAGTTAGCCGCTTCCGCGGCCGTCCGCCCTTGGCACCGTTCGCCCTCGCAGCCGCCGCTTTCGCCTTCGACTGCCGCCGGCCACCTCGCTGTCCCGTAGCCCGAGCGAACAACCGCGTGCCGAACGCCCGTTCGACGAGGCCGGGAACATAGACGTCTACGTCCAGCGCTGGCCAGGACAAGGCGTCTCCCGCCGCCGAGACGCCGATCGATCCGAGTGCCGACGCGTCGGCTCCGATCATCGTCTCCTTCACGAGCTTGCCCTCGACCGACCTACGCATCACTATTGCTGATTAGCCGGATATTCAGCAATACTATCGCTTGTGCCCGATCTGAAGCGAAAGCTCGACCTCCCGGCGCTGCTGTCGCAGAAGTCCTTCTTTCTGTTCGGACCACGCGCGACCGGCAAGTCGTCGCTGGTGCGGCAACAATTGGAAGGTCGAGCCCTCGTCATCGATCTGCTCCGTTCGGATCTCCTTCTCCGTCTGTCCGCGCACCCCGAGGATCTGGAGAGCCTCATCGACACTGCACCACGACCGCGGTGGGTGGTGATCGACGAGATTCAGCGCGCGCCCGCCCTGCTGGCCGAAGTGCATCGGCTGATCGAACAGAAGCGATATCGATTTCTGCTGACCGGCAGCAGCGCGCGGAAGCTGCGCCGGGGTTCGGTGGACCTGCTCGCCGGGCGAGCGTGGGTCGCCAACCTCTATCCGCTGTCGTGGTCCGAGATCCCGGAGTTCGACCTCGCGCGATACCTGCGGTTCGGAGGGCTGCCGCCCGTCTACTTGAGTCCTTCACCGGAGGAAGAGCTGCGAGCGTATGTGTCGGTGTACCTCCAGGAGGAGATTCGAGCCGAAGGGATCATCCGGCGCCTCCCGCCGTTCACGCGCTTCCTTCGGGTGGCCGCGTTGTCGAGCGGCCAGCTGCTCAATTACGCGCGGATGGGGAGCGACGCCGAGGTGCCGGCGTCCACGATCCGCGAGTACTTCTCCGTGCTCGAGGACACGCTGGTCGGCTGGACGCTGGAGCCCTGGCGCGAGTCGCGCAAACGCAAGGCCATCCAGACGGCGAAGTTCTACTTCTTCGATCCCGGAGTCATGCACGCGTTGGCCGGGACCTCGGCGCTCGACCGCAACTCCGATCTCTACGGCCGCAGCTTCGAGCACTTTATCGGGATGGAACTCCGAGCCTACGTCAGTTACGCCCGAACGGGTGACGCGTTGAGTTTCTGGCGTTCAAAGCACGGGCACGAAGTGGACTTCTTCGTCGGGGGCCGTGTTGCCGTCGAAGTCAAGGCCACCCGAAAAGCGTCGCTGCGCGATGCGCGAGGGCTGCTGAGCCTGGCGGACGAGAAGGTCGCCAAGCGCCTGTTGCTCGTGTCTGAAGATCCCGTCGCCGCGCGCCGCGACGGCATCGAGTTCCTCCCGTGGGCAACGTTTCTCGCCCGCCTCTGGGCGGGTGACATCGTATAGCGGCTACCTCGAACATACAGACTCTGACTTCCTTTATCAGTCCTCTGGAGCACTCTTGCCCGCCTTGAGGCGCTGGCCCTCGACGGCCGCGATGCCGACGTGCTCAG
>JBCKZH010000229.1:0-2880 GCA_038919385.1 Vicinamibacterales bacterium | reverse complement strand
GCGGCATCGTTTCGCAGGTTCACGTGATTGGGTTCGCGCGCCAGTAACACTTCGCTGCCCACGGCATCTTCGCGCAGCATCTTGATCCCCGCGTCGCGCGACAGTCGCGCCCGGTCGGCTTCCGAGCGGGTCATGACCTGGATCCAGAGGTCGGCCATCTCGTCGTTGGATCGCCATCCCCAGCGGGCACGGATGGGTGGCCGATCCGGATTGCGGGGATTGGCGGCCGTGTTGTCGAACACGTATTCGAGCGTCAACCGGGTCCCGGCCGGCAGCCAGAACGGCGCGGCGTACGAATAGCGATCCTGCCAGTTCATGTCCCAGTCGGCGATGCGAATCAGCGCCCGCCGCGAGCCGTCCGGCAGGGTCGCCCACGCATCGAGCGCCCGCGCGCGATAGTGCGCGTGCGGTTGCACGGCATGCACCTCGACATCCACGGGCACCACGAACGAATCGCGCACCACTTGCCCCGGCACGTCCGGCTGAATGTCGAGATCCTGGCGCCCGAGCCGAAGCGCGGTGGGCCGGCGCGACGGCGGCCGATCGCCGAAGTAGAGGCCAATCACGGGCGCGATCTCTTCCGGCTTGCCGGTGGGCCTGAGGTGCAGTTGCACCACCACGTCGGCGCCAGGTTCGAGGCGCCACGACAGTTCGTCAGAGAGCGCCGGTGCGATCTGGCCCGGCGTCCATCCCAGGAAGTGGCCGTCAGGAAAGTCGGCCGTGCGCGCGATCACGCCCTCGTACCCCGGCGCGGGATCGCCCGCGTCGAGCGATCGCGACGCCGGCGTCGCGTCCACCCGAATGTTGGCGTGATGGACGGCGCGGTTACCGGCGCGAAACTGGAGACCGCGAACATAGCGCACGCCGCCCGGCGGCGTCGGCACCACGAAGTTGCGAAAGACGTCCGGGCCATCGGCCCGTAGCTGATACGCGGGCAGCCTGAGCACGAGGTCGGGGGGGGCAAGGGGCAAGGTGGAGCGGGCCGGCGGTGACGAGGCGTTCGGTGGCGTTCCCGGAGGCGCGCCATTCGCCACCCATCGCGCGATGGTCGCGATCTCGTCGTCGGTCATGCGCCGGGTGTCGCGGAACTCACCGAAGCCCGGTACGGGCTTCCACGGCGGCATGTAGCGGCTGGCGGTGACCGACGCGATCATCGACGCGCGCCGGCGAACCTCGTCGTACGAGCCCAGGCTAATCGGCGCGTCGCCGCTGGGTGCGTGACACGCCAGGCACCGGGCCTGGATGATCGGCGCCACGTCATCGGCGAAAGTCACCGGCCGGGGTCCTGACTGCGCCAGCAGGCCGGCCGACGCCGCCCACAGGCTTGCGCCCAACGCCCACGGCCTGTGGTTCTGTGGCATGGATGCGTTCGCGAGTATAACCGCGAAAACGGACCTTGACGCAACGTCGCCGTGACGATATGTTCCCCGCGAGCTCATATTTGGTGCGGTTCGCCAACCCTTCAGGAGGCCCAATGCCACGAGTTGCTCTTTGGTTACCACTGTTAGCCTCGTTAGTCGCCACGTCTGCCTATGCACAATCCAGCGGTATTGCCGGCGTGGTGCGCGATGCCAGCGGCGGCGTGCTGCCCGGGGTCACGGTCGAGGCGGCGAGTCCAGTGCTGATCGAACGCGCCCGGAGCGTCGTCTCTGATTCGCAGGGTCGCTATAACATCATTGACCTCCGGCCGGGCGTCTACAGCGTGACCTTCACCTTGCCGGGCTTTTCCACGCTGCGGCGCGAGGAGATCCAGTTGCCGGCGTCGTTCACGGCCACCGTCAGCGTCGACCTCAAGGTCGGCACCCTGGAAGAAACGGTGACCGTGTCGGGCGAGAGTCCCCTCGTCGACACCCGCAACGTGATCCGTCGGCAGGTCGTGTCGCAGGAGTTGATTGAGTCCATGCCCACGTCGAAGAACTGGTCGACACTGGGCGTGATGACCGTCGGCGTCTTCAGCAACCAGAACGACGTTGGCGGTTCGGCCGGCGAACACCAGAACCAGTTGAAGGCCCACGGCGGCTCGTTCAATGACCGCATCGTCCAGCTCGAGGGCCTGATGATTGCCAACATGGCGTGCAACTACGCGTGCACGGGCCTGTCGACCAACGACGCATCGACACAGGAGCTGAGCTACGAGTTCGGGGCGATCTCGGCCGAGACCGGCGGCGGCGGCGTGCGCGTGAACATCATTCCCCGTGAAGGCGGCAATCTGTTCAGCGGCTCGGCGTTTGCCAATTTCGCGAACGCGGGCTTTCAAGGCGACAACGTGGACGATGCGCTGCGGGCGCAGGGGATTACGACGGCCGACAGCATTAAGAAGATCTACGACACCAGCTTCGCGTTTGGCGGCCCCTTGAAAAAGGACTCGCTGTGGTTCTGGACGGCGCATCGCTTCTGGGGCTACGAGCAGATCCGCACCAACACGTTCTACGAGATCAACCCGAACGACCTCGTGTTCGACCCCGATCGCAGCAAGCCGGGCACCGAAACCCAGAAAAACGGTAGCCTGGATTTGCGCCTCACCTGGCAGATGAGTCCGAAGAACAAGATCTCGGCGTATTACAACTACGCGCCCCGCCGCACCGAGCACTGGACGCTGGTGAGCACGATCCAGCCGGACGCCTCGCAATTGCAGAACCTGCCGGTCAATCATTTCGAGACCCTGACGTTTCGCTCGACGCTCACCTCGCAGCTGCTGTTCGAGGCGGGTGCCGGCAACATGACCGAGATCTGGACCCGCGAACCGGTTGAGGACTCGACGACGTCGCGGGGATATCCGGTGACGGAGCAGACCACGGGCATCAACTTCCGCGCCTACTCGGCGACGTTCTCGCGCAATTACACCTCGCTGCGATCGTACCGGTCGGCGCTCTCGTATGT
>JBCKZH010000228.1:0-2899 GCA_038919385.1 Vicinamibacterales bacterium | reverse complement strand
GTTCGTCATCGTCATAGCGGCTGGCCAGCGAGCCGGTACGCACCACGCCAGGCATGCCGGCGCCCCACGCTCTCCACAAGAAGTAGAAGAACGTCGCGACATACGAATGCTCGCGGGGCTTCTTGGCGGCCGATTCGAAGTCGTTCCCGATGAAGAAACCGACCAGCACCAGGTCAGGTGTGAATGCCAGGCCTTCCTCCACCAGGATCGTAAGGTAGTCCTTGGGTTCGGTTCCAGGAACGCCCAGATTGATTAGTTCGACACGCCGCTCCGAGGCGAGCTCGGCCTCGATCAGGGTGAGGTAGTTCGCTCGGTAGGGCACGACACCAAACGCGACGGAATCGCCGATCGCCGCAACTCTGTAGACGCCGGGAGGCTTCAATAGCTCGTAGTCGACGTCATTGAAGCCGAGCGAGTTCAAGCGGGAGTCGAAGAGCGGTGCTCCGGGTTGTCCTCGAAAGCGGCCGTAAGAATCCGTGTAGAAGATGGCCGTGGGGCTGAAGTAGTTGACGAGCCGAAGTGCGATCTCCAGCATGGCGAGCGTCATCATCGTCGTCGCGGCGATGCGGGCCACCACGACTCGGTGCGTTGAGATCCACCAGGCGGACGCGACGAGAAGACACGGAACGAGTCCGAGGACCAATAACGCCCCAGGCGACAGCCAGATATGGAGTGGCGTTGCGAACCCGTAGAGCAGCGTGCACCAGAGAAGGACCGATGGAGCGAGCGCGAGAACGTATGCGCCGGCGCCGGAGGTCCGGCGGAAAGCGCGGGTGATTCCCCAAGCGACGAGCAGGCCCAGCAGATAGAACGCCCCGAACCTGAGCACGCGGCGGCCGATCGAGAGGTGACGGAAGAAGAGTGACACTGCCTCGTCCGAGACGACGAAGGCGCGCGGAAACCGCGGATTGATCCCGTAATAGTTGTGGAGACGCAGGTTCATCTCGAAGGTCGCCGAGGCCGGTCCGACCGCCTTCACCTGCAGCCTGTTCGCGCCCTTACGGACGGCATGCAGCGGTACGAGGGGCATCGCGCGCTGCGTGACGTATAGCTGTCGGGCCTGAATCGCCGCCACTTCGGTGCCGTTGACGCTGACGACGATCCCGGCTGTCCCCTCGTCCGGCGCTCGCACCGTGAACTCGAACTCGAGGAACAGTGACTCCGGTGACTTCAGGTCGAAGGCCCACGTGGCTTCACTGCCCTCAAGATGCGCTCGCTGCTCGATCGGCCGAAACCCCTCGTGTGTCAGGGCATAGGCGGGGACCGCGAGCGCCGCGGCACACACCAACACAGCCCGTGGCATGCGGAGAAACCGCGAGAGGGGTGGCGAGCGCATGAATGAAGGAAAACGGTGTGCCCTGATCGCTGAATCATACTACGCGACGGGTCGCTCGCAGCAGGCGGCCTCCACCTACTTCGATCAGTTCAACGCCGACCCGAAAGACATTGTCGGGCACATTCGACGCCGTCATCTTCTCGCCGCACTGCTATTGCTACATTCCGGGTTCGGCCCGACGCTGGGTCCGAGAACGGTCCTGATGTTGACTCACAGCGGCACCCGGTGAGGCCGCTAATACGGACTATCGTCCAATCCGATGCCGCCAACCACGTAGGGCCGCAGTCCCCCGCGCGTGACACGATCGGGGAGCGCGGCAATCACCCCGCCGCTGAGATCGATGACATAGTCGCCCGGCTTGACCAGCGGGAGGCTCTGCTCACGCTCGAAGTAACTCGGCATGTAGCCGAAATCCACCTCATAGCCCAGCAGGCCGCTGCCGAGCACGAGCGCTGACCCGCCCAGCGTAAGGGCGCGTTGCGAAGCCGCGAACTCGAGATCGTGGTGCCGCCACCGAACTTCATGCCCATGTAGGGCGCGGCGAAAATGTCCTGCGCGCGCGCAGCGGCGGGCGATGCCAACAGCAACCACACCAGGAAAACCGCGCGGGGGAAGGCGGAGGGCATGGAGAGCAGGGCGACTACGTGATGAAGAGGCGGAGGAAAACCTTCACGAACGGCGAACTGGCGATCTCGCCGCGATCGAGGTTGTAGCCCGCGGCCAGCCCGCCGCTGTTGGACAAGAGGACCAGCGTCAACCGCTTTTGCGGCATCTTCAGGATCAGCGCCGAAGCGGCGTCGGGGAGGTGGCCGAAGGTCCACACCAGTTGCACGTTCGACGTCGTCTGCACGAACCAGCCCAAACCAGTGGGCAGGACCGTGCCGGTATCAAATATGAACGGCGTCCACATCTTCTGCAGGGTGCTCAGGCTGATGGGCACGCTGTTGACGTTGTCGTCGAACTCGGCCTCGAAGGTGGCCAGGTCGCGTGCGGTCGACACCATGCCGGACGAAGCGTCGAGGCCATAGGTGGGGTATTCGGTGCGGGTGACCCTGCCGTTGCGGCCAAGCCGGTACGGCTTCGCCACTTTGGCCAGCTGGGTGCGATAGCGCGCCAGGCGAGCGGGGTCGAACAAGGCGCGCGCCGCCTCACTCTCTGGCCGGTCGAGGTCGAGGCCGGGCACCGAGGACATCATGGTCAGGCGCTGCAGAATCTCCTCGGCCATGGCCACGCGAAAGGGCTGCTTGGTGCAGTCCTCCACCACCGGTGTGAGCGCGGTGTATCGAGCGGGACCGTAAATGAAACGGCCCTCAGAGGCGTGGGCCAGCACGTGCCGGACCGAGGCATCGTTGGGAAAGGTGGGCACCACGCGCCGGATGCCGGTGTCCACCTCCAGCAGGTGCCGGTCAATACACACCCCAAGCAGCACGGCGGTCATGGCCTGGGTGACGCCGCCAATCGGATAGGGGGTGTCGGGGGTCGCCGGGATCTTGTTTTCGACGTCGGCGTAGCCGTAGCCCTTCTCCCACTCAATGCGGTTGTTCCGGACGATGACGGCCGAGA
>JBCKZH010000227.1:0-3027 GCA_038919385.1 Vicinamibacterales bacterium | reverse complement strand
CGAGAAGAAGCATCACCGTAGTCAAGGCAAGCGGAATCCGCGGTGCTGAGCGTTTTGCTGTCGGTATGAACGGAGTCAGGTAACGGCGGATGTTGTGCGATCGGTGCGGTACTCTTCCAGAGGACGGTAGTGGAGCGCCTTGCCACGGGCGCGCTTGAGCCAGGCCACGTCGTCAGTGTCCTGCACGCGCTCCAGGAGTTCTTCGTAGTCCTTGATGGGGATGATGACGGAGTGAACCTGACGGTCCCTGCCCGGGATCGAAGCTGAAGGGCCTTCGCTGATCACCGATCCCTGATGACCCCCAACGTCTTCACAGCCAGTCCATCAACACGGCGAAAATGCTTCTCGTCGTCCGGGCCGACCAGCACGGGGAATCCCAAGTGAAGCGCCGTGGCCGCGACCGCCAGATCGTTGGCGGGAATCAGCGCGCCTTTGCGCGTGAGCTTGGCGACCAGTTCCGCCCAGATAGCGGCGACGCCGGCGTCGAAGGGTATCACGGGGAAGCGTGTGGTCAGGGCGTCAATGCGGGCGCGGCGCAGGGCGGCCCGTGCCGGGCTGTTCGCGAGATGGACGCCAACCAGTACTTCCGCGACCACGATCGCTGGCAGCACCGACGGCTCCATCGCGGCGGGCCCGAGCAGGTCGCTCCACGTGCGCGACGACATCCCGTGAGACGAGGCATGACGCTCCACGGCAATGAGCGCACTGGTATCGATCACGAGTCCCACGGATTCACCGGCGGTTGGTCGGCCGCGTTCACGCGTTCGAGATCGTCGGCGAACCCGGCATCGTGCGGTGCCGCGGTGGTCCAGGCCATGACCGCCTCAACCAGCGTTGGTGCGTCCCCCTCAATGGGAATCAGTCGAGCGACGGGAGTGCCGTTGCGTTCGATGACGAAGGACTCGCGCCGATACCTGACCCTGGCGAGCACGTCGCCCAAGTTTCGGGCCAGTTCCGTGGAGGTTACCGTCGATTTCATAATTACGTATTATACACGAATGCAGAGTTCGGGGAGCAGGGCCGGCGCGAGCCCGAATGCGGCTGTTCAGCCGAACGAGGCCCCTCGCGGCCGATGTGCCGAGATACCTCGTCAGGCTGGTTACCCACACGCCTCCAGCAAACGACCCGCGACGCGCCACGACCGCGCCGTCGGGATGGAGCCGTGCCCTTGATCAGGCGACCCTTGCAGCGTTGGCCTGCCAACTTCGACCTCCTACGCCTTGTACATCATCCACGTCATGGATAAGACGAGCAGGTAACGCTGCGGCCCCGACGGACCGCGCCGCCCCTGCGGAAGGAACGCGGCGTCTGGGTCTTGCGCACCGGCGAGCCGGTCACCGCCCAGGAAACGCGCGATGCGCTCAACGCCATTCGGGGGCAGCGCGCGCGCCGGAACGCCGGAGAGTCCAGGTGAACGCGTTGCTTGACACCTCCGTGCTAGTCGCCACGTTCTATGGCGATCACGAGCACCACACCCCGAGCCTCGAGCCCGAAGACATCGCGGCGTGTCTTCGGTTTGCGAGCCGCCGGATCGATCACCCCATCGTCGCTGCATGACCGTCTGGCTCGATGCCCAGCTCTCGCCAGCGCTGGCCACGTGGATGCGCGAGGCGTTCGGTCTCGACTCCCACGCCGTCGCGTGAACACCTCAAATGACTTCCTGACGAAGGCGCTCGAGACCGGGTGGGCGAAGGTCCGCGCTTTGCCCGCGCTCGAGCACGAGGGCAGGCGCAGGCAAAGGATCCTTCTGCCGTCGTGGAGGCGCAGTACGATGCGACACGTGACGCGATCGACCTCACCTTCCGCGGCGGTGGATCGATGACAATCCCCCGGCAGATCGTCCCAGGTCTGGGTGATGCACCCGCGTCGGCACTCGGATCGATCGGCGTCTCGGCTGCGGGAGACGCCTTGTCCTGGCCATCGCTGGACGTAGACGTCTATGTTCCCGGCCTCGTCGAACGGGCGTTCGGCACGCAGTTGTTCGCTCGGGCGACGGGACAGCGAGGTGGCCGGCGGCAGTCGAAGGCGAAAGCGGCGGCG
The DNA here is from genome assembly GCA_038919385.1 of Vicinamibacterales bacterium. GTDB lineage: Bacteria > Acidobacteriota > Vicinamibacteria > Vicinamibacterales > UBA2999 > 12-FULL-67-14b. The sequence goes on along the minus strand of JBCKZH010000227.1, from coordinate 987 downwards.
GCGAGGGCGAACGGTGCCAAGGGCGGCCGGCCGCGGAAGCGGCTAACTGCATAACGTGCTGCCGGCCTGGCATCGCAACGCCTCGTCGTCGGCCGACGGCACGTCGGGAAGGCTCAACGCGCCGCCGACGGGCAGGTGCCGAATGGCATCGAGGAATGTGCGTGTTATCGAGTACGGCAAGAGAAGCGTCGAGCTCTGCGCCGCCCGCGCCGTAATTCATCAGCTCGCGAAGATCGTCGTCACTCCAGTCCCGACGCGCGCGCCAGCCGCATCGGCGACAAACGAATGGCCGAATCGAGGTGAAGGTCGGCGTGAGCCGAATGCGGCTGCGCGAACTCTGATCAAGGTCGCCGAGAAGCATCCCAAGGTGCTGCGGGAACTCGTCGCCTAGGCCACCGATTGACACTGATTGGCGCCGATTACTCGGACAGCCTCGCCTTGCGCAACGCGGTGCCACGCGTCAACGAAGCGGCGCGCGGCTTCGTCTTCAATGGCGCCACCAACGGTCACCTTTACGTCGCTCATGGGTTGCCTCACAGCGTTCGAACGTCAGACCAGAAGTCGCTCATCAGCCGTTCGACGCTGCTGTCCATGCCTGACTATGGCATATGGAAGGCCATATGGTAGCAGTGGCCATCGGGCGGGTTCTTTCTGTCAGACCTGGTCCGTGAATTTCGCCCGAGCCCTTACGACCTGAATGGAACCGCACCGCTTACACAGCGCCATGATGAGTGACCCAACACGGGCGAGTTGGTGCGCAGGCAGTGGCGCCAGGGCACCGGTCGCGAGCGCCAGAAGCAGGAGGGTAAGGATCAGTGAGGCGGGGATGCGTGGGTGTCGTGCTCCCCAGGCGAGGGCCAGGACGAGGCCCGGGAGCCAGAGCATCTGAACATCTGGAGGGGGGTGTCGGCTCACACCGGCGAGGTCTCGGCTCTGGTGGGGGTGAAGTCGGAGAGCAGCGCGCGCAACTCGCGCAGGACTTCGTCG
>JBCKZH010000226.1:0-3068 GCA_038919385.1 Vicinamibacterales bacterium | reverse complement strand
TCCCTTTCAGGAGGTAGAGCCGATGGACCGACGCACCCCTTTCTTCTTCTCGCTTGGCGCGCTACTTGTGTTCGCCGTGTCGGCAACCGCGCAGGAGCGCAAAAAGTGGGAGGTCGAGTTCCACGGCGGCGGGATGCTGGCCAGCAACCCCACCGGGGGCACAGCCAGTCGGCCCGACCCAGGTACCACCTTCATAACGCAGACCGGAAGCCCCAGCCGCCGTCAGTCTTCCTGGTTTTTTGGTGACGGTGCGCTGTTGCTGGACCAAGTGAGTACGGCGTTCAACCAGATCAATCCGGCGTTTGCCGTTACGAAGATCACACCGCTCGACCCCGTGCTGAATGGTTCCTCGGCCGGGCGCCAACGCGGCGGCAACTTCGGCGTCCGCGTCAGCCGCGAGATCAACCCGCATGTCACCGCCGTCATCAGCGTTGACTACAGCCGCGGCAAGCTGGCAATGGGCAACGACGTCCAGTCGGCGATCGAGGCGACCCGCGCCAGCTTCATCCCCGCTTTCACCAGACTGTTCGCAACCGGTCCGTCGCAGACGCCAACTGTGACGTCGACGAGTACGATTGGCAATGGCGAGGGCTACCAGGTCTTCACCGTCGGTGCCGTCGATATCAATCTGACGAAACCCGGTAAGATCACACCGTTCGCGACCCTGGGTGCCGGCCTCATCTCCAATATCGGCGATACGCCCAGCGTGACGCTGGTGGGGGAGGTACCAGTTCCTGCTTGGCGGCCTCGTCGATGTTCGTGCCAACCTCAGTAGGAACGCGATCAATACGCTCGTGGACGCCACCCGGCAGTCGTGACTTCCACTCCTGCATTCCCCCTCGTGTCGCCGCCGACGCCCAGCATTCAGTTCAGCAACAACCCCGCTGCTGGTCAATCGACGCTGAGCGTGCCGATCGCCGGCTTCCGAAGCTTCGTCGGATCCGGCGTGCAGCGACAGGTCGCCGTCACGGTCGGTTGGTTCTGGCGATTCTAATCAGCAGTTCGGCGAGGGGCACGTTGCCGGCGGGCGTCATCCAATACTCGTCGGGAGGGCACCTATTGTCGGGTGGGTCTGCCGACCGCCTTCCCGGCTTCAGCGTCAGAAATGCGGAGGCCAGAATGCTGTACGCCAGCCGCATCGTTCGCATCATCTCCGCCGCCGCCGTGCTCGCCGGGTTGTCGACGCCAGCCGTCTTTGCGCAAGGGGTCGACCCTGTTCGATTCGCCGCCGTGAACCTCTCCTACTGTCGCGCAATCCAGCAAGGCCGGGAAAGCCGCGCTGGCCCGCATCGAAGAGGTGAGCAAGCAGAAAGAAGCCGAGACTGCCGCCAAGGCCGCTGAAATCGAGAAGCAGCAGGTGGCGTTGCAGCAGCGTGGTGGCGGCCTGACCGATGATCGCGTGGTGGAACCCGTCGCTCGACATCTGACGAGGTCGTAAAGCGGCTTGATGCCGTCAAATAACGACACGCTTCATTTCACTACCCTGCCGCCTTTTCGGTTGTCGATCACGAACCGGTCGCGCGCTGGCATCACGACCTTGGGCAGCGACGCCTGATCGATCACCGCGTCCTCGGGCACGATCTTGTTGAGCGCGAGGATGTACGCGACGAGCGAGTAGGTCTCGTTCGACGACAGCGTGCCGGGCTGCATGAACGGCATGGCCCGGTAGGTGTAGTCGTAGAGTGTCGTCGCGTACGGCCAGTAGTTGCCGACCGTCTTCACCAGTTTCGGATCGGTGGCGAAGTTGAAGTTGGGGCCAGACTCGCGGCCGACGAGACGTTCGGCGGAGCCGCCGGCGCCGTTTGCGCCGTGGCACGACTGGCACTTGGCGGTGTAGATCGCCTGGCCTTCCGCGGCGGTCCCGCGGCCGTCGGGCAAGCCGCGGCCGTCGGGCATCACGTCGATGTCCAGCTTCTTGATCTCGTCGGGCGTCGCCACGCGGCCGATGCCAAGACGGGCCGCCGGCTTGGGGCTTGAGGCTTGAGGCTTGGCGGCCGCTTGATCGGCCCTGACCGAAATCGTGAGGACCGGCACGGCGAGCAACAGGCCCAAGCCCAATATCCCAAGCCGCAAGCCGCAAGCCGCAAGCCAAACCCTGCGCTTCACTACGCACCCCCCGCGAACTTCACGGAACCATCGGCGAGCACCTTCCACGCGCGGATGTGATTGAAGTGATACGCCGTCGCCGGCCCGCGCGCCGCCATCAGCACATCGAGCGTGGGCTGGGTGTAGCCGGTCTCGTCAGTGGCGCGGCTCATCAGCGTCGCTTCGCCGCCTTTCCACTCGAAGGGCAGCCGGAAGCGCGTGTGGCATTTCGGCAGCACGGGCTCATCGAGTGTCGCCGGCTGCCACGTCTTGCCGCCGTCGACGCTGATGTCGACTCGGGCGATCTTGCCGCGGCCGCTCCACGCGAGTCCGCGCACCTCCCACCAGCCCGGACCGGTGAGCTTGTCGGGGAACGATGGCTCGGTGATCAGCGACTTGGCGTCCATGTCGAGACTGAAGATGCGCGCGGTGCCGTCGGGCAGCGGGTCGGTGTACTTGGAGGTTTCCTCGCGCGTCATGAACGGCCGATCCGCCAGCTCGATGCGGCGCAGCCACTTGACGCTGGCGTTGCCTTCGACACCGGGCAAGAAGAGCCGCACGGGATACCCCTGCTCGGGACGGAGCGCTTCGCCGTTCTGCCCGTACGCGATCAGCGCATCGTCATACGCCTTCTCGATCGGGATGCTGCGGGTCATAACCGCCGCGTCCATGCCTTCGGCGAGGAACCACTTTGCCTTTGGCGAGGCGCCGGCTTCACGCAGCAGCGTCGCCAGCGGCACGCCGGTCCATTCGCTGGTGCTGGTCAGGCCGTCGACTTGCTGCGGGGTGACGTCGGTCTGGTTCCCTTCTCGGCGATAGGCGCGGCCGCCGTTGCCCGAGCACTCCATCATGCGAATGATCGAGCGGCCAGGGAAGCGGCGGAGGTCGTCGAGGGTGAAGACCAGCGGTCGGTCGACCATTCCGTGAATGAGGAGGGAGTATTGCGCCGGGTCGATAGCCGGCACGCCGCCATGATGGCGTTC
>JBCKZH010000225.1:0-3069 GCA_038919385.1 Vicinamibacterales bacterium | reverse complement strand
CGCTATCTGCTGCGCGACCGCGCGGGTCGACCGGTGGCGTGCGCCCTGTTCGGCTCGGCGGCGTGGACGTGCGCGGCGCGCGACGCCTGGATCGGCTGGGATCGGCCCGCGCGGGCACGCCACCTCCAATGGCTGACGAACAATACTCGGTTCCTCGTGTTGCCCTGGGTGACCGTGCCGCACTTGGCCAGTCACGTGCTGGGCGTCATCGCCCGCCGGATTCGCGCCGACTGGCAGGCCAAGTATGGGCATCCGGTGCAGGCGTTGGAAACCTTCGTGGATCGGAGCCGCTTCCGGGGCACCTGCTACCAGGCCGCCAACAGGGTGCGGGTGGCCGCGACACAGGGGCGCACCCGCAACGACCGCGAGCACCGCATCCGCGCGGGGGTCAAGGACGTGTATCTCTATCCCCTCATCCCGGACTTCCGACGGGCGTGGTGCGCATGCTGACGCGCCAGGACGCGCACGCCCTCTATCGCGCGGGCGAAGACACCGTGGTGCGCGTGCTGCTGGAGATGGACGCGCGCATGCAGGCGCTGGAGCGGCAGGTGCAGGATCTCACCGCACGCCTCGAGGTCAGCGAACACCGGGTGCGGCAGTTGGAAGAGCAGGTGGCCAAGAACTCCCACAACAGCAGCAAGCCGCCCTCCTCCGACGGCCTCGCCAAGCCCACGCCGAAGCGTCTGCGCCCGCCCAGCGCGCGGCCTACCGGCGGCCAGCCCGGCCATCCGGGCCACACCCTCCGCATGGTGGAGCAGCCCGACCGCACGGTGCACCACCCCGTCCAGCACTGCGCGGGTTGCGGTCGCTCCTTAGCCCAACAAGCCCCCGACCGCGTCGAGCGTCGCCAGGTCTTCGATCTGCCCGAGCCGACACTGGAGGTCACCGAGCACCAGGCCGACGTCACCACCTGCGCCTGTGGTTGCGTCAACCGCGCCGCGTTTCCGCCCGAGGTCACGGCCCCCGTGCAGTACGGCCTGCGCGTCAAGAGCGTCGCCGTCTATCTGAAGGACGACCAACTGCTGCCCTTCGAGCGGCTCACCGAGATCATGCGCGACCTGTTCGCGTGTGAGACCTTCAGCGAAGGCACGCTGGCCAACCTCGGCGCCGCGTGCTCCCGGCGGCTGGCACCGGTCGAGGCGATCATCCGCGCGTAGGCGGCCGCCTCCGACGTGGCCGGCTTCGATGAAACCGGCGTACGCGCCACCGGCTCCCTGCACTGGCTGCACACCGTCTCGACCCGCGGGCTCACCTGGTACTTCGCGCACCAGCGGCGCGGGCGCGAAGCCATGAACGCCGCCGACATCCTGCCCAACTTCCGGGGCCGCACCGTCCATGACTTCTGGCCTTCGTACCTGCAGTACGACTGCGACCACGCCTTCTGCAACGCGCATCTCTTGCGCGAACTGATCTTCCTGTGGGAGGAGCAGAACCAGACGTGGGCCAAGACCATGATCGACCATCTGCTGGACATCAAGACGGCGGTGGACACCGCCCGCGGCGCGGGTCTCGCCGCCCTGCCGGACATCGACCTCGACCGGTTCCACCAGTCCTATCTGCGCATCGTGGACGCGGGCTACGTGCAGAACCCGGTCCCGGAACCGCCCCCCGGCCCCCGGCGCCGGGGCCGCCGCAAGCAGAGCAAGGCCCGCAACCTGCTCGACCGCTTCCGGGACCATCCCGACGGCATCCTCGCCGTTCATGCGCGACTTCGCGATCCCCTTCGACAATAATCGCTCGGAGCGCGATCTGCGGATGATGAAGTTGCGCCAGACAATCTCCGGCACCTTCCGCACCGTCGATGCCCTCGTGGACTTCTGCCGCATCCGCGGGTACGTCTCGACGGCACGGAAGAACGGGCTGAACGCCCTCGACGCCCTGCGACGCGTCTTCGCCGGCGACCCCTTCGTGCCCGCCGTCCACACCTCGTAGCCGTCACCCAACTGGTCACGGCGGACATCGCCCACATACCTCAGGAGGCCTCCCGCCCAGGGATGCCTCCTGAGCAGTTACCTATATAATTGAGCCTCTTGCGAAAACCTGCGGATAGCGGGTTTTCTCGCCCGAAGCCTGCAGGATGCGGGACGGTCAGTGCAACGGGCGGTAGCCGACACCTCGCCTGGGTGAGCCAGAGACGCGAGGGTTCACGGGGCCTTTCTACCGGTCGTGAGGGCAAGCGCGCGGCTCGACACGGTGCGCATGTCCCGCAGGAGCCGTTCCAATGTGCGGTGGTTCTTGATCCATTCCCGGTAGAGGGGGAACTCGTCTTCGGTGAGCATCAGCCCGACCGTCTTCCCGCGGGCCTTGCGCGTCCAGTAATGGTAGGGGCCGTGGCGGTTCTCCGGACCCTGGTGGCAGCGGCACTTGGCCGTACCACACTCGACCCGCCTCGTCTGGACGCTGCCCTGGCAGACAAACCCAATCGCTTGCACCTCTCCCTTGAGCGCGTGGTAGCGGTCCGAGTGCTTGCGCATGCGTGCGCGTTGTGTCATGCGATTCTTCCTTAACATTCCCTACAGTCCGTATATATACCTTAAGTCTCGGAGAGGTCAACCAGAAATGCCCAGCCGGGGCGCCCTCTCAACGATCGCGTGGCCATTGCCCGTGCCTTCGTCGCGAAGGCGGTCTACGACATGCCGACGACGCGAGGGCTGCTCGACCGGTTGGCCACCGATGTGGCGGTGCGGCGGATCTGCGGCTGGGAGAGGAAGAGCCAGGTGCCGAGCGAGTCCGTCTTCTCACGCGCCTTCGCTGAGTCCGCGGACACGCCGTTGACCCAACGCGTGCACGAAGCGCTGATCCGGAAGACGCACGAAGACCGGCTGGTGGGCCACCTCTCCCGAGACTCTACCGCCATCGAGGCACGCGAGAAGCCGGCCAAGAAGCCGGAGCCGCCCGAGCCACTCCAGCGCAAGCGGGGACGGCCGATGAAGGGAGAGGAGAGACCGAAGGCACGCACACGCCTGCAGCGGCAGGGCGCCATGTCCAAGCAGGCGATGCTGGACGATCTCCCGACCGAGTGCGCGGTCGGAACCAAGAAGAACAGCAAGGGCTACAAGGAAACCTGGA
>JBCKZH010000224.1:0-3099 GCA_038919385.1 Vicinamibacterales bacterium | reverse complement strand
GGTGCGCGCAGACGAGGGGAAGAAGGGGCTGGACGGACCGCCACCCTCTTCGTTCATGGTCAGCGGTGTGGTGAGCGGACTGACGATGGCGTGGCTCGCTCGCCACCGCGCCTGCGCCATCGGCTTGACGATGGCGGGCACCGCGACGGCCAGCACGAGCAACGACGCGCCCGCCATGGCGAGGCGCCGCGCGTGGGGGGTGCCGGCGCGAACGGCTGCTCCACCGCACCACACGGCCATCGAGAGGGCGCCAAGGGCAGCCAGCAGTCCGTGTGCGTCGAGCTCCCGTTGGTGGGCCAGCGTGGCGCCGACATAGGCAAGCCACAGGCCCACGCCGGCGCACGCCATCACGAGGGCCCAGACCAGAGCCGCCCCGGCGTTCCAGCGGCGGGCCCGACGAGCCAGGGCGAGGAGGAGGCCGACCGCGCCAACACCCAGCACCACATGGAGGGCCACGTTGAAGTAGTAGAACAGCGTCGGCGCCGACCAGGCCGCCAAGTACGCGCTGTTCGCAACCAGCGCGACACCAAGTGCGCCCACGACCCGCCCGCGCATCTTCAGGAAGCGTTCCCCTGCGATCTCCATAGGGCGTTCAGTCTAGCCTGAGAACCAGGGCGTTGTCCTTGATCTCCACGACCACGCGGGCGCCGTCCTTGACCTCGCCAAACAGCAGCAACTCCGACAGCGGCTTCTTGATGGTCTTCTCCACCAGGCGCGCCAGGGGGCGGGCGCCGAACGCGCGGTCAAACCCCTTCTCGGCCAGCCAGGCACGCGCCTCCGGCGCGAGTTCAATCTGGATCTTGCGGCCGGCGACCAGCGCGCGCAGCTCGTCGATGTGCTTGTCGACCACCAGCTCGATCTCGCGCGCGCCCAGCGGCAGGAAGTGAACGGTAGCGTCGAGACGGTTGCGGAACTCGGGCGCGAACATGCGCTCGAGCACGCCGGTCGCCTTCGACCCCTCCCCCACTTCGCGGAAGCCCATGCGGCGTCCCGACAGGTCGCGGGCGCCGGCGTTGGTCGTCATGATCAGGATCACGTGCCGGAAGTCGGCGTGGCGCCCGTGCGTGTCGGTGAGCGTCGCGTGATCCATCACCTGTAGCAGGATCGCGAACAGATCCGGATGCGCCTTCTCGATCTCGTCGAGCAGCAACACCGCGTGCGGCGCCTTGCGAATGGCGTCGATCAGCAGGCCGCCCTCTTCGTAACCGACGTAGCCAGGCGGCGCGCCGATCAAGCGCGACACCGCGTGCTTCTCCATGTACTCGGACATGTCGAAGCGCAGGAACTCGACCTTGAGGACGCGCGCCAACTGCCGCGCCAATTCGGTCTTGCCGACGCCGGTGGGACCGGCAAACAGGAAATTGCCCATCGGCTTGTCGGCGGCCCGCAGGCCCGACCGCGACAGCTTGATGGCCGACGCCACTTCGTCGATGGCAGCGTCCTGCCCGAAGATCACGGCGCGCAACTCGCTCTCGAGATTCTTGAGCGCGACCTTGTCGTCGCTCGAGACGGCCTGCACCGGCACCCGCGCCATCTTGGCGATGATCTTCTCGATGTCGGCTACCGAGACCTGCCGGGATCCGGGATCCGGGATCCGGGATCCGGCGGGTGCCAGCTTCACCGCGGCCCCGGCCTCATCGATCACGTCGATCGCCTTGTCGGGCAAGTGCAAGTCTTTCAGGTGACGGGTGGAAAGCGACACGGCCGCCTCGATCGCTTCATCCGAATAGGTCACGCCGTGGTGCTGCTCGTACGACGACTTGAGACCCTTGAGAATTTCGATGGTCTCGGCTTCTGACGGCTCCAGTACTTCGATCTTCTGGAACCGGCGCGACAGCGCGCGGTCCTTGTCGAACGACTGCTTGACGTCGGCGAATGTTGACGACCCAATGCACCGCAGCGCGCCTGAGGCCAGCGCCGGCTTCAACAGGTTCCCCGCATCCATCGTCCCGCCTGACGCCGAGCCGGCGCCGACCATGGTGTGAATCTCGTCGATGAAGAGGATGGCGCGATCGTGTTTCGCGAGCGCGTCGAGCACTTGCTTGACGCGCTCCTCGAAGTCACCGCGATAGCGCGTGCCGGCAACCAGCGAGCCCATGTCGAGCGAGAAGACGCGAATGCCCTTCAGCGGCTCGGGCACATCGTTCTGGTGAATGCGCAAGGCGAGGCCTTCGGCCAGTGCCGTCTTGCCGACGCCGGGTTCACCCACCAGCAGGGGGTTGTTCTTGCGGCGGCGGCACAGCACCTGGATCATCCGTTCGAGTTCGAGCTGCCGGCCGATCAGCGGATCGATGGCGCCCTTGGCCGCCTTGGCCACAAGATCCGTCGCGTAGGTCTCGAGCGGATCCTTGACGCCGGTCTCGCCGCCATCGGGCGCCGTCCCCTCCTTCTCCCCGCCGTGGGAGATGGCGCGGAGCAGCGTCAGGCGATCGACGCCCTGCTTGCGCAGGAAATAGGCCGCGTGGCTGTCTTCCTCCTGCAACAGGAACACCAGCAGCGCGCCGCTTTCCACCTGCTGCGCGCTGGACGAGGCGGCATGCACGACGGCGCGTTCGACGACGCGATCGAAGCCGAGGGTGGATTCGGGCTTCACGGCCTTGCGTCCTGGCATCGGTGTGAAGGCGCGTTCAAGGACTTCTTCCAGGTCCTTGCGCAGCGCCGCCAGGTCGACGCGGCACGACGTGAGAATGGCGCGCGCCTGCGGATCCTCGACCAGCGCGTGGAGCATGTGCTCGAGGCTGACCAGGTCGTGACGCCGCTCGGCCGCCACGCGGAAGGCGCGGCGAATGCTTTCGAGCGTGTCGGGCGCGAACGGAACGGGCGTGCGGCTCATGCGCGGGCTTCCTCGGGATCGGGTTCAAGCGTGGCCAGCAGCGGGAACTCATGCTGCTCGGCCAGCTTCTGCGTGGCTTTGACCTTGGTCTCGGCGACATCACGGGTGAAGTGGCCGGCCACGCCGACACCGGCCTGGTGCACGTGCATCATGACGGCAAACGCCTCCCCGGACGGCATGTTAAAGACGGTTTCGAGCACCCACACCACGAATTCCTGAGTGGTGAAATCGTCGTTGTGCAGGAGCACGCGCCACAACCGCGGGTT
>JBCKZH010000223.1:0-3106 GCA_038919385.1 Vicinamibacterales bacterium | reverse complement strand
GACACGATTGTCTTAACATCACAGCTGGACTTGGTGGTCGACGGAAGGATCTCATTGATGGCCAGAACCGCACCCTCGCCTCTGTCTTGGACCTGCCAGGCGTGTCGGAAGAATGTTCCACATTCGGTTGACCGATGTAGTTGCGGCGACAAGAGACCAACAGCAGTAGAAGCGTTTCGATCCGGAGTTGATGCAACCCTATGGATGGCCCTATTCATCGGTATGCTGGGCGTCGTCTTGTTCACGACAACGAATGAACCATTCTTGAAGTATTTCCTTGGCTTGGGTTCAATTGCGGAAGCTGTAGTATTTGTAGTTCTCCTCAAAGTAATGACTGTCGAACAGCGCGAGTCATTTCTGAAAGGGTTCCGAGGCAATCGCGTGGTCCGGCTATTTGTCGAAGCGATTGTCTTTGGCCTGCTAGCCCTAGTGTTTGGAGGACAGTTGATCGCGGACGTAATAGAGTCGAATTCTTACAAGGCAAGGGGCCTCACCTTATTCGTCCTAATGTTTGCCGCCTACAAGCTCGGCCAACTAGTTGGTCCGCGCGGCTTGCTTGGTACTGGAGCCAGTGACGACCGGTCCAATGCGTCTTCCTGATGGGCCTGCCTGGGGAGATATTTTCGTCGAGTTTCGTTTGCTCGAAGCAGCGGGCTAACATGGCTCGCAGGCGACGGTGCGTTGAGTGAACACGTCGCGCCGCGGCTGAAGCCGAGCGTTGATATGAGCTTCTTGTGAGGCCTATGACGAGTGCGCAGCTCGCGTTCGCGCTAGACAAAATCTCCGAGCGCCTAGGAATCGCTACCCAGGCGTTCGACGAGTACATCTTCACGGACGACGGGTGGGCCGGACAGAACGCATCTTGGCACCTCGAGCTCAGCTTCGTGCAGCTGGTGGCGCTTGCGGAATCGCTGGATCTGCCGCAGTTTCGTGGTGACATTGCCAATTCGCTGGCGGAAGCCCGCAAGGACGGTTTACTCAAAGGCCAGAGTGACCCCGAAGGTAATCCCGACATGAAATGGGCCGGCGCCGCTCGACGCTACTGGGCCGCACTGCACGGCAACCTCGGATCCGACCCGGAACGCACGGTCACGAAGGACCTGGAATCAATCCTTCGTGGCGCGGCGTACTCTATTACCGACCGAGTGGTGTTTTCTGGTCCGCTGACGAGCGAAGCTGCGGTTCATGCTCGTATTGAGGCTATCCTGCGCTGTGTCTTTCCTGATCTGGTTCACAAGCCCCGACTTGGGAAGCCCGTTAAGAATTTCGAGCCGGACACTGGAATCCCGTCGATCCGAACGCTGATCGAATACAAGTTCCTGTCATCTGACAGCCAAGTTGGGCCGGTCGCCGACCAACTTCTCGCTGACACCCAGGGCTACAAGTCAAAGGATTGGGATTCCTTTGTCTACGTAATCTACGAGACGCAACGGTTCCGGTCAGAAGCGCAGTGGCGAGAACTGCTTCGGTCGTGCGGAGTTGATCAATCAACCACGGTTGTGGTCTTGTCGGGTCACCCTGTGCGACGCCGCATAAAGCAGGCCGCTATCAAGGCGCTGCAGCCGACGATCCGCGCTCGAAAGAAGGCCAAGTCTAAACGGCGTTTCCGCGCCGCTCGCGGCTGAAGCCTGTGCGTTGGCCGTCCGGGAAGACAGACCGGGACTTGAGCAACGACGTTAGCGGTGCCACTCTTCAGCGATGACGCAAGCGGCCAAGCACGTACTCGACACCATCGACGCGCTTCCAGCGGCGGAGCGACAGGAAGTTGTAGCCGAGTTGGTGCGCCGCTCGGCCCAATCAGACCACGATCTGCCGGTCGACCTTGACCTGGTGTCGCTCGCCGACCAGGTCTTCCTCGAACTCGACGGGCGCGAAGCCGGCCGCTGACATGGCCGCGCGCGGCGAGGTGTGGCTCGTCGATCTGGGCATGACGGCAGAGTACGACCAGCACTGGTCTTGAGCTTCTCACTTGCCGACGCCGACCGCGCTTTGGTCACGTTGGTTCCCCACACGACGAGGCCAAACGGCGTCTGGGCCCATGACCGATTCCGATCCCGGATCCCCGATCCCGGATCCCGTCCCCAATCGGAGAAACGGGCCCCCGGCTCCGACTGGCACATCAAGTTCCACGCGAGACGCCCCGCCGGACGTTAGCCAGATCTGAAAACACCCGTCGCGGCGTTACACTGGGGATGTGCCGACTGTCCTTCAGGAGGGGCCGTATCGATTCTTCTTCTATTCGGCTGATCGGCACGAACCAGCGGGCACAACGAGTGGCGGTGACTGCCGATGTCCTGATCGTGGACCTGCTCGACGGACGAACCATTTCGGTTCCTCTTGTTTGGTATCCGAGGTTGGCCCACGCCGCCGAAGCCGAACGGACGCATTGGCGTTTCATCGGTGACGGCGAAGGGATCCACTGGCCAGACCTTGACGAAGACATCAGTGTCGAGGGGCTTCTCGCTGGACGGCGTTCAGGCGAGACGCAGGCATCGTTACGGCGGTGGCTCGACGGCCGACGGACTAACTGACATCGCGCTTTCTCGAGGCTGGAGCCCGGATCCCGGAGCGAAGCACGCCGACCTGCGGAATCGGATTCGGGCCGCCATCGGCTAAACTGATGCGTGGCATCCGCGAAACGCTGCTTGTCTTCAAATGTGTTCGCACTGGTGGTCCTGTGTGCCCTGCCGTCAGTAGCGGTAGCTCAGGCTCCTGAACACGTTCATCCACCACCGACACCGCCGCCCACCGCAAGTAGCGCTACCGCACAGGCCGGCGAGCGTCCGTCGGTGCGAGCCGTGTTCGCCACCGAGGCGCCCAGGATCGACGGCGTCCTCGACGAGTCGGTGTGGGCATCGGCGAATCCGATCGAGCAGTTCATCCAGCAGGAACCCAACCAGGGCCAACCCGCCACCGACCGCACCGAAGTGCGAGTGCTCTACGACCAGGGGTACCTGTTCATCGGTGTTCGCGCGTACGCCTCGTTGCCCGTGGCTGCCACTGAAATGCGGCGCGACGCCGACCGCTTGTTCGACGAAGACAACTTCCAGGTGATCCTCGACACTTTCCACGATTCGCGCAACGCGTTCATGTTCCTGACGACCCC
>JBCKZH010000222.1:0-3122 GCA_038919385.1 Vicinamibacterales bacterium | reverse complement strand
TGCTACCGGGAGACCGCGGGCGAAGCGGCTCGGTCACTCTCGAAAGCGGAGCTCCCCAAGAAGTTGGGCCATCGGGTCACGCGCGGCGCTATGCCGGAAGCACAATTTCCTGTCGTTGCCCGGCCAACTCCAGAATCAGGTGGCCGTGGTCTTGCGTCAGTTGCCGATTGGCATCGAGGAGTTCAATGCCGTAAACGGTCCCGTCCGACGCGACATCGATGTGGATCTCGTCGCTGATCTTGAGGGTCGTCACCTGGCCGCCTTTTTGGTGAAGCCGGATATATGCGACGTTGTACTTGGGATCGTAGGTGATTCTCATTGCGCTATGCGACGTCCTGCATCTTGTTGGCATAGTCGCGGCCGGAGGTCGGCGGCGGAAGCGGCCTTCCATCTTGGTGGTAAAGCGCAATGGTTTCTTCCACCACCTGGCAGAGCTCCTCGAATACGGCCTTCTCGTCGCCGCCGTGGCACCCACCGTAGAGCAGCCCCGGGGAGCTGCCGACGAAGCTCTGATCCTCTTCCGACCACTCGACGATCTTCGCGTAGCGTGTGCTTTCCTTCATGACTTTGATTCCTCGACAGCGCGTTTTATCGCTCGTACCTGGTAATGCTTCGCATCGTCACCTGGCGCGTTCGAGGTCGGCAACGAGTTCTCTCACCTTCGGTGGCATTCAGAGAACTCCCGTCCCGCCTTCGCCAAGGCTATAGCGGACAGGCAGGCATTGGTGTCCCGACCGACGATTAACCCGATTCGTCATGTTGACTGGAAGACATCAATCTTGGCGCGGTACCCGAGGCGTGAGAGAAACCCTTCGCAATCTTCCCACGTCAGGCCAAAGGCCCGAACGTCGGAGAGGCCGATGCGGCCCAGAATGTCCCGAAGCGTGTCGTGATCGGCCGGATCGAACTCCGCTTCCATCATGGCTCGCTCGGCCCAGTCCACCAACTGTGAGATCGTCACGTTGTGTTGCAGATATTCACTCAACTGCTTCGCAAGAACCTGTCGAGTAATCACCATGGTTTACTTTCCGACCTTCTGATGACCGAGATCGTCAGGGTATTTCTGATGGATTTCATGAAGTGCACCTCGGTCATCGTAGATCTCCTGGCAGGACCTGCTCAGTGCTGAGGCCGTCAGCCAGGAGGTCGAGGATGTTGCTGCGTCCCCGTCATGCCTCTATATGTCTCCCGGTTGGTTCGGATAGAGCTTCGCCCTGTGACTTACAGGCAGGACCGCGATCGGGCGCGTCGAATAACACCTCGATCGAGGGCTGGGGGGCACGACCTGCCTGCTTGACCAGAGAGACGGTCCAATTGAACGGAGATCTCTGGAACTACGGCGTACGTGGCGGAATTCTATAGCAAAACGGGGTTCTTGTGGGCTGGACCGGCACCGATTAGACACGGATTCTCGCTTCGCCGTCGCGATAGGCGTGGACGACGGTACCGACGTCGCCCGTCTCGAGGCCCACTACCGGCAGGGACTTCGGTCAACACCACTCGTTCCAGTTCCTCGATCGCGTGCGCTGGCCGGGCGGGTGATCTTACGTTATGATGCTTACGTATGCAGAAGATCTTCTCTGCGCGTCTGGATGAGGCCGCCCTCGACGAGATGGATCGGGTGACGCGCAGGCTGCGCATATCCAAACGGCAGTTTCTCGAAGAGGCCATTCAGCTCCGCGCGCGCGCGCTGACCGTCGACGACCGCGACGACGTCTGGTCGGAGACGCTCGGGGCCTGGCGTCGTTCCGAACGACCCGAGACGACAATTCGGCGGGCGCGACAGGCGTTTTGTCGCGCGTTCGACCGCCGGCACCCCTCGGCCCATGCGCGCGTACGTCGATAGCGACATCCTGATCTGGCACCTGCGCGGCGAGGCGAAGGCCGCCCGGCTGCTCCGCTCGCTGTCGGCCGAGCCCGGCACCGAGCTCTGGATCGGCGCCTTGCAGCGGGCCGAAGTGGTCTTCTTCCTGAGGCCAGGCGAGGAATCGGCCACCGGCGCGTTCCTCTCACGCTTCAAGACCGAAGCGGTCACGCAGACCATCGTCGATCGAGCCGCCACCTTCTACCGGCGCTGGCATCCGTCACATGGGATCGATGTCAACGACGCCATCCTCGCGGCGACGGTGGCCGCCACCGGCGGGAAGGTCTACACGCAAAACCTGAAGCACTTCCCGATGCCTGATGTCGCCGTCATCAAGGGGTGGTGAAGGCGATGGCCTGCACCACCGGAAGCGCGTCGCCACGATCGCCCACAGCACGCCGAGGGTGTGATACGCGCGAATTTTCTTGCCTTCGGCGTAGGTGCGGCCGTGATACGAAATCGGCACTTCGTAGGTGGCGCTGCCGCGGCGCGCCAGCAGGCCCAGGATCTCCGCCTGGGTCGACGGCCGGTTCGAATACAGCGAGACGCGCGTGATCGCGCTCGCACCGAAAACCGGGATTCTCTACTACGTTGCCTTTGTTGATCGAGACGAAGTGCGAAGGATCATCAGCCTGCGCCGCGCCAATCGTCGTGAGGTGAAATACTATGTCCAGAGCCTCTAAGCGCCCTTCCGTGCGAATGCCCACCACCAAGGAGGACAGGGACATTACCGCGGCGGCGAAGTGCGACCCCGACGCTCTCCCGCTTACGCCAAAACAGTTGAAGGCCATGGTGCCCATGCGCGCCCTACGCGGACGCCCGAAATCCGAGAAGAAGAAGCTGCTGGTTTCGGTTCGCTACAGCCCCGAGGTCGTTGCGTACTTCAAATCCACGGGCGAAGGTTGGCAATCCAGAATGGATCGTGTACTTCGCAAGTATATGGAGCGCCATTCCCGCAGCGCGTGACGATGAGGCCGAACCATTCGTTATGACCGTGATCCCCGAACGACATGTCAAGCTCTTCAAGAACGGTCGAAACCAGGCGGTGCGGATTCCCCGCGAGTTCGAGCTTCCTGGCGAGGACGCCCTCATGCGCAAGGAACGAAAATCGTGTCACCATCGCGAAGCGCCACATTCTGGCTGAGGTCGCCGCTCTGCAGCTGCTTGAGGTCTACCGTCGTCACGTCCGTGCTCTCGCCGTCTGGCAGCGTCGGGCGATCTGACCCGTTGCCAGACCCGGTGCCGGCCTTGGCGCGAA
>JBCKZH010000221.1:0-3145 GCA_038919385.1 Vicinamibacterales bacterium | reverse complement strand
CGCCACCGCAACTGTTAGAGCAATACAGCAAGGTCATTCCAAACGGGGCTGAACGGATCATGGCCATGGCCGAGAGCCAGCTTCAGCATCGGCAGTCGCTCGAGTCCGCCGTGGTTCTTGCCAACGTAAAGGCACAGTCCCGCGGGCAGATGTCTGCGTTCCTGCTTGCGGCGCTGGCGATCGGCGGCGGGATCTGGTTGATCGCCAATGAGAAGGATGTCGAAGGTCTCACCGCGATCGTCACTGCGGTCACGGGCCTGGTCGCGGTCTATTTCTGGGGTCGGTACGAGCAGGGAAAGGAGCGAGCGCGGAAGCGAGAAGAAATGAATGAAGCCACGGCCCAGGGAAGGTTGCCGCTAGAACCCTCCTGATTGAAGGTTGCCGACGCTACTCCTCGAACCCTAACCACTGCTGACCCGGTTTCGCCGGCGCCGGACCCAGATTCGCGAACGCATCCGCCTTGCCGCGGAACGCGGTGCAGAGCACCAGCAGGGAACGATCGGGACCCACCCCTTCACTCAACTGCCGCAATTGGGCCTCGGTCAGCGTCTTCGTGGTGACGTAGAGGAAGTCGCGCTCCGTTGAGTGCGGACCGTCGCAAGCTGGCTGAACGTGGCCTGCTCGTGAGCGACAACGTTTGGGGCTTGACCACCGCCGGCGAGAGCGTGGTGGCGCGCCCGACGCCAGCAATCATGTCAGGGTTTGCGAAGGCGACGGCGGGGCTCAGGGGTAACGCACTCGTCGCCGAGACGTACCGGCGTTTTCCGTACTACGCCACCAGAAGCCAGATCGCAGGCTCGGTCCTCAAGGGCGACGTCGCTGCTCTCGAGCAGATCGAGTGCGCGCGGCCTCGGCAAACCCACGGTTTGGTGACGATTGGATATGAGGGCCTGAGCCTCGAAGCCTACTTGAATCGCCTGCTGCACGCGGGCGTGACCGTACTGTGCGATGTTCGAAAGAACCCGTTGAGTCGGAAGTACGGCTTTTCCAAAAAGACGTTGGCCAATGGCTGCCAAGGTGTGGGCCTACGTTACGAGCATCTTCCCGAACTTGGCATCGCGTCCACCGAACGCCAAAGCCTGAAAACACAGGCCGATTACGACTCACTGTTCCAGCGCTACGAGAGCGACACCCTGCCGATGCAGACCAGCGCCGTGACGACTATTTCCGGATGGATTGACGCCGGCGAGACTGTTGCCCTCACCTGCTACGAGCGCGCCCCCCAGCAGTGCCATCGGCACTGCGTCGCCGAAGCCGTTGAACGAGCGGCACCGGCAATCAGCGCGCACCATCTCTGAGGTCGGCATGAACAGGCAGAGGGTACTAATCACCGTGAAAACGTACCCGACGCTGTCCCGCAAGTACGGGGAAACGGTCTGCACCGCCGGTCTGCGACCGGACGGCACGTGGGTGCGCATGTATCCGGTGCCGTTTCGTCGCCTGAACCAGGCCGAGCAGTACAAGAAATTCGATTGGGTGGAATGCCGCCTGAGACCGGTGCACTGTTCTGGAACTGCCTCAGGGCGGCGGATGGTGACGAGGCGGTTGCGCTCGCCAAGGTCCGTGAGAAGTACCTCCAAGAATTCGCCCAGAGAGACCTCCACTTTTTTCTGGGAACGACACAGCAGTTCCATTTCGTGGCTCCCAATCCGTGGGTCATCGTCGGCGTTTTCCCGGTCCCGCACGAGCAACAGCCGGAGCTGTTCTCCGGCACCTGATCGCGTCTTATTCCTCAAACCCCAACCCCTGCTGGCCCGGTTTCGTCGGCGCCGGACCCAGGTTCGCCACCTCGAGACTGTAGTCGTTGCGTCCCCACTCGCAGCGTGACAGCACGGTCTTGGGGATCTTCTTCACTGTCAGGTTCGCGAACGTGTCCGCCTTGCCGCGGAACGCGGTGCACAGCACCAGCAGGGAACGATCGGGACCGACCTCCTCACTCAACTGCCGGAGTTGCGCCTCCGTCAGCGTCTGCGTGGTGACGTAGAGAAAGTCGCGCTCCGTCGAGTGCCCGTGCTGCCAGGCGATGGTGTCGCTCGGCGCATAAGTGAAGCCCTCGAGCTTGCACAACGCCTCGGCGAGCATGGCGGCGTTGTAGTCCTTGTTGATCACCCAGTTGCCCCACTTGTCTTTCTCGAGCAGGGACGGGGCAATGCGGTAGTAGCGGAACCCGCCGCCACCTTTCCACCCAGCGGCTTCGGTGACGCCGCCCGGGTCGTCGTCGTCGATCACCTTCTTCATGCGCGGCATGATGTGCGTGTGTGCGTGGTCGCCGAGTTCAATCATGATCCAGCGCCGCCCCATCTTGTGGGAGACAGCCGCTGTTGTTCCGGACCCTCCGAACGAATCAAGGACGAGTTCACCGGTTCTTGATGCGATATGGATCACACGAGACAATAAATCTTCGGGTTTGGGGTTGTCGAACACTGCCTGCTCAACCAATAACCCCATCAGGTGCTTCTTGGCGTCGTCGTTTGTGCCCACCTCCGAGGCCGGCCAAATCGTCTCTGGTGTAAGGCCTTTGTCTTCGCCTTCGTTCAAGAACTTCTTGATTCGGGGTGCGTTGTCACCGCCTTCGCCAAACCAGACGTTCCCGGCCGCGATCTCTTCCTTCATCCGGTCCGCCGTCAATAGCCAGCATCGACCCTTTGGCGGATCAATCAATCGGCCAGATGGCAAACGGAGCTTGTAGAACTGACTCTGGGTAGCATGTCCAGCCTGAGCGTTCGCCGAAACCGATTGCCATGGGCCTCTGGGATCATTGTCGGGGTTTCTGTACCTAGCGAGCACTTCGGCGTTCATTGCGAGTGGGTTCCGTTGCGATTCGAATTCGGCTTTGCATTTTCCGTAAACGAGAATGTGGTCGTGATTGAACGAGAAGACCCGACGATTCTCTCGAGACTTACGCTTCTCCCAGATCATGTTCGCCACAAAATTCTGGCGCCCGAAGATTTCATCACAGAGAACCTTCAGGTAGTGGCTCTCGTTGTCGTCGATGGTGATCCAGATAGACCCGTCACTCGTCAACAGGCGACTGAGCAGGTCCAATCGCTCACGCATCATCGACAGCCAGATCGAGTGCTCCAATCCATCGTCATAGTGCTCGAACGCACTCCCTGTGTTCTAGGGCGGATCGATGAAGATGCAC
>JBCKZH010000220.1:0-3215 GCA_038919385.1 Vicinamibacterales bacterium | reverse complement strand
CGCCTTCCGGTAGGCACCCCGTCTGGAGGTTCCCGACAAGGAGTGCCCCCCGACAGGAATTGCCCTCCCGACAAGCCGTCCCCTCCCGGTATGATCGGGTAAGACATGCTCCCGACCATCGCCTGGCAAGACTCCGACATTGTCATGATCGATCAGCGCAAGCTGCCGGCCGCTGAGGTTTATGTGACCTGCCGCGGCGTGAACGCTGTGGCCAAGGCCATCAAGACCATGGTCATTCGCGGCGCCCCCGCCATTGGCGTGTGTGCGGCCATGGGCCTGGCGCTGGGCGCCGAGCGCAGCAAGGCCACCGGCACCAAGCAGTTCACCACCGAGTTCCAGCGCAACTGCGATCTGTTGGCGGCGACGCGGCCGACCGCGGTCAACCTGTTCTGGGCCATCGAGCGCATGAAGCGTTCGTTCTCCGACGGTGCGCTCGCCGGCGAATCCGTGGATCAGTTGAAGGCACGGCTGCGGGTCGAAGCCGATCGCATTCATGATGACGATCTGGCGAGTTGCCGGGCGATTGGCGCGCATGGGGCGACGCTGGTGCCGGCCGAGGCGCGCATTCTCACGCACTGCAATGCCGGCGCCCTGGCCACGGCCGGCTACGGCACGGCACTCGGAGTCATTCGCGCCGCCGTGGCAGCCGGGAAGAAGGTGCGCGTGGTGGCCGACGAAACGCGCCCCTTTCTGCAGGGCGCGCGGCTCACCGCCTGGGAACTCGTCAAAGACGGCATCGACACCACGGTCATCACCGACAACATGGCCGGCGCCCTGATGCGCGCCGGCGACATCGATCTGGTGGTGGTCGGCGCCGATCGCATTGCCGCCAACGGCGACACCGCGAACAAGATCGGTACCTACACCGTGGCCGTACTCGCCAGGGAGCACGGCATCCCGTTTTATGTCGCGGCGCCGTGGTCGACGATCGACCTGGCGACCCCCGACGGCGACGCAATTCCGATCGAAGAGCGCGACGCGCGGGAAGTGACGCACCTGGGCGCCATCCAACTCGCACCCGAGGGCGCCCGCGTCCGCAATCCGTCATTCGACGTGACGCCGAACCCGTTCATCACTGCCATCATCACCGAGCGCGGCATATTTCGGCCGCCCTTCGCCGACACCCTCGCCCAGGGCTGATGCTGGTTCTGGGCATCGAGACGTCGTGCGACGAGACGGCGGCATCGCTGGTCGAGGCCAGCAGTGACCCGCACCGGCCCTGGACCATGCGCTCGAACGTCGTCGCGTCCCAGGTGGACATTCACCGCGAGTGGGGCGGCGTGGTGCCGGAACTCGCGTCCCGGCAGCACGTCCGCGACATTTGCGGGGTGGTCGAGCGCGCGCTCGCCGACGGTCACGCGACCTGGCAGGATGTCGATGCCCTGGCGGTCACGCAGGGGCCCGGTCTGGTCGGCTCGTTGCTGGTCGGCGTGTCATTCGCGAAGGCCGCGGCCTGGGCGTTGCGGAAGCCGCTGGTCGCGGTCCATCACCTGGCCGGCCACATCGAATCGATCTGGCTCGAGCACGGTCACATTCCGCTTCCGGCGATCATCCTGGTGGTCTCGGGCGGGCATACGAGCCTCTACCTGGTGAAGCAGGAAGGGGAGTATCAGTTGCTCGGCCGCACGCGCGATGATGCCGCCGGCGAGGCATACGACAAGGTGGCGAAGTTGGTGGGCCTCGGCTACCCCGGCGGTCCGGTCATCGACCGTCTCGCCAAGGACGGGAACGACCAGGCGATCAGCCTGCCGGGGACGCGCCTCACTAGTCCCGATCGCAACGCGCCGGAGCGCGACGGCCGCTTCGATTTCAGCTTCAGCGGATTGAAGACGGCGGTGTTGCGGCACGTCCGGCAACGCCAGGCGGCCCTGGGCACCACGCAATTGCCGCCGAACGAAATCGCCGATCTGGCGGCCAGCTTTCAACGCCGCGTGGTCGACACGCTGCTCGAGCGGGCGTTTGCCGCCGCCCAGTGGCACGGCGCCCGGTCGATCGGGATCGCAGGCGGCGTCTCGGCGAACTCGCGGTTGCGACACGATGCGATGGCCAAGGCCGGGCGCAGCGAGATTCCCGTCTACATTCCCAGCTTGGCACTCTCAACCGATAACGCGGCGATGATCGCGGCCGCCGGCATCCGTCTGCTCGATGCCGGCCGCCTCGCCCCGGCAGACCTGAACGCGGCTGCCAGCCTGCCCCTGTGAAGAAACTGGCCACAGAGAGACACAGAGCCAATACTTTCAAAATGCGACCTGGCCGCCAACGTGGTTCTGTGCCTCTGGGTTACTGAAACCTATTGATTAGACTGCGGAGATCAGAGAAAGCTAGTCGTTTCTTGTCGAGACTTGGGAGCCGAGCGCGTGGGAGAAACCGTCGCCGACGATGGGACAATCCTCAGCCTGGACTTAGCGACTTTCGCCTCGGTTTCTGTGGCCCTCCGCATTCGGCTACTAGCCTTCTACTAGCCACAATACTGATGACTTAAAGAAAGGAGTGCTATATATTTCGGTCCGAGGCCCTTTCCCGAGGTGAGGTTATGGCACGGACCGCAGCAGAACTTCCTGGAGGCGCACGGCTGACCGACTTCGTCAGCCTGGGCGTCCTGACAGCCAGCTTTCCTCTCGACACCGTCCGGGCCGTGCTCGCACGGACCGAGCGTACGAGTGCACGGGAACGGGAGTTACCCGCGCACGTGATGGTGTATTACGTCATCGCGCTGGCGCTCTATGCGGATGTCTCGACCCGTGAAGTCCTGCGGTGTTTGATCGAAGGGGCACGGTGGTTAGGCGAGGCCACCGGGGATGACGAGCCCACGGGGCAATCGGGGATCTCGAAAGCGCGAACCCGGTTGGGCGCCTCCCCGCTCGAAGCGTTATACCGGGAGGTGGTGACCCCGGTGGCGATCGAAGGGACCCCAGGCGCGTGGTATCGCCACTGGCGGGTGATGAGCCTCGACGGGAGCACCTTGGATGTGAGCGACACGCAGGCGAACACGCGCGCCTTTGGCCGGCCGACCAGTTCCCGCGGAGCGAATGCGACGGGGGCCTTTCCCCAACTGCGGATGGTGGGGCTCCTCGAGAACGGCACGCACATCATCGTCGGGGCAGAGGTGGGCCCCTATACGACGAGCGAAAAGAAACTGGCCGCGGCGGTGGTGCCCCGCCTGACGAAGGAGATGCTGTGCTTGGCGGATCGCGGGCTGATCGGCTTTGATCTCT
>JBCKZH010000219.1:0-3329 GCA_038919385.1 Vicinamibacterales bacterium | reverse complement strand
ATGAAGGCGGGGATCGCCGCCGCGATTGGCGATCGGCGATTCGCGGTGCAGACCGGCGCGTCCCTGGCGGCGATGGCGGCGGCCGGAGCTGCCATGCCGATCGTCTGATAACGGTGCGCGGGCCGGTCGCCGTTTACCGCCGCCTTGGGCTGCGCGTCCCTGGGCGCCGCATCTGCCGCGGCCGCCGGAGTCGCCGAGGCGCCGGCCGAGGCCGGTGAGCCCGGCAGCGCCGCCTGACCACGGCGCGTTTCGTCCAGTGACAATGCCAGCACGCGGACGGCTTCCTGGTCGGCGTGGAAGCCCATCGAGTTCTCGGCCTCGATGAAATCCAGCAGGAACTGTGCCCGCCGCTGGTGCCCGCGCGCGGCTGCCAGCCGCGGATCGGTGGCGCCGCGTGACTTGGCGTTCTTGATGCCGGCGATCAGCGCAATCAGCGCATCCATCGCCACGTTGCGCACCTGGTAGGTGCGGTCTTGAATCGTCTGGACGCGCGCCTTCAGTTCGTCCTCTGGCCAGCGATGGCAGGTCTGGCAGGCGCGATTCACATTGAGCAGCGGGCTGCGGATGTGATGGTCGGTAACCTTCATGGCGCCGACCCGCTGGTACGGCATGTGACAGTCGGCGCAGGCGACCCCTGAACGCGCATGGATGCCCTGGCTCCACAGCTCGAACTCCGGATGCTGCGCCTTTAACACCGGCGCGCCCGACTCGGCATGCGTCCAGTCCTTGAAGCCGTTCTCCTCGTAGTAGGCCAGGATCTCGTCGGCCTTCAAGCCCTTGTCCCAGGGATAGGTCAGCCGCTTCTCCGGACCCTTGAAGTAGTACTCGCTTCAAAGCCTTCGATCGGATCCCCGCCGCCCAACTTGCGGTACGGCACGTAGACCGAGCCATGACAGTGCAGGCACGCGCCGGGTTGCCGCACCACGGCTTGCCGCTCGGTGAAGGTCTGGTCGTCGAGCATGTAAGCGTGTCCGCGCTCTTCCCTGAAATCTTTCGAGAAGGCGTAGCCGGCCCACATGGTCTTGAGCCGCGGATTCTCAGTCATGGCTCTACTCGATGTGTCCGACGTCGTTGTGGCACTTGGTGCAGGAGATGCCGGCACCGCCGCCGGCGTGAGTGGCATCGATCGCCGCGGTCATCCCGGCGTGACACTTGCGGCAGGTCAGCTCAGTGACCTCGTGATTGCGCGCGGTAATCCGCAGCGGGTCGGGATAGCGGCCGGTCGTGAAATAGAACGAGTGCCAGAAACCGTTCCGCGCCTTGGTCAGGTATTTCTATCTACGGTTGGACCTCCGCGCGTTCACGCGCGAACAATCGATACAACACCGGAAGCACCAGAAGAGTGAGTGCGGTCGATGACAGAATGCCGCCGACGACCACGGTCGCGAGCGGTCGTTGGACTTCCGCGCCGGTGCCAGTGGCGAGCGCCATCGGCAGAAAGCCGAGCGAGGCGACCAGCGCCGTCATCAACACCGGGCGCAGCCGGCCGACCGCACCGTTGAAGACCGCCTCGTCTATCGAAGCCCCGTCCTCCCGCAACCGGTTGATGAAGGTGATCATCACCAGCCCGTTCAGCACTGCCACGCCGGAAAGCGCGATGAAACCGACCGCGGCGGAGATCGAGAAGGGAATGTCCCGCAGCCACAGAAACAGGATGCCGCCCGTCAGGGCCAGCGGCACCCCCGTGAATACCAGCGCCGCGTCCTTGAGGTTGCCAAAGGTGGCGAACAGGAGCGCGAAGATCAGGAGCAGCGCCATCGGCACCACCACCTGCAGCCGCGCGCGGGCCGAGAGCAGTTGCTCGAACTGCCCGCCCCACGCGGTCCAGTAGCCGGCCGGGATCTGGACGTTCTGCTGAATCCGCTGCTGCGCTTCCTCGACAAACGAGCCGATATCACGCCCTCGGACGTTGGCGGTGACGACGACGCGCCGCTTGCCGTTCTCGCGGCTGACCTGATTGGGTCCGGGAGCGATCTCGAGGGCCGCGACCGATGACAACGGCACGTAGCTTCGCGACGGTGCGGCGGCGAAGGCGACGTCTGATTCCCCGCGTCGCCCGGTCCGCGGTAATGGGATGGGCAGCCGATCGAGCGCCTCGAGATTGGCCCGCAGCCGTTCGGGCAGGCGCACCAGGATGTCGAACCGGCGGTCGCCATCGAACACCTGCCCGGCCGTCCGCCCGCCAACGGCCACTTCGACCACCTCCTGGACATCGGCAACGTTGAGCCCGAGGCGCGCCATCGCCGGCCGATCGAGACGGACCGTCAGCACTGGCAGCCCGGTCGTCTGTTCGACTTTGACGTCCGATGCGCCGGGCACGCCCGCCAGCACGCGTTCCACGTCGGCGCCCACTTCGGCCAGGGTGTCCATGTCGTCGCCAAACACCTTGACGGCGACGTCGCTGCGCACGCCGGCGATCAGCTCGTTGAACCGCATCTGGATCGGCTGGATGAACTCGTAGTTATTGCCGGGGATCAGCAGCAGTTCTCGTTCCAACTGCTGGACCAGCGACGCTTTCGACCGAGTCGGATCGGGCCAGTCCCGCGGCGGCTTCAACATCACGTAGGTGTCGGCGACGCTGGGCGGCATCGGATCGGTCGCGATCTCCGCGGTTCCGATCTTCGAGAACACGTAGTCCACCTCCGGATAGGTCTTGAGCTTGCGTTCCAGCGTGTGCTGCATCTCTACCGCGGTGGTCAGGCTGGTGCCGGGAATGCGCAGCGCGTGCACCAGCAGGTCCCCTTCGTCGAGGCTGGGCAGAAACTCGCTCCCCAGCCGGGTTCCCATGAAGCCGCTCAAGGCGAGGAGCGCCACCGCCGCCGCCACCGTCGCCAGCCGGTGCCGCAGAGCCAGGCGCAGGGCCGGCGCGTACACGCGCGCGGCCGCGCGCACCAGCCGGTTCTCTTTCTCAGAGATGCGTCCGGTGACAAACAGCGCCACGGCCGCCGGCACGAAGGTGACCGAGAGGATGAGGGCGCCCAGCAGTGCCGCCAGCACCGTGAAGGCCATCGGGTAGAACATCTTGCCCTCGATGCCGGTCAGGGTCAGGATCGGCAGGTACACGATCATGATGATCAGCTCGCCGAACATGGTGGCCGCCCGGACCTCTTTCGAGGCGGCGAAGACCACGTCAAACCGCTCGGCTCTCGTCAAGACACGACCGAGATGATGTTGCCGTTCGGCGAGGCGCCTGACGCAGTTCTCGACGATGATCACGGCGCCATCGACGATGATGCCGAAATCGATCGCGCCCAGGCTCAGCAGATTGCCGCTGACGCCGTACTCGACCATGCCGGTGATGGCGAACAGCATCGACAGCGGAATCACAC
>JBCKZH010000218.1:0-3341 GCA_038919385.1 Vicinamibacterales bacterium | reverse complement strand
TCTCCGCCCAACGTGACAAACTGCTTCCGAATTTCATCAGTCAATGCCTGTTGCAGCTGGTCGAAGCGGTCGGTCATCTCTTCATCCCACTTGGTCGCCATCGTAGCATCGTCCTCCTCGATGAATACCTGCGAACGGAGGGCCACGTGGAATAGGGCGGAATCCCGAATAATCTTGGGAGCCGGTCGATGGAGTGTCGCAGATGCTGCGTACGATGCCTGCAGTCGGCGTCGCAAATACTTCGACACGGCTCGAAGGCCGGAGTGGCGCTCTTGCTAGCTGGCTCTCGTCAAGGCCTCTGACACGTCCCAGAGGCGCCGCGCGGCGTCGGCGTCCATGATGTACGGCTTGTAGCCAGAGATCCGGTTCCCGGGCTCGCTCGGTACGCCCTGCGCGCAGTCTTCCAGATACCGGCCGCCGTGTCGTCGGGCTTGAGCCATCCGAGCGCGCGCATTTCTTCGAGGGGCAGGAACTTCTGCAGGCCCGTCATGATGCCGCCCGGATGCACGGCATTGGCGGTGATGCCGTTGGCCGCCTCGCGCAGGTGCAGCCCCAGCGAGAACAACGCGTTGGCGCTCTTCGCCTGGCCGTAGGCGATCCACTTGTTGTAGTCGCGGCGTTCGAAGTGGATGTCGTCGAAGTCGACGCTCGCCATCTTGTGTCCCGACGAGCTGAGCGCCACGACCCGGGCATCGCCGTACCGCGCCGCGGCCGTGCGTAGCGCCGGGAGCAGGGCGGTCGTCAGCACGAAATGCCCGAGATGATTCGTGGCAAATTGCGCCTCCCAGCCGCGCGTGTTGCGCGTCAACGGGCACGCCATGATGGCCGCGTTGTTGATGAGGATGTCCAGGGGCTGGCCCGTCGCGAGCCAGTCCGCGGCGCATCGCCGCACGCTGGCCAGGTCGCTCAGGTCGAGTTGAGCCACCGAGATATCGGCATCGGGATGCTCCGCTCGAAACTGTGCCGCGGCCTGCTGTCCCTGTTCCAGGTTGCGCACCGCGAGCGTCACCGAGGAGCCTGCAGCGACCAGCGCGCGCGAGGTCTCCAGTCCCAGGCCTGATGCACCACCGGTGATGAGGGCAGAGCGGCCCTTGAGTTGAATGTTGCGAACGACCTCGAGCGCGGGGCTCTTGGCGTGAAAGGCTGAAACTATGGTCATGGCACTCCACACACACTGCGACGAGCGATCACTCCACGATCGCCTGCATGACCGCGTTCTCGAGATCGGTCCGCAGTTGCCCGACCGGTTCCTGCACCATGAGCAAGCCGACGTGGTTCGACGCCATCAGACCGACCGTGCGCGGACTGAGTAGCCGCTTGCCGTTCAACACGCCGCCGTGTCGGTTCGCACCAGCTTGCCGTCCCGGTCGTCATACAACGTGACCACGCGCGGTGTCCGATCCGGCGAGGGGAAGAAAGCCGTGTCGGTCATCTCCAGCGGATCGAAGATCCGTTGCTTGAGAAACTGGTCGAACGTCAGGCCCGAGGCAATCTCGACGATGCGGAAGATCGCGTCCTTGCGCATTGGCACCTTGGCTGCCACGTCCATCTGCCCTTGCGCCTCGAAGTGCGCGACGCGCCCCCGGCGCGACACGATCGTGATGGCGCCGGTGATCTGGCCCTGGTCGATGTAGCGCTGGCCGAGCTGATTGATGCGATGCAGCCGGTCTGATGACAGCCCGACCTCTTCGGGCTTAACGGTCGGCAGCGCCGCGGCGGTGAGCCCGAGTGCGAGCAGGAGGACGCCAAGCCGGCGAGCGAGGGTGAGCTTCATGGCGGGTAGCTTACCCGAGTCCGCCGCCGGCGCAGCGGGTCACCATGGCCGACCTGTTACGATAGGGCCGTGCGCCCGTAGCTCATCTGGATAGAGCACCGACCTTCTAAGTCGGGGGTAGCTGGTTCGAGTCCAGCCGGGCGCGCCATTCGACTCATGGCAAGCCATCACCACTGGAACCACCAGACCGGGAACCGCGCGGCGTTCAGGTCAGTTTCACCAGCTGCTTGCCGAAGTTCTTTCCCTTGAGCAGGCCGAGAAACGCCTCCGGCGCCGACTCGAGGCCGTGCGCCACTGACTCGCGATACTTCAGTCTGCCAGTGGCGACCATGGGGCCGAGCTCGGCCAGGGCTTCTGGCCAGCGCTCCAGGTGTTCGCTGACGATGAATCCCTCGATGGACAGGCGCGATCGCAGGATCAGCGCGGGGTGGGTCAGGGGGATGGCCTCGCCGTCGTAACCGCCGATCATTCCGCAGAGCGCGATGCGGCCAAAGTCGTTCATGCGCGAGAGCACGGCATTGAGAATGGCGCCGCCGACATTCTCGAAATGGCCGTCAATACCGTTCGGCGTCGCGTCGGCCAATGCCTGGTAGAGCGACTTGGGATCGGTGTGCTGTTTGTAGTCGACGCACGCGTCGAAGCCGAGTTCGTCCACGACGTAGCGGCACTTCTCGGGCCCGCCGGCGAAGCCGACGGCCCGATAGCCCTTGGCCTTTGCCAGTTGTCCCACGACACTGCCGACGGCGCCGCTCGCCGCGCTCACCGCGATCGTGTCGCCGGCCTTGGGCCGGCAGATGACGGTCAGGCCGTACCACGCCGTCACGCCCGGCATGCCAACCGCGCCGAGATAGGCAGATAGCGGAACGCGCGAGACATCGACCTTGCGCAATGCGCCCTTCGCATCTCCGCTGACGATGCTGTACTGCTGCCAGCCGCCCATGCCGACCACGCGGTCGCCGATCGCAAAGGCCGGATGCTTCGACTCCAACACCTCGCCCGCGGTGCCGCCCACTATCACCGTGTCCAGCGGTTGCGGCGGGGCGTAACTCCGCGCGTCGTTCATGCGGCCCCGCATGTACGGATCGAGCGAGAGGAAATGGTGGCGGACCAGCACCTGCCCGTCGGCAATCGGTGGCAGCGCTGCCTCCACGAGGCGGAAGTTGGCAGTGGTGGCTTCGGCCTGCGGCCTCGAGACGAG
Source organism: Vicinamibacterales bacterium (assembly GCA_038919385.1). Lineage (GTDB taxonomy): Bacteria > Acidobacteriota > Vicinamibacteria > Vicinamibacterales > UBA2999 > 12-FULL-67-14b. The sequence continues at coordinate 369 of JBCKZH010000218.1, read as the reverse complement.
GTGAATCTGCTGGTTCAGCATGGGAGTATTATCCGGCCATGCGGTGGATCGTCCTGGGCCTTTTTGCCGAGTGCGCGAAGGCCTGCGTGCTGACCCACGACTCGGCCTACCTGCTCGAAGACGGCGCGAACGTCTACCGGCTGAGCGGTCAGAAAGCGGCGGAACGGTTTGCCGGCCAGAAGGTCAGCGTGACGGGCACCTTGGACGAGAAGACCCGCACGATTCGCGTTGAGTCAATTACCGCCGCGAAGTAGCGGGACCGCCCGCCAAGCCGGCATCGTCCCCCGTGACCGGCGCCCTTGAATGGACCGGCGTACGGACCAGCCGCGTGAGTTACGCGGCCGGCGGGATGAAGGCTGAAGTCGCCCG
>JBCKZH010000217.1:0-3405 GCA_038919385.1 Vicinamibacterales bacterium | reverse complement strand
CGTTCAACACGGAGATGCACGACCCGGACGAAAAGACCGTCCTGGGCGTCAAGATTCCCGCCGGCGGCGGAATCGAAGACGGCCTGAAAGTGTTGGACATCCTCGCGCACCATCCTTCGACGGCGCGGTTCGTCTCCCGCCGGTTGGCGCAGTGCTTCCTGGCCGACGACCCTCCCGCTTCAGTCGTCGAGAAAATGGCGCAGACTTTCACCCGGACGGAGGGCGACATCCGGGAGGTGCTCAAGACCATGCTCTCCACCAGCGAGTTCTGGTCCGAGGGGGCGTATCGGGCCAAGATGAAGTCGCCGCTCGAAATGGTCGTGAGCGCCGTGCGCGCGCTGGACGCCGAGGTCGAGTCTGCCCTCGGCCTGGCTTTCACGCTCGATGACCTCGGCCAGCCTCTCTATCGGAAGTCGGAGCCGACCGGGTATTCCAACACCAGTGAGGCATGGGTCAATTCCACGGCGCTGCTCGCCCGCATGAACTTTGCGCAGGCGCTGGCCGCGAACAGCATCCCGGGCGTCCGCATCGATCTGGGACGCCTGGGCAACACGCAATCACCAGATCCCTTGCGAGTGGCCAAGGCGCTGTTGCCAGGCACTGACGCTCCAAGCGCCGCCGTGGCTCGCGGATCGTCATTGTCGCAGGTCGTGGGGCTGATCCTTGGCTCGCCCGACTTTCAACGCCGCTGAAAGGAGCGATTATGAACACCAGGAGAATCTTTCTTCGCAATTCGGCCCTCGCGATGGTCGGGGTGGGCGCCGTGCCGGCCTGGCTGACACGGGCCCTCTACGCCGCCGACTCGCCCACCCGGCGCAAGAAGACGCTGGTGGCGATCTTTCAGCGCGGTGCCGCCGACGGCCTCAACCTCGTCGTCCCCTTCGGCGAGCCGCGCTATTACGCGCTGCGGCCGACGATCGCCGTGCCCAAACCTTCCGCGTCGTCGCCGGAGGATTCCGCCATCGATCTGGACGGCTTTTTCGGCCTGCATCCCGCGCTGTCGCCGCTCAAGCCGCTCTACGACGCCAAGCATCTGGCCATCGTCAATGCCGCGGGATCCCCGGATCCGAGCCGCTCCCACTTCGATGCCCAGGACTACATGGAATCGGGAACGCCTGGCGTGAAAGGCACCGACGGCGGCTGGATGAATCGCGCGCTGATCGCGGAGCGGGGCAAGCCCTCGCCCGTCCGCGCGCTGGCCTTGGGGCAGTCGCTCCCGCGGTCGTTGCGGGGCCGCCACGCGGCCATCGCCATGAACAGCCTGGGCGAGTTTCAGGTGCGCGACGCTGGCGCGTCCACCATGCTCGAGACGATGTATGTCCAGACGACCGACACCGTGCTGCACGGCGCCGGAAGAGACACCTTTGAAGCGGTCAAGCTCCTCAAGTCGATTCAGCAGCAACCCTACACCCCGGCAGCGAACGCGAACTATCCGCGCGGGCGCTTCGGGGAGAGCCTGCGGCAGATCGCCCAGCTCATCAAGGCCGACGTGGGCGTTGAGGTCGCCTTCGCCGACATCGGCGGCTGGGATCACCACGTCAACGAAGTCGGTCCGCGCGCCTCACAGGGGCAGCTTGCCAATCTGCTTCGCGAATTCGGCGGAGCGCTGGCCGCTTTCTGGAACGACCTGGGCGATCGGATGGCCGATGTCGCGGTGGTGACCATGTCAGAGTTCGGCCGCACGCCACACGAGAACGGCAGCCGTGGCACCGATCACGGTCACGGGAACGTCATGTTCGCCATGGGCGGCGGCGTGCGTGGCGGCAAGATCTACGGCGACTGGCCGGGCCTGGAAAAGGAGCAACTCTACGAAGGCCGTGACCTCGATCTCACGACTGACTTCCGCGCTGTGATCGGCGAGTTAGTGTCGACCCACATGGGCAACCGCGACCTGCGCACTGTATTCCCCGGTTACGGTGGCGGTCCCGAGAAATTCCGCGGCCTGATTCGGTCCTGAGACTTATTAATCGAAGGTTTTCGAGGGGGTATTACTCCGCGGCGCATCACAGCACGAACGGCGTGGTGGACAATGAGAGGAAGCTTTGTCCCTACCCGCAGCGCGCCGTGTACACTGGCCCTGCCGGCGGCGAGAACAATCGGGCCAATTGGGTCCAGGGCAATTTCACCTGCAGGTGACCTAAGCCGGAAGAAAAGGAGAGAACGAGTCATGGAGAAACATCGCTATTCCGCAATGGTTTCCTTGGCAGTCTTGTCGCTGCTGTTGGCTGGCAGTAACAGTCTTGCCGCGCAAAACGCAGGGCCTAACTTGTCGGAAAAAGAGCGTGCCTGCCTGGCGCTGGCCAATGTCCGGAATTTGACGATTCTATCGGCGAAACTGGTGGAGGCGAAGGGGGCCACCCCCCAATACTGCTACGTTCGCGGGCTGATCTCGCCGGCGATCCACTATCATGTTCAGCTCCCCTCGCCGGAGAACTGGAATGGCCGGTTTCTGATGTGGGGAGACGGCGGCAAGGACGGCGATCTGGACTTTGCCGACCAGCGACTGGCTCAAGGCTACGCGGTCGCGAACAGCAATACGGGACACGATAATGGATCGGAGCCCCGCTCAAGCTTCGCTTTCAACAACCGGCAGGCGGAAATTGATTTCGGCTACCGGGCCGTTCATCTAACGGTCAACGCCGCCAAGACGCTGGTCAGGACCTACTACAGCAAAGCCGCCCAACATTCCTATTTCGAGGGCTGCTCCACAGGGGGCCGCCAGGGCCTGATGGAAGCGCAGCGGTACCCGTATGATTTCGACGGGATCGTGGCGGGCGCTCCCGTCTATGATTACCAGCGATCGAATGCCAGTCAAGTTCGGGTGTTCCAAAGGATCTTCCGGGAACATTTTGCCGGCAACCTGGCGTTTGACACCAACGGCGACGGCGTTCCCGACAGCCTCACGAAGCTGAACATGTTGAAGGACGCCGTGCTGGCCAAGTGCGATGCGAAGGATGGGATCAAAGACGGCGTGGTTGACGACCCGCTCAGTTGCCAGTTCGACCCGGCCGTAGATCTGGCGGCGAAGATGTGCCCCAACAATCTCAATGCCGACAACTGCTTCACCACCGCCCAGATCCAAACCGTGAAAGATATTTATAGCAGCACTCGGGACAGCAAGGGTGTCCAGGTTTACAAGGGCAGAGCCCATGGGTCGGAGTTTGGTTGGCCCACTCATCTCATTCCACACGCCGGGAATTCCTTGCTCCCTGTGGGGCTGGGCCTGGCGGGCGATCACCCGAACTATCTTTTCTACGAAACCGACCCGGGCGTGCCGCCGCCCAGCCTCACGGATCTGTCTCGTAAGCTGGATAAGACAAGGCAACCTCCGGAATACGCCTGGTGGGAATTCAACATAGATGACATGGCGGCAGGCCGGGGAGACTTCATGGCGGCGATCACCGA
>JBCKZH010000216.1:0-3509 GCA_038919385.1 Vicinamibacterales bacterium | reverse complement strand
GGGAGAGGGCGCCCTTGTGGATCGACGACGCGGCCCTTCAGGGCGAAGGCGGGGCAGGGCAATGCCAGCACGGCCAGCAGGACAAGGGCACGGATCCGCATCAGCACGACAACATGAACGCCGCTCTTCCGATCGTGTCCGAATTATATCCGCGCTAGGATCGAATCCCGATGTCCAACCGGCGAGCGGTCTTCGCCCTGTTCTTTCTGTCCGGCATCGCGGGACTCATTTACCAGGTGCTGTGGCTTCGCCGCCTGTCGGTCGTCTTCGGCGTCACGGTGTATGCCGCCAGCACCGTGCTGGCGGCCTTCATGGCGGGGCTGGCCATCGGGAGCCTCCTGGCCGGGCGCGTATTGCGACGCCGCGTCGCCCCGCTCCAGGCGTTCGGCGTGGCCGAGATCCTCGTCGGCGTCACGGGTTTCGCGTCGCCGTGGTTGCTCGACGCCGCATCATCGATCTATGTCGGACTTCACCGGACGACGCCGGACTCGCTCGAGCTGTTGACCCTCGCCCGCCTGGTGTGCTCGTTCGCGATCCTCGTCGTACCCACCGCCATGATGGGCATGACGCTGCCGCTGCTGAGTGCCGCCGTCGCGTCCTCGACCTCGGTGGTCGGGGCGAGCGTGAGCGTGCTGTATGCCGTCAACACCGCGGGCGCGATGATCGGCACGCTCCTGACCGGCTTTGTCCTGATTCCGGCCATCGGCATTCAGCGCGCGTTTCTGATCGCCGCCACCCTCAACGTCGTGATCGGCGCGATCGCGCTGTCGATGGGCCGGCGGCCGGCGGACGTGGCCGACGCCGGTGATCCCGCCGCATCCCGAGTGACCCGCGAGAGCCCTGCGCGGCTCCCGCGGGTGCTGGCCATGGTCGTCGTCGTTTCCGGGTTCGCGTCGCTGGGGCTCGAGATCCTCTGGTTCCGGTTGATGCTTCAATTCGTGATCGCGACGACAGAAGCGTTCACCGCGATGCTCGCCACCGTGCTTGCGGGCATTGCCATCGGCGGGTTTCTCGCCGCGCGAATCCTGAAAACGCAGGCCCAGATCGCGTCCGGGCTCACCAGCGTCCTGGCTGGCACCGGGCTTGCCACCGTGGCCTCGATGAGCTTTCTGCTGTGGACGATTGAGCATGGCTGGAACACGATGGGCCTCTGGCCGGCGGTGCTCATCGCACTCTTCCTGCCGTCGCTGCTCATGGGCATCGGGTTTCCGCTGGCCCTCGGACTGGCCACGACGCCGGCCTTGGCCGGGATCGGCCGCTCGGAGATCGGGCGCCGCGTGGGCGTGATGTACGCGCTGAACGTCGCCGGCGCGATCGCGGGATCCCTCGCCGCGGGATTCGTCCTGTTGCCCTGGCTTGGCGCCATGAACGCGCTGATCGCGCTGGCGGGCCTCTACGTCGGCAGTGGGTTGATGCTGGCCTTGAGCGGACCCGATCGGCGTTCGTTGATCGCCGTGGTGGCCGTCGTCGCCGCGTTCGTCCCGATCGCGCGGTCGATGCCGGACCCCTTCAAGGTCGCGATCGATCGCCGCTACGGCGATCTGTTACGGGAATTCTGGCGCGACGAGAGCGCCCAGACGGCCGTGAGCGTGCGTGCCAGCCAGCTGCAGCACGTGCTGTATCTCGACGGCCTGCATCAGGCGAACGACCAGCCAGCCATGGTGATGTTGCACCGCACCATCGGCCACCTGCCCATGGTCCTGCACGGCTCCCCCCAAGATGTACTTGTCGTGGGGCTTGGCGGCGGGGCTACCCCTGGCGCGGTCAGCCAGTACCCGGGCGCTCGCGTGCAGGTCGTGGAACTGTCCGAGAGTGTGAGGCGCGCGGCGCACTTGTTTGCGCACGTCAATTACGACTTGCTCAACCTTCCGAATGTCGATGTGCGGATCGACGATGGGCGCAACTTCCTGGCGCTGACCGATCGCCGCTTTGACGTGATCACCGCGGATATCATTCAGCCGGGCCACGCCGGCGCCGGCCACGTGTACTCGCGCGAGTACTTTTCGCTGGTGCGACGGGCGCTCACGGACAACGGCATCGTCCTCCAGTGGATCGGTCATCGTCCATCCGTGGAATACACCCTGATCATGCGCACCTTCCTGGACGTCTTTCCGGACGCGACGTTATGGTACGACGGGAACTTCATGGTGGGCACGCGGAAGCCGCTCACGATTCACGCTGGTTTGATCGATCGGGCGAGGCAGTACCCCCAGACGCGGGAGGCACTCGCTGCCATCGGCCTCACCGGTTTCGACGTGTTGCGCAGCTGGTACACGGCGGGCGCCGATGAGATGCGCGCATTTGTCGGCGAAGGGCCCCTGCTGACCGACGATCGGCCGCTGGTCGAGTACCACCATTGGCTGCCGGCGCCGCAGGATCAGCCGCCACTGGACTTGTCAGCGCTCAAAGGTGATGTGAACCGCATCATCTCCGGCGCGGCGCCCGGTGGACGCTGATGCCTGAGCTGCCGCCCGTTGACACGATGTTGGTTATTATGCGGAACCGCCGTCTTGTACAATCCGTTGGTTCCTATTGCGTCCGACACTCTTGCCGGTGCGCTGGAGAGCACTCGAAAGCTTGCGGACGATCTGGGTAAGGAGCTCCTGGAGTTCTGGAACTGGCGAAAGGCCGATCCGAGAAAGTTGCCGCAGCCGCGGAAGCAATGGCCCAAGGCCCGCGCAACGCAGATACTCGCTTTCGGCGGGTACAAACCCGGGTCTCACCCCTACAACCCTGGAATGCTCGTCAGCCACCCAGAATCGCTGACGCGGATGCTGTCCGCCGCTTTGGAAGATCGTGATCGCCCTGAGTGGGCAATGTTCGACTAGACCGAACGGCCTCCGAGAACGGATGCCAGCGCCGCCTGCAGGCGATAGGATGTCTCGATGAAAATGCCCGGGGGCGACACCGCCATCGTCGACCAGACGAAGCTCACGGGATACTGCTTGAATCCGGAGCACCCTCGCGGCAAACACAAGGCGCGTGTGTTCGCGGCCGTGCTCGGGTTCACGGCTGAGAATGCGGACGAACTGCGCGCCGCGCTCTTGAAGGCCGCCGCGACGGCGGACGCGCAGGTCGCGGTATCCGACCAGTTCGGCACTCGCTATATGTTAGAGTTCGAAATTATCGGCCCACGGCGCGCAGTCACGCTCAAGAGCACGTGGATCGTCCGTCGCGGAGAGATTTCTCCGCGATTGACAAGCTGCTTCGTGAAGTAGGGACAACAACCAATGCAGACCACACCGCACTTGCTGGATGTCGTCGCCCTCCTCTCAGAGGTGCCTTCGGAAGGGCTCCTACGCGGCCAGGTAGGCACAGTCGTAGAGCTTCTGGACGGCGCCTACGAGGTGGAGTTCTCTGACGACGAGGGCAAGACGTACGCTGAGCTCGCCCTGCGGCCTGACCAGCTTCTGGTCCTTCACCATCGCCCGCAACGGGCCGCGTAGTACCCCGCCGCAAGACAAACCCTTCGAGAATTTCAACTCGCCAAACAAGCGTTGCCGGCTTCT
>JBCKZH010000215.1:0-3574 GCA_038919385.1 Vicinamibacterales bacterium | reverse complement strand
TTCTCTCACAATGGTGACGTGCGCCCGGGTCCGCCGGGTCACTGCCCCGGGCTGGCCAGTTACGATAGACTGGTTCGTGCTGGTGCAGGTGGTCCCTCCCGTCGAGCCGGCGCGCGCGTCGTGGCGGTCGGCGTGCGCCAGGGGCGCTTGGCAGACGGAGGCAAGATGCACGCAGCATGCGACGGAGTGGTGAGATGAACCCTGCGATCGAAAGAGAACTTCGTGAGCAGCTTGACCAGTTGCCGGCCGACCAGCAGCGCCAGGTATTGGATTTCGCGCGCGTTCTGGCCGTGAAGAAGCACGCCACCGCCTCCGGGAAAGCGCTGAGCCAGTTTGCTGGTGCGATCACGAAAGAGGATCTCGAACTGATCGCCAAGGCCATCGAAGAGGGATGCGAGCAAGTGAATCCCGATGAGTGGTAGGTTCCTGCTCGATACGAACATCGTGATTGCGATTTTCGCGCAGGAGCCAGACGTCTTGCAGTGCCTAGCCGCCGCCGAGGAGGTTTACGTTCCGGCGATCGCGATTGGCGAGTTGTACTATGGCGCTCGGAAATCGACGCGGGCTCAGGCGAACATCGTGCGCATCGATGAGTTCGCCGCGACGGCCGGGGTACTGGGGTGTGACACGACCACCGCGCGGCAATACGGCCGAATCAAGAACGATCTGCTCGCCAAGGGCCGGCCGATCCCTGAAAACGACATCTGGATTGCGGCGGTTGCCGCGCAGCACGGTCTGACCGTGGTGTCACGGGATGACCATTTCACTGACATTGCGGGTGTGCCAGTCGAGGTCTGGTGACGCATCGAGCCGGTGTGTTCGCCGCGCCTGAAGACACCGAAGCCCTCGCATCCGCGATCGAATGGCTGGCCGACCATCCAGCCGACCGCGTAGCCATGGAACAGTTGGCCGCCGAAGGGGGATTGCTCCTGGGCGTCCCGATCGTCCTGGCAATCCTTGCCTTTTGCTGGGAAGTTCGTCGACGCCTGCGCGGTGACCGGACTGGTCGCCATCCACGACAGCCGCTGCCTGTGGTAGAAATGCTCTTCCCCTTTGGCTTGATTTCCTATGGCGTTGTGCGAACAGTGCGGCTCGATCAATATCGTCAGAGCTCAATCCGATCCGTCGGACAGGGTTGTTGCCTTCTTCACCTCAATGCGGCCATTCGTGTGCCGCCGATGCGGCTGGCGTGCGCGCCGGGACTGGACTGACGAAGATCTTTGCAAGCTGACCAACTACGGTGCCGGCGGCGCCGAGCCTGATCCGTCACTTGCCTCGCTGGATCTTGAACCGAGGACGAGCCCTAACTCAGCACCTTCATCGCTCCCTCGCACAGCTGTCAATCCGCCGAAGGTTCGGCGACGAACCTCCCGAAGCCGGCGGAAGCGCTCACAGCGGCGCCAGATCATCGCTACTATCGCAGCCACGGCTTTGGTGATGTTCGTAGTTGTGCTCCTCGGGTTGACGGGGAGTTGCTCCGGCGGTTCGGAAGCCCTGTGAGGGACCACCTTGTCCATTACCCGCGCACGAGCCCGGACGACATCAATCGAACCACACCGATCGCACAACATCCGCCGTTACCTGACTCCGGTCATACCTACAGCAAAACGCTCGCCAGCTCCCACCCCATCTGACCCGTCGATGTAAGTCCGGCTTCCAGCGTCAAGGAAGCCGGACGCGCCATAACCAATTCAGCGACGAACAGGTTCTTGTTCGGAGGTATGTCCTCGCTCTACCCCGTCGTGCGTGCGACATCATCAAGGCCCTCGACCGCGAGAGCGGGAGGCTGCTCGCGACGGCCCGATAACGCGGCATTCTTCCCCACGCCGGGGACGCCTTCGCCAAGACGTCGGCTCCATCTCAACCCGAGCTCTCGGACAGAGTTGTTACCCTCTTCACCTCGAAGCGGCCCATCGTCTGCCGCATGCCCTTGGCTCACGTCACCGGCAGTAGAATCCACCGATGGCGGGCGATGGGATCGAGCGGACCTACCAGTAGTTCCTGGAGCATCACTCCATAGCGAGAAGCGTCGGGGCAGGGAGGGGTAGCCCTGCGCGTGCTCTTCGTGCCGCATGCAATCAAGGCGATGGCTCGTCTGGCCGTGATCACGGCCGTATGTCCCTGATCCGGCCCAGTGGACTCCGGATTTCCAAAGGAGGACACCCAATCCCAGGTACCGTCGGCCAGCTGGTAGGCCGCCGGCGTGTGGCAGACGATCATTTTCTCCTTCACGAGCGTGCCCTCGACCGAGTCGAGCGCCCTCAGGCCCGCCGAGTCTGACGCATCGGGATGCTCCTTCCATTTGCACTCGATCGCGACGAGCGAGCCAGCCGCCCGCTCAATCACCAGATCCACTTCGGGGCCGCTCGCCGTGCGCCAATACAGCATCGGCCTGGTGTCGCCGCGGTTCGCGGCGTGGCGCGCGATTTCGCCGCAAGACGTGCGACTCCCAGAACGCGCCCGCGAGCGTCGACGCGGCAACTTCCCGCGCCGACCGGAACCCGCGAGAATCTGGCCGTCTCGACGTATATTGAGGGTGAGGAGACGGATCGATGCAGACCATTGGAGAAATCCTGGAAGCCGCGCGTCGCCTCTCGGAAGCCGAGCGGAGGCGACTCGTCGAGGCGCTGCAGGGCAACAAGCGTGAGGAACCCCTCGACGAGCAGCGGCGGGAAGCCATGTTGAGGTGGCTCGACCTCGCCGGGACATTCCACGCCGGCTTCACCGACGTCTCCACCGAGAAGTACAAGCACCTGGCAGACGCGTACGCTGACGAACGGTGAAGCACGTCTTCGTTGACAGCGGCGGTTTCTTCGCTCATCTCGTATCTGAGGACGCTCGCCACGCCCGTGCCAGGGAGCTGTTCGCGCAGTCTTTGAGACACACGCGCTGCTCACGAACCGTGCCCGGGAGGGACGAGAAGCCGGACTTCGCTTCCTGGAGCATATCGAGCGCGGCTTGTGCGAGATCGTGCACGTGACCCAGGATGACGAAGCCAGCGCCATCGCCTTCGACCGCCACTTCCGGGAGTACGGAAGGCTCACGATTCTGTAGCGCGCTCACGGCAATCGACCCGTTCGGCAAGCTCAGGGGCGACGACGAGTGCGCCCCCGGGATCAGCCGGCGAATAGGCTAGAGTTAATAAGGTCTACCGGCTCAGTCGAGCCAACAGACCGAACGATAGCCGCCGGCCTCGGCGCCGGCCTCATCGACGCCATTCCCCTTGGCGCCGGGGTTGGCGTGCTGTTCTGGCTCACGCTGTCCCTGGCAGTTTCGCTGCACCGTGTCGCCCTGCGGCCGGAAAGGCTGCTCGACCGCTACGAGAACAGCCTGTTCCACATCCACAACGAGCTCTCCAAGGGTACGGCCGCCGTGGCGCTTCATCCCGTTCTGGCCGACATCACCGAAGCGCGCCGAATCGACCAGGTCTTCGGCTCGTTGCGCCCACAAGTGGTGTTCCACGCCGCCGCCCACAAGCACGTGCCGCTCATGGAAGACAACCCGTGCGAGGCTGTGAAGAACAACATCCTCGGCACACGCATCGTCGCCGAAGCCGCGCACAAGTGGGGCGTGG
>JBCKZH010000214.1:0-3599 GCA_038919385.1 Vicinamibacterales bacterium | reverse complement strand
TGGGACGGGTTCGATCTCCACGCAGGCCTCGTCGTCCCCGCGGGTGATCGGGAGCGCCTCGGTGAAGATGAACCGAGGGGTCATCAGGCGCGCTTACGTCCGCGTTGCTTGATGCGCTCGTCGGCTTTGCGAAAGACCTCTTCGCCATCGATGACCTGGCCGGCTTGGGACTGGAGCCAGCCGCGCTCGATCTGCTCACGCCACTTCATGCGGATCTCGTCGTGCTCCTTCAACAGCCGAAGACCTTCGCGGATCACTTCGCTGGCGTTGTTGTAGAGGCCGCTTTCGACTTTTCCCTCGACTCAGGCGTGCCGGCATCGAAACGCCATGCACATTCACATGGCAATCGATCCCGTTCCTGAAAAACTGTCTGAGCGCCCACAAGTACGATCGCGACGGCCACCACATCGGCTACCACCGACCTCAGCACTTGAAGACAAGGACCGCCGTCCACGCGAAGATCTGGTTCCACGATGGCACGGAGGATCGGAAGTCGGAATGTCGGCCCGCTGCTTCCAGGCCGTCCTTGCCTTCGGACGGGAGGCCGCCGGCGAAGGCCGTTCAGGTGCAGAGTGTTTCGAGCGTTTGCCCAGCGCGTATGAGCTGACGCAGGCCCAGACCACGCGCACACCGTCGGCCATCATGGCCAAGGACATCGCCTGCAGCGAGGCGGAGATCGTCTGTCGCCCCCTACTACGCCCGTGCAGTTACGGGCCGTGCAGTTCCGGGCAGGGAGTTTCAGTTTGCTGGAAGCGCTCGGTCGAGACTCTCACTGCAAGGAAGTGATGACATCGCAGGACTCGCCGTCGCCTCCGACGAGCGAATCGAGGCCTACCTGCTTTACGTGAAGTGCGGAGTGGGCCCGGAGAGGAACGCAGAGGCGGGTCCGCGGGCGAGCGCCCCGAGCCGGGGTGGGACGGCGGAGATTGTGTCGCTCCGCTCTTTCATTGAGGACGGTGGAGCCCGTCTGAAGCAACTGCTCTCTCGACTCCGCGCGCGAGGCATGGGACATTTCGGTTCCCGAAGGTCCACCCGGCGGAAATCTCGAAGGGTGCCTGGAGACACTCGGTTTCCGCCACGCCGGTGGGCATCGACTCTACGCAGCGAGGGCGCGGTCCGACTAGAGGCTCGCTGTTGACGGAATCCCCCTTATGCGGCCCCGTCCTCCCACCGGCACAGCCGCGGAATTTCTCCGGACCGCCACCGTAACCGGGGAATACAGTGCGCAGGTCGCGGTTTCCCATGTAGGTCGACACCAGCTCGCCGAGCACATCGCGAAAGTCGGTGGTCAGGTCGAGGTCACGGCCTTCGTGAAGTTGCTCCTTTTCCAGACCCGGCCAGTCACCGTAGATCTTGCCGCCGCGCACGCCGCCGCCCATGGCAAACATGACATTGCCGTGGGTCGCGGCTCTGATTACTTCACCGGCACTTTCTGCTTCAACTCCTCAAACCAGTTCAGCACCACCTGGATTTGGCCCGGGGCCCCGTTCCGGTCTCCGCGGCCTTGACCATCACGAACCGCTGTGCATCTGCGGCAACGGCGTACTGGGCAACGCCGGGGGCCAGGTTCCGCTGGTACAGTCCCTCAAAGAGCAGCCGGGGAGTGCCCGCACTGAACGTGGGCTGGGTCTTGGTTTCGACGGCCATCATCTGGTTGCCATTCCAATAGAACAACTCCCCGTTGCGCGCCCAGACCGGTTCCGTGCCGCCTTCGGTGGAAATCTGCCACTTCCCTCCGGGACCGGGAAACGGCTGCACGTAGATTTCGTTCCGGCCGGACTCATCGGAGACATAGGCGAGCCAGCGCCCGTCCAGAGAGAACTGCGGCCCCGTCTCGCTAAATGGCGTTCGGAGAAACGGGCGGGGCTTGCGTTCTCCCAAAAGCGGCAGCACCCAGATGTCCCGTCCAGTAGCCAGACCATTCTCTGAGAACGCGATTGCCTGGCCATCCGTCGACCAGGATTCAGGAGACTGTCGGCGTTCACCGGTGGTGAGCCGCTCCTCCGGACCGCTGCCGTCGGCCGGTTTCCAGAACAGATTCAGAGGCTTCCCTTCCCTGGCGGACGCAAACGCGATCCGCTTTCCATCCGGCGACCAAATGGGGCCGAGGGCGCTTCTCCCGTCAAAAGTCAGCTGGGAGAGCATCCCGCGCGGAATGTTGTAAACCCAAATGTCACCCTGAGCTACGACAGCCAGCATACGGCCATCGGGCGAGAGGCGAGGGCTGGAATACGGGCGTGGCGGCGCCCCCAAGGGCTGTTCCACTCCTTTGCGGTCCACCCAGACGAGCCGCGTTGGAACAGACGCAGTGTCGGGCATATAAACCAGGGACCCGTTATCAGCGAGCGCGAAGCTTGCCAGGCCGCCGCCATTCACCTGGACGCCTTCAATGAGAGGCGCCGGGGAACCGGTCACCTCTAGCCGGTCTACATCAAACGGGACCGCCCAGAGCGACGAATCCGCCCGCGCAAAAACGATGTGTCCGGTCGGGACGAAGCGAGGGTAAGTTCCATCTACGAGAACCTTGCGCCGGCCTGTCTTGAGGTCCTGCACCGCAATTCGTGCTGTCTCCAGAGAACCCGAGAATACGGTGAAGAGGACTGCCTGGCCTCCCGGCAAAATGTTGGGCCAGCGATGGACGATTTCGCGCTGGTTGGGATCCAGGGTTGTCAGCGGTTGTGGGGTCCCTCCGGCAGAGGGGACGCGGAGGAGACCGGAGACACTGACGCCAAATATGATCGTGTCATCCGGACCCCAGCTCGCGCCGTACCGGATTCCGGTTATGTCGCAGAGGGCTGTGGGCGGGCCTCCCGCCAGAGCCACCTTCTTGAGTTTGTTATATGTAAAGAATCCAACCCACTGGCCGTCGGGGGAGAAAAAGGGTGATGCCCCGCCCTCGGTCCCTGGGATCGGCGACGCTTCGAGCTGGTCCATGGAGCGGCGATAAAGCTGCTGGTCCATGGAGCGTTGATTAGGCTGGCCGACTCCGGCACGCTTGCCGACGTACACCAGTGTTCTTCCGTCCGGCGAAAGCGCCAGGCCGTCATTTACCAACTGCTCGGTCGGCGGCAGGTTGATTACAAATCGTTGATTACAAATCGCTTGACTGCGGGTGACTGAGCAAACAGGCCGGCGGCCCCGGCATAAAGGTTCCAGGTCAACGCCAGAACCGCAAACGTTCCTATTTTCATGGATGCACCTCCTAGACTTGTGGATTCGCTCAAAGAGGAGCGCTTCCGAGCTGGAGCGAGAGAACGAGCTAATCCACAATCGCCGCGGCGGCCATTGTGAGAAAGGTTAACTGTTCGTTAATACCCATTTTGATTCCTCTTGGCGAACTATTTGCGGTTCGCGATGTAGTTGGGATGGCGCAGCCGGGTGACCGTGCCGCCCGCGTCCGATTCGAGCACCACAAACTCACCCATGAAATACCCGCCTTTTATCCGGAATTTGTGCTCGTCGACGGGGATTAGCTCCGTGTCATATTCGGGAGCCTGTGGATGAACAAGCATGAGTTGGTCTTTGACCAGCTTGATTTCGGCTTGGCTGCCGCTTGCTGTCTCGTATAGGCCCACGTACTTTTGCAAGACCGCGGTCGG
>JBCKZH010000213.1:0-3683 GCA_038919385.1 Vicinamibacterales bacterium | reverse complement strand
GAAGTCACCCACATTCGCCGCCGGGTCTGCCTGGACGTAGGTATTCAGCAGATGGCGCATGTCGGCCTCGTAGGGCTTGATGTCCAACTCCTCGCCCGAGTGCTTTTTGATGGCGGCGCGAATGTCTGTATAGGAGTTCACGTCGGACAACAGGCCGGGAATCTCGGAGACGTCGTACCCGGCCTCCTCCAGGTTGGACGCAATCTCGGCAAACGCCCGCACGAAGCTGGCCACCGCCTTGTAGAACGTCGCCCGCAGGGCTTCCGTCTCAATCAGGGCATTCGGGTTGCTCGCGTTGCCACAGAAATAGACGAGATACTGCTCCATCTCGCGTGGCGGCGGCACGGGATCGCACAGATAGCGGAGCGCCTCGCGCGCTGCGTCGAGCTGCTGCTTGCCCTCAACCAGCCAGTCCTTCAGCGCCACGTTGTTGCCGCCACCCCCGCCCTCGTCTGTGTCCAGCTCGTCGGAGTTGTAGACGGCAATGGTTTCCTGGACAGCTCCGAACAGCTCCTTGAAATCGACGATGAAGCCGTAGCATTTGTCGTCGCCGTCAAGGCGATTGGTGCGGCAAATCGCCTGGAACAGGTTGTGATCGTACAGCTCGTTGTCGAGATAGATGTAGGTGCAGCTCGGTGCGTCGAAGCCGGTCAGCAGCTTGCTCACGACGATCAGCAACTTGAGGTTGGCTGGCTCTTTGATAAAACGGCGCTTGGCTTCGTCCTCGTAGGCCTTGGTGGTCTGGCCATTCTTGAGGACGTGTTTCGTATAGGTGTCGAACTTGTAGCGCTCGTCGCTGTTGGCCGGTTCGCGGGAGATCGCGTTGTGATTCGGCTCGTACGACGTGATGATGCCGCAGTACTGGCCGAACGTGGTGTTCTGGAACAACCGGAAGTAGTGACAGGCGTCATAGATGCTGGCCGCCACCAGAATGGCCGTGCCCCGGTCGTTGTTGAGGCGCGACTTCAGCGTGAAGTCCTCGATGATGCTCGCGATGATGCGCTGCTTCCGCTCGCCCGCGCTCATCAGCTCCTCCATCGTCGCCCACCGCTTGCGGAGGACGGCCTTCTGGAAGTTGTTCAGCGTCTTCGTCTTCTGCTCGAAATAGGCTTCGATCGCCTTCTGCGACGTCATCCGCTGAGGCACGTCTCGCGCCTCGTACTTCAGGTCGAGGATCACCTTGTCGACGACGGCCTCGTGGAACTTGTAGGTGTGGATGTAGGTGCCGAAGACGTCCCGCGTCATCTGCTTGTCTTTACGCAGGAGCGGCGTCCCGGTGAAGCCGATGAAGATGGCGTTTTCCAGCCAGCGCTTCATCTGCTTGTTCATGTCGCCGCCCTGGGTGCGATGGCACTCATCCACGAACACGTAGAACCGGCCGTGAATCGGCGGCGGCCCTTGCAGGTCGGCGGGATTGAACTTGTGGAGCAGCGCGCACAGCAGCCGCGGCAGAGGGGCGCCGAGTTTCGCAACGAAGTCCGCCCGGGAGGTGATGCGGGGCGACGGCGAGTTTTCGCCGATGACGCTGGCGTTCTTCATCACGCCTTCGATCTGCTTGTCGAGCTCGTCGCGGTCGGTGACCACCAGGATTCGGGCGTCGGGGTCGTGCTCCATCAACCACTTCGCGAGCAGCACCATCACAATGCTCTTGCCGCTGCCCTGGGTGTGCCAGATCACGCCGCCTTCGCGCTTCCGGATGCGTGCCTGCGCCGCCTTCACGCCCGTGAACTGATGCGGCCGCGGCACCTTCTTGATGCCGTTGTCGAAGATGATGAAGTTGCGGACCAGGTCCAGCAGACGGGACTTCTCGCACATTTCCGCCAGAGGACGGTCCAGCAATGCGCCGGGCGTCAGTGGGCCGGCGTCGGCCGCCTTCCACGCGACAAAGAACTCCTCCCTCGTCGTGACCGTGCCGTAGCGGAGCCCTTGCGAATCACTGCCCGCGAACAGCAGTTGTGCGGTGGCGAAAAACGCCTTGTTGAAGATCTCCTCCTGGTTGGTGATGAGCTGACGCACGCCATCGGCCACTTCGACGGAGCTGCGCTTTAATTCGATGACGCCGACGGCGATGCCGTTCAGGTAGAGGACGAGGTCTGGCCGGCGCTCGTAGCCGCCGCGCAGGGTCACTTCTTCGGCCAAGGCGAAGTCGTTCTTCTCCGGATGCTCCCAATCCACGAGGTGCACGGTGTCGTGAGCCTGCCCGGCCGCAACCTGCACCTGCACACCGTAGCGCAGCAACTGGTAAGTGCGGAGGTTGGCCTGGTAGAGCGTGACACCGGTGGCGTCCGCGGCGGCCAGCAACTTCTGCAACGCGGCCGAGATGTGGGTTTCGGAATAGCCCCGCTCCGCCAGGTTGGCGCGAAGCAGTTCGACCTCGACGCCACGGTTGTTCTCGCGCTTGTTCCACTCGCCCAGGTAGCGGTATCCGAGGCTATCGGGCCGCGCCGGGTCGGTGAACAGCGCGACGACGCGGTTCTGGGTGCTGCGTTCGGAACGGGGCTGCTCGGTCATCGCGTTCTCCCGTGCGTCCGTAGCGCCTGCAATCGGGCCTGCCCGGCTGTGGCCAGGCGGTAGCGTTGCAGTCGGCTTCTGGGCTTGTCCGGAATCGTCATCTCCAGAAGCCCCAGTGCAATCGCTGCCTGCTGATAGTGCTCGCGGAAGTGCTTTTCGTCCTTCAAGCCTAGCGCGGCCATGATCTCTGCCCGGCTCATCTCACCGGTCAAGACCTCGAGCAGTCGCCTGACTTCGGGGGTGACTTCGGGGGTGACTTCGGGGGTGACTTCGGGAGTCGCCCCCCGGGGAGTGCGCGGGATGAGCTGCAGATAAGCGTCCGCGAACGGAAACTCCAGCCAAAGGGCGTTGGCCTGGTGCCGCAGACGAGGCTCAGGCGCACCGACGTGCCGGCACGCCTCGAAGATCCGTTCGATCCCCCGACCCCACGCCTCGATCTCGCCCGCACGGAAGAACACGTTGGCAACGTCCGGATTGAACGGCTGCGAGTAGTGCGGGGCCAGAAGTGTCTCCTGCGTCCAACCCTCGGGCAGCACCGCCGGATTCACGACCACCAACTTGTCGTCATGGACGCGAATCTGAATCGGCGCGGCCACCGCATAGTCGCGGTGCACCACCGCGTTGAGCACAGCCTCGCGCAGCGCGTCGTCGGGAACCGGGAACTCCTCGATGCGCTGAATGCCCTCGTAGCGAATGGCGGCCTTGAGGTATTTTGTCCGCAGCACGTCGATCGTGGCTGCGACCTGGGTGAACAGGTCTCCATGAACCTCGTCGTGGTACGCCAGGTCGGACTCGGAACGGAAGAAGCCGATCTTCACGAAGGCCCCGCTCACGAAACGCTCCGGGTCTTTGTGGAACAGCAGCAGCGCCGCCCGTTTGAGGCGGGCGCCTTCGCGAAGCCGGAGCTTGTCGATGAGATCGGATACCGGTTCGCGCAGGACGCCGGCCTCGACCCGGCCGCTGCGTCTGGCCAGGGTGCGAAAGCGCCGGATCGCACTGCCGGAAAGATCCTTGACCGTCACGCCCGGCACCGGCACGCCGTCCCAGGTGCGGCCCTGCTTGCGCAGCAGGAAGCGATCCAGCGCGGCGCCTTTCAGCTCCTGCAAAGTGCTGCCGCTGCGCTGGTAGTAGTGGCCCCGGTAGCTGATGGGGGACGGATAGGCCGGCGTCAC
>JBCKZH010000212.1:0-3690 GCA_038919385.1 Vicinamibacterales bacterium | reverse complement strand
CGCCATCGCGCACTGGGGCGTGGCGCTGACCTACTGGGGCAATCCATTCGCCGGCCAGCGCTCGGCACAGACGATCGCGAACGGCAAGGCCGCGATTGAGAAAGCGCAGTCCACCGGCACGCCGACGCCGCGGGAGAAGGGATTCATCGATGCGGTGGCCGGCCTGTTCTCGAGCGCTGACGTGACCACGCAGCGCGCGCGAGTGGTGGCCTACGAAGGTGCGACCGAGCTGGTCGCCAGCCAGAACCGCAGCGACGTGGAGGCGCGCATTTTCTGGGCGCTGGCGATCGCGCAAACCGCGCTGCCCACGGACAAGACCTTTGCGCAGAACCTGAAGGCGGCGGAGATTCTCGAGCCGCTCTACAAGAAGATGCCCAACCACCCCGGTCTCGCGCACTACATCATTCACGCCTACGACGTGCCGGCGCTGGCCGCCAAGGCGCTGCCCGCCGCGCGCGCCTATGCCGACATCGCGCCGTCAGTGCCACACGCGCTGCATATGCCCTCGCACACCTTCACGCGCGTCGGCGAGTGGAAGGAGTCGGTGGCGACGAACATCCGCTCGGCCGGTGAAGCCGACAAGAGCAGCACCGACGAAGCCCAAGGACTGCACGCTCGCGACTACATGACCTACGCCTACCTCCAGATGGGGATGGACATGCAAGCCAAAGCGCTCATGGAAAACGCGGCCATGGTCGCGCAGAAGGCCGCCGCCGCACCGGCGGCCGCTGATGCCGGTAGTTCGCACACGTTCGCCCTTGCCGCCACTCCGGCGCGCTACGCCATGGAGCGGAGCCAGTGGTCGGAAGCGACCATGCTCAAGCCGTACTCGGCGCCGAACACGCCCTACACCGAGGCGATCACGCATTTCGCGCGTGCCATTGGCTTCGCGCGTTCCGGCAAGCCCGCCGAGGCGGCGGCCGACATCGCGCGTCTCATCGCGCTGCGCGACCGCGAGATCGAGATGAAGGACGCGTACTGGACCGAGCAGGTCGACATCCAGCGCCGAGGCGCCGAGGCGTGGGTGATGTTCGCTGAGGGCAAGAAGGCCGAAGCGATCGCCGCGATGGCGGCCGTGGCCGACGCCGAGGACAAGACCGACAAGGCCGCCGTCACGCCGGGTCCGCTGGCGCCGGCGCGCGAGATGTACGGCTTCATGCTGCTCGAGGCCGGCCGCGCCAAAGAAGCACTGGTCGCGTTCGAGGCCGTTGCCAAGAAGGAACCGAACCGCTTCCTTGCGCTTTATGGTGCGGGCAAGGCGGCAGAGGCCACCAAGCAGCGCACCAAGGCCATGGGCTACTACCGGCAGATCGTTGAAATCGGCAAGGACGCAGGCACCGAGCGGCCCGAACTTCAGTATGCGAGGAAGATGGCGAAGTAGTCAGCGCTTCTGACGGGAGGGCTCTCCTTGCTTGGGAGGGCTCTCTCGTCGGGAGGGCATTTCGTGTCGCGACAGCCATCCTGAGAACCGGCCGAGAGCATCGCTGAGCGTCGCTTCACTCGCGGCGAAACAGATCCGCACGCAGCCCTCGCCGTCCGCCCCGAAGCCCACGCCCGGTGCCAGTGCCAGGCCCGTCGCCTTCAATAACTCCTTCGTGAACGACGTCGAGTCGGTCAGGCCTTCGATCCGCGGGAACGCGTAGAAGGCGCCCTGCGGCTCTGGCAGCGCGACGCCCGGCAGGGACGAGAGCGCGGCCATCACATCCGCGCGCCGCTGCGTGTAGTGCGCGCGCAGCTCGCGGATAGATGGCTCGCCGTCG
Organism: Vicinamibacterales bacterium; assembly: GCA_038919385.1. GTDB lineage: Bacteria > Acidobacteriota > Vicinamibacteria > Vicinamibacterales > UBA2999 > 12-FULL-67-14b. The sequence continues at coordinate 1,930 of JBCKZH010000212.1, read as the reverse complement.
CGCAGAGCGACGATGCCCGCCTGCTGCACCATCGCCGAGGCATTCGACGTCATGAACTCCACGGCCCGGTAGATCGTCTTGATGGTCGCTTCACTGCCTTGCGCCCAGCCCAGGCGCCAGCCGGTCATGTTGTAGGTCTTCGAGAAGCTGTTGACCACGATCAAGCGGTCGCGTTGTTCGGCCACGCGCGCGAACGACGGGGCGATGGTCAAGCCATCGGCGTAAACCAGGCGCTCGTACACTTCGTCGGCAAGAAGGATCAGGTCGTGACGTTCAGTCAGATCCAGTAAGGCCTTTTGTTCGGCGCTGCCGATCATCCAACCGGTCGGATTCGATGGGCTGTTAACGATCAGCATCCGTGTGTTGGCATCGATGGCGGCGCTGATGCGATCGAGATCGAGACGAAACCGATCGCGACTGTGCGCCAGCGGCACCGGTCGCGGCTCGCCGCCGGCCATGAGCACCCCGTTCGAAAAGATCGCGTAGGCCGGCGAGACGATCACCGCGTTGTCGCCGCGGCCGACGAAGGCGCGAATGGCCGCATAGATCGCCATCGACGCGCCGACCGTGCTCATGATCTCCGACGGCCGATAGGCGACGCCGTGCAGCTCGTGAATCTTCCGCGCGATCGCCTCGCGCAGTTCGTCGTAACCGGCGGTGTGCGTATAGAACGTGTGCCCGGCCTTCAGCGCGGCATCGGCGGCGTCGCAAATGAACGCCGGCGTCGGCAGGTCGGATTCGCCGTAGCACAGCTTGATGGAGCCCGGCATCTGCTCGGCGGCCGTCGCAATCTGGACCATCGGCGACTCGGCAACGCCGAGGAACTCGCGGGTGTAGGGCACGGGTAATCATAGATCTGGCGGTCTGGTGATTTGGTGATCTCGTGATTTGAGGATTTGAGGATTTGGCGATTTGGTGATCTTGTGATTTGACGTTCGACCGTGTCGCATTGCTGATTTTGCCACTCCTTGGATCGCCACAGACGGCAGTTCTAGCCACCGCGAGCCGCCGCTGGACCTGTTTTCCTTGGGAAATCGCGTGGCATCCGTCCTGCTTGTGAGGGGAGCATGACTAAAGAGGTGCTACAGGATCGATGCCTGACGTTTGGAACTGAGGTCCGGCAACTATGCCTGAAGGTGAGAGGCCGGCCGGACGGCCGCAACACGGCCGACCAGCTTCTGGCCTGCGCTACGTCGGTCGGCGCGAACTACCGAGGTGCCTGCCGAGGCCGGTCCCGGGCGGAGTTCATCGCCAAGCTTGGCGTGGTCGTGGAAGAGGTCGATGAGGCGGTCTATTGGTTGGAATTCATTGACAAGAGCGGCCTGCTCCCAGAAGCCGACCTGGCGGTGCTGCTGGATGAGGCCTGCCAATTGAGAGCAATCTTCGCGGCGTCGTACGGCACGGCCCGCGCCAATCACCGCCGAAACAATCCAAGGTCGAAGCCGCTAAATCGCTAAATCGCTAAATCGCTAAATCACCAAATCACCAAATCACAAGATCTCGCGCTGTCTACCGCTCGTCCGGCGGCAGCTCAGTAGTGAACACCCGTTGCCCAGCGGCATTCACAAGCGACACCGTGAGCGCGCGCGTCCGCGGGTCGGCGTCGAGCAACCCGAAGAACTGCAGGCCGGCACTGGGCGGCCGGTTCGGCGCCAGGTCTGGCGGCACTCCGCGGAAGCGGACCTCCGGTCCGAACGTCGCGTCGAGCGCCACGGGTGCAAACGTGCCGGCATGCGCGGGGCCGGCGACGAACTCCCAGAACGGCTCGAAGTTCGCCACCTTGGCTCGAGCCGGGTCGTAGTAGTGAGCGGCGCAGTAGTGCACATCCGCCGTCACCCAGACGACATTGCGTACGCGGCGCGCCTTCAAGGTCGCCAGCAGTCCCGCCAGTTCGAGCTCGCGCCCTCGCGGCACGCCGGCGTCGCCGTTC
>JBCKZH010000211.1:0-3709 GCA_038919385.1 Vicinamibacterales bacterium | reverse complement strand
TGCGTGCGCGTCAACAGAATGGAGATATTCTCGATGCCTCATTTCCAGTCACGTGTTTCTATGCGCCGAGCGTTTCTCACGTTCGTCGCGACTGTGCTACTAGTCAGCGCCGGTGCAGCCCAGCAGGGGGACCGGACTCGACACTTTCCTCTCGATGGCGCACCCAACTTTCGTGACATCGGCGGGTATGCAACGACGGACGGACGCCACGTTCGCTGGGGGCTGGTCTATCGATCGGGTCAGCTCGCCCAGTTGACCGACAGAGACTACGAGGCGCTGGCGCGTCTCAATATTTCGGCGGTTTGCGATTTTCGCAACGATGCCGAGAAACGGGCGGCCCAGACTCGTTGGCAAGGGCCGAACGCTCCAGAGATTCTGTCACTGCCCAACCCTAATCCCAGTGGGCCGACCATCACCGAGCGCCTCGCGAATGGCGCCAGTGCCGCAGATGTGACGGCTTTCATGCTCAACGCCTACGCGACGATTGTTGTCGATTACGCGCCTTCGTACAGCGTCAGCCTCCAAAGGATCGTGAACAGCGATCGTCCCGTTCTCTACCACTGCACAGCGGGCAAAGATCGCACCGGTGTCTTCACGGCGTTGTTGCTGTCCTTCCTTGGTGTACCTCGCGCGACGATTTTCGACGACTACCTCCTGAGCAACGACTTCGTGGCGACCGAACCGCAGGTCGGCGCTCTGGCCAAGCGGCTGCAGGCTTCGCCCGCAGCCGTGAAGGTGCTGTTGGGCGTGGACCGCACTTATCTCGAAACCGCGTTTCAGACGATTGATCAGAAGTTTGGCTCGCTTGATAACTACCGTCGCACCGCTCTCGGGTTCTCGGACCAGGACCTCAGCCGGCTAAGAGTTCGCCTGCTCGAGAACTGATGGATGCACGAGGCTTATTCGAGGCACGAAGCCTAACACGCGTTGCACCAGACGGCCGCTGACGTGATTCTGAACAGCGGCCGCTGGTGAACGCTGGTCGTTATGCAGACGTGGCGAAAGACGGTCCGACTTGAATGATCAAGGTGCAGTCCTCGGCATCGACGTCGGTTTCTCGAGTAAGCGAGAAACAACGTGCCTGTGCCTTTTGAAGTGGACTGCCGACACCGTGACGCTCGCTTTTCGCAAGGTCGGCGTCGATATGGTTGCCCGGGCGCGCGTACTGGAGAGTCTCGTCGGTGGGCGAGTTCACCTTGAGGCGGTAGCAATTGATGGACCATTGACGCGAGGTCTTCGACGTGTGCCGCACTACCGTGCTGCCGAGGCCTTGCTTTCGCGAGGTGTGTTTCAGTTGCGAGGGAAACCGGGTCAAACCAGTTCGCCTACCGGGCAGCAACTGCATCATCATGCCACCTTGCTCGCTGAACTGGTCTTGGAACGCGCTCAGGCGGGGTTGTTTTCGATTTCGCACGCCTCCCACATTGAGGCGATCCACGCCGCGGCGATTGTCGAGGCATTTCCAAACCAGTTCTTGGCGGTCTTGATTCATGAGTCGAATTTGCCTCAACTCCACAGAGACGCGTCCGACCGGTACTGGGAAGTCTTGGCGGCCGGCAACGAGCTAAGGAATCTGCTCGCGCATTTGTTGCCGTCACGAACCCTTGTCACGGGATTCGAGCAGATCAGCGACCATGATCAACGGGCCGCTGTGGTGTGCGCGCTGACCGGCCTTTCAGTGGTGGCGGGCGTCGCCGTTGGAGTCGGCGACCCTGCTGACGGCGACATCTTCTTGCCGCCGGCCGCGTTATGGGGTGGGTCACAATCGCGGCCGCAGTCCTGGGCAGAAACGGCGCTACGGGAAAACGTCGCAGTCCTGCTTGCAGGTCGTTCATCGCCTGTGCCCGCTCACCGCAAGGCTCGCGTAACCTTTCATGAAAGATATTGGATTCATTGAAGGCACAAATTCGGGGGCTGCATAACATCGCGCTGGAGCCGTCGGCGCCTGGCACTCTGCGCGCCGCGGCTCAGCGCGACCGTTGGGCCGACGAGACCGAGACCGAAACCAAGACGAGTCGATCGGCGTTAGAATCGGGGCAGCATGACGACACGAATCACGCGCGACAGGATGGTCGAAGCCATTCGAGAACTGCCCGCCGACGCGACCGTCGATGATGCGATCGAACGCCTCGTCTTCCTCGCGAAGATCGAGGCCGGCTTAACGCAGCTTGACCGGGGCGAGGGCATCCCACACGACGAGGTCAAACGGCGTCTGGGCCTGTGACCGATCTCATTTGGTCGCCGCAGTCCGTCGCGGATGTCGAAGAGATTCGCGCGTACATCGCGGTTGACTCGAAGCTCTATGCGGACTTGACCGTGCAGCGAATCGTGGCCGCGGTTGAACGCCTTCGGATGTTTCCGGACTCGGGGCGGATTGTCCCTGAGCGCTCCTCTCGTGAGCTTCGTGAAGTCATCGCCGGCAAGTTTCGCATCGTGTACCGACGAAGGCCGGACGTGGTGGAGATCGCGACGGTGTTCCGTGGGTCCCGTGAAGTGCCGAGTATCGAGCCGTAGTCGGCGGCCCAACAAGGCGCTGGACCCGGCGGCGTTCAACATCGAGGCGCCATTCGTGGCGGGTTGCCGCCGCGGGTCAGCGCCGGCCGTTAGACGGCCCAGGTGCCAGAGGTTGATTTAACGAATGCTCAAAATGAAAACGCGACTGACAAACGTGCTCACCGTGGTGTTCTTACTCGTGGCGGCCCCGATCGCAGCCGGCCAGAGTCTGCAGATTGGGGTCATCGACTTCTATGGCCTGCGTCAAGTGTCGGCGACCCAGGCCCGCTCTGCCTTGACCGTCAAGGAGGGTGACACCATCCGCATTGCCGGCGACGCACGTCCGGCGTTCATGGGCGAGTCGGAGCATCGCCTTTCGATGCTGCCTGGCGTACTGAGTGCGCACCTCAAGCTTGTCTGTTGCGACGGGAGCAGCGTAATAGTCTACGTGGGTATCGAAGAGAAGGATGCGTCAATACTGCACTTCCGCGAAGCACCTCAGGACCGTGTTCGCCTACCCGCCGACATTGTCCAGGCCGGAAGCGAGTTCTCACGAGCCCTCATGGCAGCGGTTCAGCGTGGTGACGCGGCCGAGGATGATTCGAAAGGACACGCCTTGATGCACGACCCGACGGCGCGTGCCATTCAGGAGCGCTTCATTGAGTACGCCCGCGACTTGATGCAGTTCCGTGACGTGTTACGTCATTCATCCGACGCCGAACATCGGGCGCTAGCGGCGCAGATCCTGGGCTACGCCGCCAATAAACAAGACGTCATTGAAGACCTCGTCTATGGAATGAACGATTCATCTGAAGGCGTTCGCAACAACGCCATGCGGGCCTTGGGCGTGATCGCCCATGCCGCTTCAGCTTCGCCCCAGCCGCGGCTACGTATCCCGTTCGAACCATTCATCGGCTTGATCAACTCGCCGGTGTGGACCGACAGAAACAAGGCGTCATTCGCGCTCATGGAGCTCTCTGAGAGTCGGGATCCTGAGCTCCTCGCGGCTTTGCGGAGTCAGGCGATCGTGCCGCTCGTCGAGATGGTCCGATGGAAGAGCGAAGGGCATGCGATGCCGGCGTTCACAATCCTCGGGCGAATCGCTGGTCAGTCCGATGAAGATGCTCAAGCCGCGTGGAGGCGTGGCGAGCGTGAAGCCATTATCAACGCCGCACTCAAGCTACGTTGAGCAGCCGTCTAACACCGGCTGCACCCG
>JBCKZH010000210.1:0-3725 GCA_038919385.1 Vicinamibacterales bacterium | reverse complement strand
ATCGAGCGTGACCATTACCCGCGGCGGGCGCGTGACGATGATCAACAACGACAGCCGCTCGCACGACATGTCGTCAGATCCGCATCCGGAACACACGCAGTGCCCCGAGATCAATCAGATCGGGTTCTTGACGGGCGGTCAGCAGCGCACGTCGGGCAACTTCAACACCGCCCGCACCTGCAGCTTCCACGACCACAACCTGCCCGACAGCGCCGGCCTGAAGGGCACGATCATCATTCAGTAGTCGTAGACGCCCTTGCCGGCCTTGCGGCCCAGCCGTCCGTCGCGGACGTGCTGTTCAAGCAGGGGGCAAGGGCGGAACTTCTCGCCCAGCGTCCGGTGCAGGTACTGCAGGATGCTGAGGCGCGTGTCCAGCCCCACCAGATCGACCAGCTCGAACGGCCCCATCGGGTGGTTCAACCCGAGCTTCAGCGCCTTGTCGATGTCGCGAGCACTGGCGACGCCGTCCTGCAGCATGTAGAACGCCTCGTTGCCGATCATCGCGTTGATGCGGCTGGTAACGAAGCCCGGTGACTCGTTCACGAGCACCGTCTCCTTCCCCATCCGGGCCGACACGGCTTGCATCACGGCAATGGTCTCGGGCTTGCCCTTGTCGAGGTGCGCCTGCGACACGTCATAGAGCACGGTGGTGTAGCCGGCGGCAATGGCGGCGTGGGCAATGTGCCGTGGCCCATGGTCCCCGCCCCGAGAACCGCAACCGTCGTAACGTCCATGGCCGGTTCGCTGGCGACGCCGCCAGCGACGGCGTCGCCAATCTGGTCGGCACTCATTGCTCGGTACGCACGTATTCGAAATCAATCGGCTGGCGGTTGATGCCGCGCTGGGGTGGCGCGATGTAGTTGGCGAACTGCCCCGGCTGGTAGACCGGCGTGGCCTGGATGCTGTGGAGGTACTGCTTGTCGGCGGGCGACGGCAGCCACTCGTACTTCCGGCGCTCCCACTCTTCGGTGGTCAACTGGTTGCCGAAGGAATCGAAGTGCTTGCCGGCATAGACGCCGACCTTGCGATTGAACCGGCGAGACGGCAGCGTGATGCGCTCCGACATGCCGTGCGCTTCGAGCACGCGCTTGTTCCAGCGATCGACACCGGCCTGGCAATCACCCACATACCAGTCGCGCAACACCTCGTTCAGCGCGTTGCGCATGGGCACTTCCTCGCGGATGATCAAGCCGCTGTCGTCGATCAGGTCGAGCACATACATGCTGCCCGCCAGGATGTGGTCGTCGTCGAAGCGGTCTTCTTCGGCGCGGCCCTTGAGCCCGTTCGAGAAATACGCGGCCGCGTTGCTCGACACTTCACTGCCATGCAGGTCGAGGCTCTGGCTGAACCAGAAGTTCACGAACTTCTGAATCAGCGGCAGGTCAATGCCACCGGCCTTGCGGACATCGCCCGAGAAGCCGGTTTCGCGCAAGAGCTGGCAGGTGCGCTCGAGAATGCGGGCGATGCCGCTCTCGCCCACGAACATGTGGTGCGCCTCTTCGGTGAGCATGAACTTGGTGGTCCGCGCGAGCGGGTCGAGCGAGCTCTCCGACAACGACAGCAACTGCGACTTGCCGTCGCGGTCGGTGAACATGGTGAACGCGAAGAAGTCGAGCCAGGTGTCGATGGGCTCGTTGAACGCCGCGAGCATGCGCGGGGTGTCGTCGTTGCCGCTGCGGCGCTCGAGCAGCGCCTCGGCCTCGTCGCGGCCGTCGCGGCCGAAGTACGAGTGCAGCAGGTAGACCATCGCCCACAGATGGCGGCCTTCCTCGACGTTGACCTGGAACAGGTTGCGCAGGTCGTACAGGCTCGGGCAATGCGCGCCGAGCGAGCGCTGCTGCTCGACGCTCGCGGGCTCGGTGTCGCCCTGAATCACGATCAGGCGACGGAACTGATTGCGGAACTCGCCGGGCACTTCCTGCCACACCGGCTGGCCCTTGAAGTCGCCAAAGCCAATACGGCGATCGGGCGTCGGCTCGGCCAGGAAGATGCCCCAGCGATACTCGGGCAGCTTGACGTAGTCGAAGTGCGCCCAGCCGGCGGCATCGACGCTGACGGCGGAGCGGAGGTAGACCTGATGGCTGTCCTGAAACCCGGGCGGCCCCATGTCGTGCCACCAATCGAGATAGGCCGGCTGCCAGTGCTCCAGCGCACGCTGCAGCCGCTTGTTGCCGGCCAGGTCGACGTTGTTGGGAATGCGTTCAGCAGAAATCATGAGGGCCCCTCCTAAGTGCGTTTGAAGTCAAACGTCGGCCGGCCTTCACGGCCATAGGTCATCAGCGCGCCACGCTCGCCCACGGCGTTCGGGCGCTGGAAGATCCAGTTCTGCCACGCCGTCAGCCGGCCGAAAATCTTCGTCTCCATGGTTTCGGGACCGGCGAACCGCAAGTTCGCTTCCATGCCCGTCAACGCATCGGGGGAGAACGCCGCGCGCGCCTCGAGCGCCATGCGCACCTCGTCGTCCCAATCGATGTCGTCTGGCGCCGAGAACACCAGGCCGGCGGCCAGCGCCCCGGCCGCGTCAATCGGGCCGTTGTGGCCCAACGCCTTCCCCACTGACTCCGGTTCCCCGAGGAACCGCTGCCGCAGGCGCGTCAAGCCATTGCTCATCGGGTAGGCGCCACCGTTCATCGGCGACAACTCGATCGAGTTGGATGCCTCGGGACGATCGAGCATGTAGGCCCGATCGGCGGCCAGCGCCAGCTCAAACAACGTGCCGGCAAACGCGTTGCCCGGTTCGATCAGCGCAAAAAAGCTGCGCGACGTGAGGTCAACGCGCTTGAGGGTGCGGCGGATCAGGCTGATGATCTCGCGCACCAGCCAATCCGATTTGTTGGCGTCAAGCGACGCATCGACGGCGAGCACGGCCTTCGGGTCGCCGGTCGCGCGCAGGACGATGGTGCCGATCTCGGGTTCGTTGAGCCGCAGCCGCAGCAGCGCATCGTCCAGCTCACGGAACGCGCGAATCGCCCACGACCGATCGCCCGCGGCGAGGAATTCCTGAGCGGTGGCCGGCGGCGGCGTGTCGGGTGCGCTGATCGTCAGTTCGCACAACCGCTTGGCGCGATCGATCGAGCCCTTCACGTACTTGTAGGTGATGGTGTCGCCCTCGATGGCCGGCGTGAGCGGACCGAGCGTGATGCCGGGGCCGGTCTTCGGCCGATCCGACTTCGCGGCCAGTTCCTGCGCGCGCTTCGCGACCGCGTCCTGGAACTTGCTGGTGGGATACACTGCGTCCACGAACCGGCCTGCCACCGCACGCTTACCGCGCACGCCTTCGACCAGCGTGCTGAAGTTGTCGGCCACATCGCGCCGCACTTTGCGCTTGTCAACAACCCGCGTCAAACCACCGGTACCTGGCAACACGCCCAGGAGCGGGGTTTCCGGCAGGGCCACCGACGCACTGCCATCATCGACGAGCAGGATTTCATCACACGCGAGCGCCAGCTCGTAGCCACCGCCGGCGCAGATGCCGTTCACGGCGGCCATGAATTTGATGCCGCTGTGGGCGCTCATATCCTCCATGCCGAGGCGCGTCTCGTTGGTGAACTTGCAGAAGTTCACCTTGAACGCGTGGCTCGAGCTGCCCAGCATGAAGATGTTGGCGCCGGCGCAGAAGATGCGCGGCTTCAGGCTGGTAAGCACGACCGCGTGGACTTCCGGGTGTTCGAAGCGAAGGCGCTGCAGCACGTCAGCCAGCTCGATGTCGACACCGAGGTCGTACG
>JBCKZH010000209.1:0-3747 GCA_038919385.1 Vicinamibacterales bacterium | reverse complement strand
CTGGAGTCAACGTCGGCCTTGCTGAAGGCCGGGGCCGATGTGAACCTCGTCTCGGCCGGTGACAAGAGCAGCCCGCTGATGATGGCCGTGATCAACGGCCACTTCGACCTTGCCCAGCAGCTGCTGGATCGGGGCGCCAACCCGAACCTGGCCAGCGTGAACGGCGCAACGCCGCTCTATGGGGTGCTGAACGTGGAGTGGGCGCCCAAAGCGCTCTACCCGCAGCCGCGCGCGCACATGCAGCAGAAGATTGGCTATCTCGAGCTGATGAAGAACCTGATCGACAAGGGCGCCGACGTCAACGCGCGCTTGAAGATGAAGGTGTGGTACTCGGGCTACAGCTTCGACCTGTCGGGCGTGGACGAGATTGGCGCCAGCGTGTTCTGGCGCGCCGCCTACGCCAGCGACGTGGCGGCCATGCGCATGCTGGTGGCGGCTGGTACCGATCCCAACGTGCCGACCATCAAGCCCGCGGGCCGTCCGCGTTTCGGTGATGCCATCGAGCGGGAAGTGAAAGACATGTCAGGCCTGGCCCCGGTGCCGATTGGTGGTCCCTCGGTGACGCCGCTGCACGCCACGACCGGCGTCGGCTACGGCGAGGGCTTTGCCGCCAACTCGCATCGCTTCGCGCCCACCGGTATGCTGGCGGCCGTCAAGTATCTGGTCGAGGAACTCGGCGCCGACGTGAATACCGCCGACCACGACGGCAACACGGCGCTGCACCACGCCGCCGCGCGTGGCGACAACGAAATGATTCTCTACCTGGTGTCGAAAGGCGCCAACGTCATGGCTGTCGACCGCGAGGGGAGAACGACCGTCGACATGGCCAACGGCGCAGTGCAGCGCGTGCAACCCTATCCCGAGACCATCGCCCTTCTGGAAAAGCTCGGAGCAAAGAATAACCATAAGTGCGTGTCCTGTTAGCGTTCGCCGTTCTCCTTCTTCCCACCCACTTCGCCTTCGCCCAGCAGTCGCCATCCCCCCTCGGGGGGGATGGCGCTGTTGCGCCTGACCAGCCCAATGCCATGGTGCGCCATGCCGATGGCCTGGCGACCATTCGCGCGATCGCACTCACCGAGCCGATGCGCCTCGACGGCCAGTTGGACGAGGGCGTCTATCGCGCCGTCGCCGGCTTCGGCGGCATGCTGCAGGCGGCGCCGCGCTACGGCGAGCCGTCGACCGAGAAGACCGAGATCTGGGTGTCGTTCGATACCGAGAACATTTATGTCTCGGCCAGGCTGTGGGACCAGGCACCGCCCGAGAAGTGGATTGCCAACGAGCTGCGCCGCGACACCAGCCAGATGCGCAACAACGACCACTTCGGGGTCGGGTTCGACACCTTCTACGATCGCCGCAGCGGTTTCATGTTCTACGCCAACCCGCTGGGCGGCTTCGCCGACTACTCGATTGTTGACGAAGGCTCGCCGAACACCGACTGGAACCCGGTGTGGCTGGCCAAGACCGGCCGCTTCGACGGCGGTTGGACCATCGAGATGGCGATCCCGTTCAAGTCGCTGCGCTACACCTCCGGTGCCGACCAGATCTGGGGCATCCAGTTCCGCCGCGCGATTCGCCACAAGAACGAGTGGAACTACTGGACGCCGGTGCCCCGCAACATGGCGGGCCCCATGGCGCTCAACCGCGTGTCATCCTACGGCACCGTGGTCGGCCTCGACCTGCCGCCGGCGGGCCGCAACATCGAGATCAAGCCCTACGCGCTCGGCCGCAGCACGACCGACCGCCTGCAGAGGCCACCGGTCTCGAACGACAACGACGGCGAATTCGGCGGCGACCTGAAGTACGGCATCACCGCCAACCTGACCGCCGACCTGACGGTGAACACCGACTTTGCGCAGGTCGAGATCGACGAGCAGCAGGTCAACCTGACCCGCTTTAACCTGTTCCTGCCCGAGAAGCGAGATTTCTTTCTCGAGGGCCGCGGCCTGTTCGACTTCGGCCGCGGAGGTTCCGGGGGCGGCGGTGGCTTTGGCGGGGGCGGGGGCGGGTTCGGCGGCAGCAGCGACCAGCCGTACCTCTTCTACAGCCGCCGCATCGGCCTCAACCGCGGCCGCGTCGTCCCCCTCGAGGTGGGCGGCCGGCTGACCGGCAAGGTCGGTGCGTTCGGTGTCGGCGTGATGAACATCCAGGCCGGCGACGAAGGCGTGTCGGGCACGCCGACGACCAACTTCACCGTGCTGCGGGTCAAGCGCGACATCCTGCGCCGGAGCACGATCGGCGCGATGTTCACCAACCGCAATCGATCGAGCGTCACCGCCGGTGGCGACAACCAGGCGTTCGGTCTGGATGCCGCGCTGGGCTTCCACCAGAACCTCAGCCTGGGCGGCTACTACGCCCGCACGGAGACGACCGGCCGGACCGGCGACAACGAGAGCTTTCAGGGCAAGTTCGACTGGGTGCCGGATCGCTACGGCGTGAGCGCCAGCGTGTTGAAGGTGGGGAAGGACTTCAATCCCGAAGTCGGCTTCCTGCGGCGCACCGACTTCACGCGGTCGTTCGCCTCTGGTCGCTTCAGCCCGCGGCCGCGCAACATGCGGGCCGTGCGCAAGTTCACCTTCGAGGGCAGCCTCGAGTACTTCGAGAACGGCGCCGGCGCGGTCGAGTCGCGCCAGCAGACCGGCCGCTTCAACGTCGAATTCGACAACAGCGATATCTTCAACATCGAGGCGAACGCGAACTACGACCTGCTGCTGACGCCGTTCACGCCGGCCGGCGGCAAGGCGATTCCGCGCGGGGGCTATCACTACAACGACGTGGTGATGTCCTACAACATGGGCCAGCAGCGTCGTCTGTCGGGCAACCTCAGCATGAACCTTGGGGAGTATTACAACGGCACCATCAAGACCGTGTCGTTATCGCAGGGGCGCCTCTCGATTCTCAAGCAGTTATCGGTCGAGCCGCGCGTGTCGATCTCGCGCATCGAGCTGGCCAATGGCGCCTTCACGACCCGGCTGTTCAGCGCCCGCTCCGACTACGCCTTCTCGCCGCGCATGTTCGCGAGCGCGCTGCTGCAGTACAGCTCCGTCGACCGCACCTTCAGCAGCAACATGCGCTTCCGCTGGGAGTACCGGCCGGGCAGCGAGTTCTTTGTGGTGTGGACCGACGAGCAAGACACCAATCCGCTGAACCCAAGAGATGGCCGCTTCACGCTGAAGAACCGGGCGTTGGTGGTGAAGATGACGCGGCTCTTCCGGTTTTAACCACGGAGTTGGTTGCCTCAGAGACTCGGAGGCACGGAGAAGACACACCAGGTTATCGTCGGCTGCCACAGAGACTCTGAGACTCGGAGCCAAATTGGTCGGCGGTGGGCCACCGAGACTCCGAGACTCCGAGAGGACCAGGCGAGTCGGTTCGTCGTCGGGTGCGCAGGTTCCGCGTCCCCGCATCAACCTGGTGCGCCATCACGGTGTGGTGGCGCCGCGGGCCGCATGGCGGAAGGGCATTGTCCCCCCGGTGTCCATCGCCGGTGGAGCGCAGGGGGAGACCGAGGCGGCGGCGTGCGCCGACGACAGCGGCCCTGACGGTGTGCGGTCATGCCATCGTGGGTGGGCGGACCGGATGCAGCGCAGCTTCGGGGTTGACGTCCTGGCCCGCCCGCGCTGTCCAGGTCGTTTGACGTTGGTGGCGCTGATTCGAGAGACGGGCGTGATCCTGCGCATCCTGCGTCATCTGGGCCTGCCGGACGAGGTGCCAGTGATGCGGCCCGCGCGCGCCCCGCCGTTGCCGCTC
>JBCKZH010000208.1:0-3751 GCA_038919385.1 Vicinamibacterales bacterium | reverse complement strand
GGCCACCGACGCCCAGGTTGGCAGTACGCCGGGGTCCGGATTCACCACCATCATCGGCAGCGCCATGCGCTATGTCATGACGTACGAACACAACCTCGGCAACGTGGCGCGCACCATCAACATCCCGACGCTGGCGATGATGTTCCTGCATCCGCGCGTGAACGAGCGGTTCGAGTTCACCGATGACGGCGAGGAGACGATCGACGGCCGCGTGTTGCGGCGAGCCGCGTACCGCGAGGCCGTGCGGCCCACGCCGATCAAGACCACCCGCCGCTGTGCCATTACCGTCATCTTCAAACGCGATGAGGCGCTCGATTTCTGGGTGCCCGTACGGATGGATGAGTACTACAAGGCGGCGTTAGCCCTCGACGAGATCGTCGCCACCGCGACCTATTCCAACGTCCGCCGGTTCCTGAAACCCTCCGTTGAGTAAGAGGTTCGTCACATGCGTGCTGTGATTGTTGTTCTCGCGTTGGTGGTCGCCGCCGCCTCGCTATCCGCCAATACCTGGCCGCATTGGCGCGGCCCTGCCGCCAGCGGCGTGGCCGTTGGAACCATGCCCGCCACCTGGAGCGCCACGCAGAACGTCGCGTGGTCGATGGCGCTCGAGGGGTCTGGTGTGTCGTCACCGATCGTGTCGGCCGATCGCGTGTTCGTGACGTCGCAGGCCGGCGACGGCCGCCGGCGGGACGGCCGGCACCCGACGTTGGCGCAAGGTGTCGATCTCGCGGCCGCCGGCGAAGCCACGTTGGCCCGCCGCGAGAAACGCGACGCCGTCGCCTTCATCGTCGAAGCATTCGACCGCGCCTCGGGCAAGCGGGTCTGGATGCACGAAACGCCCGCCGAGGGCGAGTTGCCGCCTGTGCACGACAAGCACAACCTGGCGAGCGCCAGCCCGGTGACCGACGGCGAGCGCGTCTACGCCTGGTTCGGCACCGGTCAACTGGTCGCGATCGACGCATCGGGCAAGCGACTGTGGAGCCGCAACCTGGCGCGCGACTACGCGCCGTTCGAGATCAACTGGGGACACGCCAGCTCGCCGGTTCTCTTTGACGACTCGCTGATCCTGCTCTGCTATCACGCGCAGATGTCGTACCTGCTCGCGCTCGACAAGCGGACCGGTGCGGTGAAGTGGAAGGTCGACAAGCCGGCCGGCGTCGAGTCGTACAGTTCGCCCGTCGTGATTGCCGGGCCCTCGGGGCCGGAGCTGATCGTCAATTCGAGCACCGGCGTGGAGTCGTTCAATCCCGCGACCGGTGCGTCGCTGTGGCACTACCCAGAGGTCAATCGCTTCCCCATCCCGGTGGCAATGGAAGACAAGGGCATTTTGTACTTGAGCCGCGGTTATCGCAGCAGCCCGTACATGGCGATTCGCCTGGGCGGCAAGGGCGATGTTACCAACAGCCACGTCGCCTGGCGCGTGCCCACCGGCGGGCCATACGTGTCGTCGCTGATTCACTACCAGGGCGTGATCTACATGAGCGGCGAGAACGGGATTCTGTCGGCCGTGGATGCGACCACGGGACAGCGCTTGTGGCAGGAGCGGGTGGGCGGCATGTTCACGGCATCGCCAATCGCCGGCGACGGCAAAGTCTACTTTGTCAGCGAGACCGGCGAGACGGTCGTGCTAAAGGCCGGCCGCACGTTCGAGGTCGTATCCCGCAACAAGCTCGATGGCCACTTCGTCGCCTCGCCGGCGGCGGCCGGCGGCAAGTTGTTCCTGCGCGCCGACGATCGCCTGTTCGCTGTTGGAAAATAACGTTGGCCACAGAGCACACAGAGCACACAGAGAATACTTTTTCTAAATGCGATCAAGCTTCGAACCGGCCGACAGCAGCAATTCTAAATGTGGCCATGCTCCCTGTGGTCAGGGGACGGACTTGATCGACGCTATTGATTTAGCTCCAGGTGCCAGGTTTAATCCCACCGCCTTTCAGGCGGTAAGCTTTCAGCCAGTCTTTGGGGACCGGAGGCTGAGATGGTGGACTACCGGCACAGCGCGCACGCGGTGTTCGATCTGAAGTATCACGTGGTGTGGACGACGAAGTATCGGTACAAGATTCTGCGCGGGGATGTGGCGGAGCGGGCGCGCGACTTGATACGGCAGATCTGTGCTGCGCGGGAAGTGACGATCATCCGAGGGGCCGTGTCACCGGATCACGTCCACATGCTGCTGGCGGCGCCGCCGCAGCTGGCCCCGTCGAAACTGGTGCAGTTCTTGAAGGGGCGGTCATCCCGGATGTTGCAAGAGGAGTTCCCCGCGCTGCGGAAGCGGTATTGTGGACAACACCTGTGGGCGCGGGGGTACTTCTGTGCGAGCGTGGGCGCGGTGGACGAACGCGTGATCATGGCCTACATCGAAAATCAACGGTGGGACGAGGACCAAGAGGGCTTCAAGATCACCGCGCCCACGGAGCCTTGAGCCGGCGCGGGAGCCGGAGGCTTCAGGCGGCTTCAGCCGCAGCCCGACTTTCAGTCGGGTCAGAATCTACCGCCTTTTAGGCGGTAGTCTTCAAGTGGGCTCGGGGGGCTGGACAAAAGCCGGCGTTTGCGGTATAAAAGTGTGGGACCCCATGAGTGAGGCGAGTTCAGCTTGGATGATCCAGTTCGACCCACCCGCAAGAGCTTGTGTTTTGAGCGTCAGGTGGATGCGCTCAAAGGGCTGATGCGGCAGTTTCCGGACCAACGCACCGGAAAGAATCGGGTTTACCGCATCGAAGACGCCGCCCTGGGCGCATTTGCCGTTTTCTATACGCAATGCCCTTCGTTTCTGGCCCATCAAACGGCGATGGCACAAACCAAGGGCAAGAGCAACGCGCACACGCTGTTTGGCCTGCGCAAGATTCCGACGGACAACCATATCCGCGGCCTGCTCGATCCCGTGGCGCCGAGCTACGTCTTCCCCTTGTTCGAGCGGGTATTCAACGAACTCGATGCGGCGGGTCAGATTGATGCGTTCCGGATGCGCAACGGAGAGTGGCTGATTGCCCTGGACGGGACCCAGTATCACCACTCCGAGTGCATTCATTGCCAGCAGTGCACGGTGAGCGAGCATCAGAACGGTCACATCAGCTACGCGCACACCGTGGTGACTCCGGTGGTGGTCACCCCCGGGCACAACCGGGTCATTCCCCTGGAGCCGGAGTTCATCGTCCCCCAGGACGGGCACGACACACAAGATTGCGAAACGGCGGTGCCGGCACCGCGCGGGCGGCCTTGACGCAGCGTGGGCAAGCCAATCAGCGTGCGCTCGTGCAGCTGCTCGAGGAGTAGCCGGCATTCAGCCGTCTTCAAGCCCCCATTGGGGCGGTGCCAGTCGAGCCATTCACACACCGTATGCGCCAACTCATTACGACTCAAGCGGGGATAGCGGTGAACCAAAGCGACGATCAGCTCGAGTTCGGCGGGGCTGAGGGGCTGACCACAGAAACGGTAGGCAGGGTCCATCGCCGTGGGGCTCAACTGCTATCGGAGAACTCGATTTCGAGCCCCCGCAGCATGACATCGAGCATCGCCTCGTCGCTCTCGAAGCACAGGTAGCGCGTGAGCGCCCGAATATCATCAAAGAAGGTCTTGCGGGTAGGCAGGGTGGCGCGCAGCACCTGGTATTTCTGGTCAATCAGTTCCTGCACGGTGTGCAGCAAAAAGGCCAGCAGATTGAAGGTGGCCAACAGGGCGGAGAGATGGTTCTTGCCATGCCCAAAATTATGCGTCAGATGATAGCCCTTGGTTGTGAGCGTGTGATTGTTTC
>JBCKZH010000207.1:0-3790 GCA_038919385.1 Vicinamibacterales bacterium | reverse complement strand
AAGGACGATGTAGAGGAGGACCAGCGCGGCGAGCCCGCGTGTGCGCGACATGTGCGCTGCATTCTATCCGGACTCGCGGCTGCGCCGCTCGTCGGACTCGGCGCTACCGCGCCTTGTGGGACTCGCGGCTTCGCCGCTCATGGGAGTCGGCCTCCGGCCTCATGGGATCCCACGAACAAAGTGAGTCCCACGAGCGAAGCGAGCCCTATGAGCGAAGCGAGCCCTACCGAATGCCCCGCTCCCACGGCCCCGTGATCGCCACGGTGAAGCCCGGTCTCTGGCGGTGAATGAATTGTCGTCGGGTCAGCACGGCCGGATGGTCGCCACCGGCTGTGAACGCATCGTGACAAGGGCATGACCTCCGTGATCACGGTGATCACGAGGCCCTGCGCGCCACGTGCAGGCGCCGTTCATCCCTGACGCTGGCGTCGGTGTGCGACAGTGCATGCAGCGCCGCCGAGACGACCGCCGCCACCACCGGATTGGCGATCGGCGTGAGGCGATAGTGCATCCAGATGCCATCGCGGCGTGCGTCCACCAATCCGGCCCTGCGCAGGAAGGCGAGATGGCGCGATGCCGTCGGTTGCGGCACGTCGAGACTGGCGTGGAGGTGGCAGACGCAGACCTCGCCGTCGCGCAGCAGCGCGAGAATGCGGAGCCGGGTGGCATCGGCCAGCGCCGCATACACCTGCGTCAACGCCTCCAGGTGCTTGACCTTCGGAGTCGGCATGGCCGAACAGCAGGGTGATGACATATGCGCCTTGACGAATATATCAGGTAGTCATATATTCGCTAAATCGAATATGACAATGCCTCAATTGCCGGTTGCGATCGTTGGCGGCGGCCCGGTGGGTGTGACGGCGGCGGCCCAGCTCCTTGCTCGGTGTCAACCATTCATCGTGCTCGAGGCCGGCGGTGAAGTCGGAGCGGCGGTCCGCGAGTGGGGGCACGTCGCGATGTTTTCGCCGTGGCGCTACACCGCCGACAAAGTCGCGCGCGGGCTGCTGGCAGCGACCGGCTGGCAGGCGCCGCCGGAAGATGCGCTGCCGACCGGCAACGATCTAGTCGAGCAGTACGTGAAGCCATTGAGCCGGCTGCCGGGGATCGCGCCGCACGTCCGGCTGAACGCACGCGTTGTCGCCATCGGCCGCAAGGACTTCGACAAGGTGCGAACCAAGGGCCGTGACCAGCAGCCCTTTGAGCTGCATCTTGCAGCTGGAGAAGCGATCGAAGCGCGCGCCGTGATCGACGCCAGTGGCACGTGGCTTCGTCCGAACCCCGCCGGTTCGAGCGGCCTGGCCGTTCCCGGCGAGCGGGAGAACGCCTCGCACATCGCCTACGGCATTCCCGATGTCATCGCGGGCGCGCGCGGACGCTACGCCGGCAAGCGCGTGCTCGTCGTCGGCAGCGGACACTCCGCATTCAACGTCATTCTCGACCTGCTGACACTGGCCGACCACGCGCCAGGCACGGCCATCACCTGGGTGATGCGGCGCGAGAATCTCGACACGGTGTGGGGCGGCGGGGCGGCCGATGCGCTCGAGGCCCGCGGGGAATTGGGTGCGCGGGCGAAGCGCGCGGTCGAGGCCGGGCGGATGACCGTGTTGAGTCCATACCGGATTCGCGCCATTGGCCGCATGGACGGCGCCCTCGAGATCACCGGCGCGCTGCGCGGTGTCGAGCAATCAGTGCCGGCCGATGAGATGGTTGTCTGCACGGGCTTCCGCCCGGATCTCGACATGCTCAACGAGATCCGACTTGGCATCGACCCATGGCTGGAGTGCACATCCGCGCTCGGGCCACTCATTGATCCGAACCAACACAGTTGCGGCACGGTGCGCCCGCACGGCGCGAAGGAGCTGGCGCATCCCGAGAAGGACTTCTTCGTGATCGGGATGAAGAGCTACGGCCGCGCGCCGACGTTCCTGCTGCCGACCGGCTACGAACAAGCCCGCTCGGTGGTCGCGTTCCTGGCCGGCGACATGGAAGCGGCCGCGCGCGTGGAACTGGAGTTGCCGGAGACCGGTGTCTGCAGCACGACCAGCGTGGACGGCGCCGCGGGTGGCTGCGGCGGGCCGGCGCCGCAGCCGCTGTTGCAGATCGGATCGCTCACGCGCAGATGACGCGTGAGGCAGTCTGGGCCGCCGGCCTCGGGCAGTGCGTCAGCTGAGGTTGGGCACTGCCAGGTCCTGCCGGTGAAGTCAGAAGCTCCAGTTTCGGGACCCAAGCCTGTCGAACTCCAACCTCGGGCCCGATGGTGCCGGCCATGGCCACGACGCTCAATAGTAGACGTTTGGCGCCACCCACGAAACGCTCAGGTCGGTTACCAAAATTAGAAACATGCGGCGCTTTTGGCGCCGCGCTCATTTCTCAGTTGACCAACTAAATCGGTCGGAGATATCCTGCAAGTGAATCTTGAGACTTAGTCTCATGTTTGGCGCCATGACTTATATTTCTTCTGTTCTACGAACCGGCACAATGCTCCTGGCGTTCTGCCTGGGTGCCCATTCGGCAGCCGCCGGCCAATCCGCCACGGCCGCGCGGCGCGGCACGGTCACCGGTCGCGTGGTCGACGCCAGCGGCGCGGCGGTGTCTAACGCGTTTGTCCGGCTAACTCCCCTCTCCTCGCCCCAGGTCGTGCTGACGGCGATCACCGACGGCGACGGTACCTTTCGCTTCCACCCCCTTGGGGAGGACGACTACGAGATGGTGGTCGATGCTCCGCACTTCTCGGTGGAGCGCCGTATTATTCGGGTCAGC
The DNA here is from genome assembly GCA_038919385.1 of Vicinamibacterales bacterium. Lineage (GTDB taxonomy): Bacteria > Acidobacteriota > Vicinamibacteria > Vicinamibacterales > UBA2999 > 12-FULL-67-14b. The sequence goes on along the minus strand of JBCKZH010000207.1, from coordinate 1,030 downwards.
GTGGTCCCCATCGAGGTCGCGATCGCGCTGCAGACCGGCCGGTTCTCGGAATCGGTGAGTGTCGTCGGCACACGGCTCGGCGACTCCCCGGCCACGCTCAGGCGCTTGCCCGGGGTATTGACCATTCTCGATGCCGCTACGCTGTCAGGCAGTCAGGTGTTCACTGCGACCGAAGCACTGCGCAAGGTGCCCGGCGTCAATGTGAGGGACGAAGAGGGCTTTGGCCTCCGGCCCAACGTCGGCATCCGCGGGCTGAATCCAACGCGATCGTCGAAGGTGTTGCTTCTGGAGGATGGGGTCCCGTTCACGATTGCACCGTACGGCGACAACGCCAGCTACTATCACCCGCCCATAGAGCGGTTCGAAAACGTCGAAGTGCTAAAGGGCTCCGGGCAGATCGCCTACGGGCCGGTCACGGTCGGCGGCATCGTCAACTACGTGACGCCGGACGCGCCGAAACGGAAGGCGGCTTCCGCGCGCTTGGCATTCGGATCGCGGGACTACGCGAACCTCTCCGGCTATGCCGGGGCAACCGTGGGACGCATCGGCGTCCTGGTGGACTACATGCGGAAGCAGGGCGATGGCGCGCGCGACCACGTCGACTTGCGCCTCAACGACCTCTCGGGCAAACTGCAGGTGGCGCTGGCGACGGGTCACTCGCTGACGATCAAGGCGAACTACTACGGCGAACGCTCGACGGTCACGTATTCGGGCCTCACCGAGGCGGAATGGGCAGAGGCGCCGCGCCAGAACCCCTTCAAGAATGACGCGTTCGCCGGCGATCGCACCGGCGTCACGGCCAGTTGGCGAGCGCGGTTCGGCAACGCGCTGCTGATGACGACCAACGTCTACCAGTCGTCGTTCGGACGCGACTGGTGGCGGCAGTCGAGTAGCTCCGGCCAGCGTCCCAACGATCGATCGGACCCGGCGTGCGGCGGCATGGCCAACCTCAACACCAGTTGCGGCAACGAGGGCCGGTTGCGCCAATACAGTTTTTGGGGTGTCGAGCCGCGCTTCCGCGCGACGCCCT
>JBCKZH010000206.1:0-3861 GCA_038919385.1 Vicinamibacterales bacterium | reverse complement strand
GACAGCTTCGCGATCGTGTCGAGCACGACCAGCGTTCGCCGTGGCGGTGGTATGTGCCTTGCTTATGGCTTCGCTCGTGGGTTCCCTCACATTGCCGTCTGACCAACGTCCCCGGGTGTGTGCCCGGGTTCCGAGGCCGGAGACCACGGCCTTCTGTCCGGGTTGCCACTCCGGTTACGCAACCGTTGCGTCGGCTCGAGCCTGATCCCCCATGTGCGGCATCTGCGGCGTGGTTGGGCGTCCAGATCGAGCGGCGGTCGCCCGCATGGCGGCCGCCATGGTGCATCGCGGTCCTGACGACGACGGCTTCTACTTCGACGCCGAGGCGGCGCTGGGCTTTCGCCGGCTGGCGGTCATTGATGTCGCCGGCGGACACCAGCCCCTGACCAACGAGGACGAAACGCTGCGGCTCGTCTTCAACGGCGAGATCTACAACCACCTCGAGCTGCGCGACGCGCTCGAGGCCCGCGGCCATCGCTTCCGCACGCACAGCGACGGCGAGGTGATCCTGCACCTGTACGAAGAGCACGGCGCCGACTTCGTCAACGATCTGAACGGCATCTTCGCGTTCGCGCTGTGGGACAGCCGCCGCCAACGCCTGCTGGCCGCGCGCGATCACCACGGTGTCAAGCCGCTCTACTGGAGCGAGCGGCACGGCACCCTGGTGTTCGCCTCCGAAGTCAAGGCCATGCTCGCGAGCGGTCTGGTGCCGCGAACGATCGACGGCGAAGCCGTGGCCCAATACCTCGCCTATCAGGCCGTCCCGCCACCCCTCACCATGATCGACGGCGTACAGGCGCTGCCGCCCGGGCGCCTGCTGATCCACCAGCCCGGGCTCACGTCCGTCCGACGTTACTGGACGCCGCCGCGCGAGAGCGACGCGCCCATCCATGACGTGGACGAGGCCAAGGTGTTCGTGCGCGAGCATCTGGACCGCGCGGTGCGCCGGCAGATGATGTCGGAACGGCCGCTCGGCGTGTTCCTATCGGGCGGCGTGGACTCGAGCGCGCTGGTGGCCCTCGCCTCTCAGCATGTCGCACATCCGCTCAAGACCTTCTCAGTGGGCTTCGTCGGTCCGGATGAAGAGGTGCTCAGCGAATGGCCGTGGGCCCGCCTCGTGGCCGAACGTTATGGGACCGACCACCACGAGTTCGTCCTCACCGAGCAGATGTTCCGGGAGGCCCTGCCGCACACCTTCTGGTCGATGGACCAGCCCACCTCCGACGCGATCAATTCGTACTGGGTCTCTCACGCGGCCGCGCGCCACGTCACGGTCGCGCTGTCCGGCACCGGCGGCGACGAGCTGTTCTTCGGCTACGAGCGCGATGCCCGGCTGCTGGAGACGGCGTCGCGGGCCTCGGTGCTGCGGGCCTTGCCCGCCGGTTACCTCCGCCGCGCGGTGGGGTGGCTGGATGCCGTACCGTCCGCGCAGGTGTGGAAAGCCGTCGGCGACCTGGTCGCTGCCGCCCGTGCCTGCGCCTGGCTCGATCGGGAATTCGTCACGCCAGGCGTGATCGGCATCTTCGACGCGGCCGAACGCACGGCGCTGCTCGGCGCGCCGGGGCGGCCGCCGGAGTCGTTCCTCGCCGACGACGTGACGCCGGATCCGGCCAAGCCCGCGGACTGGATTGCGCGACTCGAGCAGCGCGCCTACCTCTCGTACGTCCTGTTGCGCGACATCGACGCGATGTCGATGACCCACTCGCTCGAAGTACGCGTGCCGATGCTGGACCCGCGCTTCACCGAGGCGATGACCGCCATCCCGTGGCAGATGAAATACCGCGACGGCACCGGCAAATGGATTCTGAAGCAGGCCCTCCGCGAGCTGCTGCCGGACGAGGTGTTGTTCCGGCGCAAGATGGGCTTCGGCCTCCCCTACAACACCTGGATGCGCCGGTCGCTCGCCCCGCTGATCCACGACCTGCTCAGCCCGGACCGCGTGCGCCGGCGCGGCGTCTTCGACGTGGCCGCGACCGAGCAGCTCAAGGCGCGCTTCTTCGGCGGCGACGACCACGCGTGGCGCCGACTCTGGACACTGTTCGTCTTCGAAGGCTGGGCCACCGAGGTTCTGGATGCGCGGACCGAGGTGCGCGATGCGGCGGCGGCCTGAGCACGTGGTGCTGTTGCGGACCGGACGCCACATGGCCGTGGCGCTCGACGTGCTCGCCCGCACGTACCCCGGCTGTCAGGTCAGCGTGGTGGCCACCCCAGGCACCCTCGACACGCTCACCCGCGCGGCCGTCGCGCCGGACGACATCTTCATCTACAGCGCCCGACCGCGGTTCGACTGCTGGCCGCTGCTGACCAGCGGTCTGTTCGCGCGCCTGCGATGGCGCGGCTTCGACCGCGTCGTCGTGTTGTGGCTCGATCCTGACGGCGGCGATCGGCCCAATGTGACCAGGGCCGCGTTGCTGCTTGCGCCCGGCGGTTTCGACGCGATTACCCCTGATGGCCGGCTGTGGCGGCAATCCATCGGGCCATTCGTCCGCCGTGAGGCGCATCGGGCGGCGTGGTCGATCGGGGTGGCACTCGTGCTCGCCTTGGCGCTCTACCTGCCGGCGCACTTGGCGCGCTTGGTTCGCGGCCGGGCGGCTGTGGGAACCCTCCGCTGATGCGCGTGCTGCACGTCCTCGAATCGCTGAGTCCGGGGGGCGTCGAGACCACCTTCCTCAACGTGCTGCGGCACCTGTCTCCCTCGATGACTCACGACGTGCTGGCGTTTGCCGGCGGCGCGCTCGAGCCGGAGTATCGCCAGGCGGCCCATCGCGTCTTCGTGGCCCATCGAGTGGACGACCTCGAACGCCTGGTCGTCGGCGGTAACTACGATGCCGCCTACATCCTGTTCGAGCGATGCGCCGATCGGCTGCTGCCGATGCTGCTGACGCGCACCGCCACCGCTGTCATCTACGGTAAGAACTACGACTTCAGTGGCCAATGGCGAAGCACGGAGGGCTTCACCTGGGTCCCCGACGACGCCATGCTGGCCGCGAGTGACGCCGTCACCTTCACAACCGACGCCCTCGCCTCCGCGTATGCCTCCGCCGACCGCGCGCGCGGACATGTCCTCGGCAAAGGTGCGGACATCACGCCGTTGATGACGATCGCGCCACCGGCGGCAGACACCCGCAATCGCATTCTGGCCATCGCGAACCCGAATCCCCGCAAGCGCCTCGGCGACCTCGTGTCGGCGCTCGCCCTCGTGCGCCGCGCCGTGCCAGACGCGGAAGTGCGGGTGATCGGCGGTGGCGACGCGACCGAAGAACGCCGCCTCCGGCTTCTGGCCCTGCAGCAGGGTCTTGCCGGCGCGTTCGTCCTCGCGGGCGTGTCCCGCGATATCCCGTCGGAACTGCGAGAGGCCCGCATCGTCGCGCTGCCGTCGGGCAATGAAGGCGTTCCCACGGCGCTGCTCGAGGCCATGGCCGCCGGACGGCCCGTGGTCACGACGGATGCCGGCCACGTTCGGTCGATTGTGGCCGACGGCCAGGAGGGCTTTGTGGTGCCGATCGGCGATGTGTCGGGCATGGCGGACCGGATCGTGGATCTGTTGAGCGACCGCGCGCTGGCCGAGGCGATGGGCCGGCGCGGACGGGAGCGCGCGCAACGCCACGGCGTCGAGGCAATTGCGTCGCGGCTATCGGCCATCCTGGCGTCACAGGCGGCGTGCTGATGGTGGGCGCGCTGATTCGCTCGATCGGTACCGATCGCCATCTGCACCCGGACGAATTGCCACCGGTGGCGACGCGCTCCCTGTCAGCCGAGATGTGGACCTTGTATGGCTCTGTGTTCGATCGCTTCACAGGCGCCTGCACTGATGCGCAGTTTGCCCGGCTCGACCATCCCGCCCGGTTCACCGCGGCGCCC
>JBCKZH010000205.1:0-3933 GCA_038919385.1 Vicinamibacterales bacterium | reverse complement strand
GCGACAATCTCCCGTCGCCCTCCTCCCACATCACGGTCTATCAGGATCGTCCGACCCGTCCGCGTTCGCGCTACGGTCCCGGCCTGCGGCCTGCGGGTTTGTCGCCACTGATTCCCCAGCCCACGCCGGCGCTGCCACCAACCGCATACTGCGTGTACCACACGCCGATGCTGTCGCGGAAGATGATGAAGTCGCTCCTGCCATCGCCATCCTGGTCGCCCGACACCGGGGTGTCACCCGGCACGCCCCATGTCACGACCAGCGTCCCGCCCGACGACTTATTCACAAACCACTGCCCCGTGCTCGGTCGGTAGACTGTGAAGTCGGCCTTGCCGTCGCCGTCCCAGTCGCCGATTACCGGGATGTCCCCTGTGGTGCCCCAGCCGACGATTGCGGTGCCGCCGCCCGACAGCGCGATGTACCAGACGCCCGTGCTCGGCCGGTAGATGGCAAGATCCGCCTTGCCGTCGAGGTCGAAGTCGCCGAGCAGCGGCTGGTCGCCGGTCACGCCCCACCCCAAGACCATCGTCCCGCCGCTCGATTGGTTCGCGAACCACACACCGGTGCTGGGGCGCCAGATGACGAGGTCGTCCTTCGCGTCGCCGTCCACGTCTCCGGCCAGGGGAATGTCGCCGCTCGTCCCCCACGAGGCGACGCGCACGGCGCCGTTGCTCGACTGGACGATGTACCAGTCGCCGGTCGAGGGACGGAACACCGCGATGTCGGCCTTGCCGTCGCCGTCGTAGTCCCCCATGACATCGAGATCGCCCGGGATGCCCCAGCCGGTGGCCGTGGCGCCGCCATCGCTCAACGCGCTATACCAGACCCCATTGCTCGGGCGAAACACCGTGCGGTCCGTGAGGCCATCGCTATCGAAATCACCGAAGCTGGTTGGCGTCACCTTCAAGGTGTACTGCGCGCCTTGACTGGCCGGACTCGCATTCGTTGAAAAGACCACCAGGCTGAAGCTCGTGTTGGCCGGGACCGTCATCATGAACGATGTCACCACCGGCGGCGACCCGCTGCTGGTCCCCGGATCGCCCAAGTACCTTGCCGCATTTGTGATGTCGCCCGCCACGAACGGAAGGTAGGCCGCCACCTGAATGTTCGAAACGGCTGTCCCTTCGACATCGACCTTCAGCGTCACCCTGAAGCACTGTGGCGCCGCACTCGGGTTGGTAAAGCGATGCGTGTTGTAGATAAACGGTCCAACAGCCGTGGTGTTGGGGAAGACATTCGGAGCGCAGGTCCCCAAAACACTCCCGCGAAAGAGCCGGGTCGCCAACGTCCCCGTCGTGCCGCCGTTGCCTGGCGCCGTACCTAGTACGCCAGGAACCGAAAAGCCAGGCGCGAACGAAAGCTCCCATCCGCCGTTGACGTTACCGATGTCAGCGTCGAGGTCGTCAACGATGTAGAGGCTCCACGTGCCGTTCGGGTCTTGTCCACCGAACGCTGCAGTCAACGTATCCGTTCCCGCCGGCGCCGCGCTCAGATACGGGCCCGCCGGAGCCGGCACCGCAAAGGTGTCACCGGCGCCGACGTTTGTCGGACGGAAGGTGCCGCTTGTTAGGACAGTACCATCCGGTAACAAAGACGCCGCTGCACCATCAAGCGTGATGTCCAGGTTGACGGCATCAATGCCGCCGCCCACGTCCGACATGACGATCATCTTTTGACCCGTGGGACTGACTAACAGCACGTCCACGTCGTCGGGGAAGGTATGGTTGAACTGTTTCAGTCGCACGGTTATTTTCGCGGCCGAAGGGACGCCGGATACGGCGATGGTCGACGGGTATGGGCTGGCTACCCCAGAGGTGGTTCCGGTTGCCGGAACGAGAATCGCGGTCGGGTTCGAGAAGGTCTGTGTCGGATTCGCCGGCAGAAACTCCGAACGCTCGACGGCGGTGAGAGGAGAGTCAAGTGACCACCCACCCATGGGCATGAGTCCCAATGTGGCCAAAGCCACTGCGGCCAAGCCGGTTCTACGCCCAATTGAGATGGTCATACGCTTCTCCCATGCCCTTCGATGACGAGCGTTCTTGTCCGGGATTTCCATTTTGGCTGCCCGGAACCAGTACATATCCTACACTGCGCGCGCCGGCAGCGGCGAGTTCGACAGTCGCTGATGTCAACGCGAAATAGAAATGTCCCCATTCTTAGCGAAATAGAAATGTCCCCTTCCGAACGAGAAACCGAGGCTGCCTGTGGGAGCTTGTGGAAAACCGTTCTGGGGTTTTCCAAGCAGCGGTGGGCGCGTTCTTCGCGTCCACGGCTGCGGCAGCTTCCACAGGCTCTTCATGCCTGTGCCGCCCGGCACAGGGCGCGCTCGCGGTCGATGACGCGGGTGTCGCGGCGCCAGGGGTGGTCCGCGCTTGGCCGAGCCGGCCGGTGCGGGGCGGTCGACAGTGGCGGCCTCACCGCCGCTGGTGTCGGCTTCACGGGCGCGGGAATCTCCGTCCACCGCATCAGGCGGCCCCGATAGCGCATCTCGATCGCGCCCGTGACCGCCTCCCGCACCAGGACCGTGCTCTTGGCGGGCGCCTGGTGACTCTGCCGCGCCACTTGAAAGGACCGCGTGTCGTACCGGATCACCCAGTCGTTGGACAGCACGCGCGTCTCCTCGAGCTGGAACACGCGATCGAGGGTGACGCGACTCGGCGTCCGCCGATGAAAATCCTCCTCCGACGCGGCGGCCTGCGCGAAGCGGGCGTTGTGCTCGGGCAGATACGTCGTCTCCAGGAACGCATTCGCCGCCGTCGCGTCCGCGATCCCCACCCGCCGGAGTTTCTTCACGAGGCGATCCTGATGGGTGCCATGATTCCGCTCGACCCGGCCCTTCGCTTGCGGCGAGCGCGCCGCGATGATCTGAATCCCCAACGACGCGCACATGCGGCCGAACTGGGTCAGGGGGACGGCGCCCGTGGCCTGCTCCTTCGCATTCGGCACCCGCACGTAGACATTTTTCCAATCCGTATAGAGCGCCAGCGGCACCCCATACGCCTCGATCCACCGGCGCAACACATCGACCGCTGCCCAGATCGTTTCCTCGTCCCCGAGCCGCGCGAGCGTCCGGCCCGTCGCATCGTCGACCAGGTTCATCAAGCATCCGCGCGGCGCGCGCGCTTCGTACCACAAGTGGAAACTGCCATCCAGCTGCACCAGCTCGCCGAAATGCGCCTTGCGCTCCCGTCGCTGGCGATGCGCGGCCCGCTGGCGCGCGCGACTCCACAACCCGTCCGCCAGCATCCACCGCCGCAGCGTGTCATGGTGCACCGTCACCCCGTCTTCACTGGCCAGGTGCTCGGCCGCGAGCGTCGGCCCGAACCGCACGTCGATCGAGCCGCTGTATTTGTCCCGCACCAGCGCCAGCAGACGCGTCCGCTCGGCGGTTGGCCGCGCGTGATTCGATCGCCGGCCGGCATTCCCGTGCCTCAATCCCTTCGCGCCCTTCGCCCGATACCGGCGCGCCAAGCGCTTCGCCTGGCGGTACCCGACGTGCAGCAAGACCGCCGCCGACTTCACGCTCAGTGTCCCCGCCTTCACCCGCGCCAAGACCTCAACCCGCGTCAACTCCTGCCCACTCATCGCTGTCCTTCCCAACCGTGACCCCCTTCGAGATCACGAGCTTAGGGGACATTTCTATTTCGCTCCGCAGGGGACATTATCAATTCGCTACAACAGTTCGACAGTCGCTGACCGTCCGGTACCCGGAAACCCAAAACCGATACACGCCCCGGCGTGGAATCGACGGGAAACGCCTCGATTCCACCGCATTTCTCAGACAGCTCTGCGCGCGTGTGCCCTCTCTTCGCCAGACGTGCCCTGTGACCTTCGTCGCGCGTCAGCCCGTCGGGACCGCGTGTTCGTGCCGTGGCGGGAATCGCTGAGGTGGTCGATGGTAACTACTCAGGTAGCCCCACCATGCCGCTACCT
>JBCKZH010000204.1:0-3943 GCA_038919385.1 Vicinamibacterales bacterium | reverse complement strand
TCGGCGACAACCACCGCCAGACCCGCGCTCCCCTACTCCGAATTCCAGAAACACAACAGGGAAGTAACAATCCGAACACCAGAGTGTTAGTCCACCGGAGGGGGCAAATGTGGGGCGAATCAACAGAATCGCGTGATTAAGTGCGCAAAACACGTGTCCGGAAGGTGTCGTCGGTCAGCGTTTTCGGCGTATTTGCTGGGGTTTTTGAACGTTCGTTTGATATCATTTCTTTTCTGATGCCCGCCGCCCCTTCGTCATCCCGTCAAGTCGTCATCCTGGGCGCTTCGCGCACCCCGATTGCCAAGTTCGGCGGAGCCTTCAAGGATGTGCATGCGGCGGAGTTGGGGGCCGTCGCCGCTACGGCGGCCATGCAGCGCGCCGGCATCGCCGCCGCCGACATCGAGGAAGTGCTGATGGGACACGGCCGCCCGGCAGGCGTGGGCCCGAACCCGGCACGGCAGGTCGGCCATCGCGCCGGTGTGCCGAACGCGGCACCGGCCTACACGGTCAACAAAGCGTGCGCGGCTCAAGTGCTGGCGGTGTTGAAAGACCTGGCGATCCCGGCGGAGAAGCTGAACGTCAACGGCGGCGCCATCGCGTTGGGCCACCCCATCGGCTGCAGCGGCGGCATGGGCATGGCGATGGCGATCGAAATACTATGAGAATCGCAGTCATTCCTGGCGACGGTATTGGCAAGGACGTCACCGTCGAAGCGGTGAAGGTGTTGCAGGCCACGGGCGCCGGGTTCGGGCGCCGGTTCGATCTCGTTCATTTGCCGTGGAGCGCGGATCATTACCTGAAGACCGGCGAAACGTTGCCGGCCAACGGCTATCAGATGCTGCGCGACGACTTCCAGGCGATCTTCGTCGGCGCGCTAGGCGATCCGCGGGTCAGCGACAACAAGCACGCCCGGGACATCCTGCTCGGCACGCGGTTCGAACTCGATCTCTACGTCAACTACCGTCCGGTGCGGCTGCTCGACGATCGCCTTTGCCCGCTCAAGGATCGCGGGCGCAAGGACATCAACTTCGTCGTGTTCCGTGAAAACACCGAAGGCGTCTACGTCAGCATCGGCGGCCGCTTCAAGGCCGGGACCACCGATGAAGTCGCCATCCAGGAAGAGATCAACACCTACAAGGGCGTGCACCGCATCATTCGTCACGCGTTCGAGTACGCGAAGGCGAACGGTCTGACCAAGGTCTGCATGGCCGACAAGAGCAACGTCATGCAGCAGGGCCACGCGCTGTGGCAGCGGGTATTCAAGGAAGTGGCCGCCGACTATCCAGGCATCATCGCCACCCACCAATACATCGATGCCCTGGCGATGTTCCTCGTGATGGACCCCGGTCAATACCAGGTGATCGTCACCAACAACCTGTTCGGCGACATCGTCACCGACATTGGCGGTGCGCTGCAGGGCGGTCTTGGCATGGCCGCGTCGGGCAACATTCATCCGGGTAAGACCTCGCTCTTCGAGCCCGTGCATGGCTCGGCGCCGCCGTTGGCCGGGAAGAACATCGCCAACCCGATGGGCGCCATTTTGTCGACGGCGCTGATGCTCGAAACACTCGGCGCGGCGGATGAAGCGAAGGCGATTGAACGGGCCGTGGAAGCGGCGATTGCGCAGAACCAGACGACGTCAGACATCGGCGGCCCCCTCGGCACGCGCGAAGTCGGCGACTGGATCGCGAAGAGAATTCAGAAGTAATTGGCCACAGAGGACGCAGCGGACACAGAGAATTCTTTTCTAAACGCCAGTGCTGCTGACCGGCGAATGGGCATTGTGAAAGAATTGACTCTGAGTTCTCTGTGCTCTCTGTGGCTAGATTCGTGACAAGAGGCATCATGGCAAAGAACGTATTCATACTCGGTGGCGCGCGGACGCCCATGACGCAGCACGTAGGGGTACTCAAGGATGTGTCGGCGATTGAACTCGGCGCCATTGCCGCGAAGGGCGCGTTCGAGCGGACCGGCACCAAGCCGGAGTGGATCGATCACGTCGTGTTTGGCAACGTGCAGCAGAGTAGCGTAGACGCCCACTACGGCGGACGTCACGTCGGGCTCAAGGCCGGCGTGCCGATCGAAGTGCCGGCGCTGACCGTGAACCGCCTGTGCGGCTCCGGCATCCAGGCGGTGCTGAGCGGCGCTCAACACATCCAACTGGACGAGGCCGGCATGGTGCTGGCCGGCGGCATGGAGAGCATGAGCCAGGTGCCGCACGTCATTCGTGGCGCGCGCTCTGGCTTCAAGCTGGGGCAGGGCAAGCTCGAGGACTGGCTGTGGGAAGGCTTGAACGATCCGTACGCCGGGTGCTCGATGGCCATCACCGCCGAGAACTGCGCCGCGAAATACGGCATCACGCGCGAAGAGGCCGACGCCTACGCACTGCGCAGCCAGCAACTGGCGCACAAGGCGTGGACCTCGGGGATCATGAAAGACGAAGTGGTGCCGGTCGAGGTCAAGACGCGCAAAGGCGTGACCCTGATCGAGGCGGACGACCACATGCGTCCCGAAACCACGATGGAGATTCTCGCCAAGCTGCCGGCCGCCTTCAAGAAGGACGGTGTGGTCACCGCCGGCAACGCCAGCGGTATCGTCGATGGCGCCGCCGCGCTCGTGATCGCCGGTGAGGACGCCGTGAAAACGCGCGGACTCAAGCCGCTCGGCCGCATCGTGTCGTGGGCCACGGTCGGCGTCGACCCGACGATGATGGGGATGGGACCGGCGCCGGCCATCCGCAAGGCGCTCGAGAAGGCGGGGCTGTCGCTCGCCGACCTGGATCTGATCGAGATTAACGAAGCCTTCGCCGCGCAGTACCTGTCGTGCGAGAAGGAGCTGGGTCTCGATCGCGAGAAGGTCAACGTCAACGGCGGCGCCATCGCGCTTGGGCATCCGTTAGGCGCCAGCGGTGCGCGCATCCTGCTGACGCTGCTGCTCGAACTGCGCCGGCGCGGCAAGAAGTATGGGGTGGCCTCGGCCTGCATCGGCGGCGGCCAGGGCATTGCGATGATCGTGGAGGCTCTCTAATGGCAATCAAAACCGTCGGCGTATTGGGCTGTGGCCTCATGGGCGCTGGCATCGCGCAGATCTCGGCCGCGGCCGGGTTCCAGACCTTGGTCCTCGAAGTGAATGAAGACGTCCTCAAGAACGGCCTGGGCCGCATCGACAAGTTCCTGGCGGCGGGCATCGAGAAGGGCAAGGTCACCGAGGAGCAGAAGGCGGCCATCCTCACGAACCTCACCGGCACGACGAACTACGCGGACCTCAAGGACTGCGACCTCGTGATCGAAGCCATCATCGAGAACGTCGAGGTCAAGAAGCAGGCCTACGCGCAGGTGGAGGCGGTGGTTGGGCCGCACTGCCTGATTGCCTCCAACACCTCGTCGCTGTGCATCACCGAACTGGGTGCGGCGACCAAGCGCCCCGACAAGGTGGCCGGCCTCCACTTCTTCAACCCCGTCCCGCTGATGAAGCTGGTGGAAGTGATTCGCGCGCTGGCGACGAGCCAGGAGACCTACGACGCGCTGATGACCTACGCGCGGGCCATTGGTAAGGAGCCGATCACCGCGCCCGACCGCGGCGGCTTCATCGTCAATCGCCTGCTCGTGCCGTATCTGCTGGATGCGATCCGCTGCCTCGAAGAGGGCGTCGGCACCGTCGAGGACATCGACCACGGGATGAAGCTCGGGTGCGGTTACCCGATGGGCCCGTTCACGTTGCTCGACTTCGTCGGCCTCGACACGACGTATTACATCGCCAACATCATGTTCGAGGAATTCCGTGAGACGCGGTTCGCCCCACCACCCCTGTTGAAGCGGATGGTGCTGGCCGGGCATCTTGGCAAAAAGTCCGGCCAGGGTTTCTACACCTATTCGGCCAAATAGATTCTGGCTCGCGTGGGCTGATGTGGGAGGACTGGGCCCGGCCGGTCAGCGCAGTTTCG
>JBCKZH010000203.1:0-4060 GCA_038919385.1 Vicinamibacterales bacterium | reverse complement strand
GCGTCGGGATATTTGATCGTGTCGGGAGGCGTCCTCTCGCTCGCCCCCGAACAACTGCTCGCGCAAGCGTCGGGATCCGGAGCCGGCCCCTACCCCGACCCCGACTTCCTCCAGCTCGACTCCTGGATCGTCATCCGCCAGGACAACACCGCCACCTTCTTCGTCGGCAAGACCGATCTCGGTCAGGGCACCGGCACGGCGTTCCGCCAGATCATGTGCGACGAGCTCGACATCGCGTTCGAGAACACCAGTTGCGTGATGGGCAGCACGCACAACACCGTCGATCAAGGCGGGTCGGGCGGATCCGACGCGCTGCAGACCGACGGCTATCCCATGCGCCGCGTCGCGGCCGAAGCCAGGCGCGTGCTCCTCGACATGGCCGCAAAGGAACTCGGCGTTCCGGTATCCACGCTCGTCGTCAGCGACGGCATCATCTCGGTGGGCGGCGGCAACACCACGGGTCCCGGCTCGATCAGTTACGGCGACCTGATTGGCGGACGCAAGTTCAACGTCACGCTCACCGGCAAGAACACCGACACCACCACCGGCATCGCCAAGCTGAAGCCGGTGCAGGAGATGAAGAACGTCGGCAAATCGCCGCAGCGCTACGACATCCCCGCCAAGGTGGACGGCTCGCTCAAGTGGGCAGTCGATGTGAAGGCGCCCGGCATGGTCCACGCGCGCAACGTGCGCCCACCGGTCGCGGGCGCGACGCTGGTCAGCATCGACGAGTCGTCTGTGAAGGGCATCCCCGGCTTCGTCAAGGTGGTGAGCAAGGGCAACTACGTGGCAGTGGTGTGCGAGCGCGAGGAGCACGCCATCCGAGCGGCGCGGCAGCTCAAGTGCGAGTGGAAGAAGCCGGCGACAGCGCCCTTCCCCACCTCCGACAATCTCTTCACCTACATGCGCGGCGCCACTTCGTCTTCCACCGGCAAGCCGGTCGAGACGGGCAATGTCGATGCCGCGTTCGCGAGCGCGGCCACGGTGATCGAGGCGGAGTACGACGTGCCGTTCCAGGGTCACACCTCGATTGGCCCCGCGCATGCGATGGCGGATCCGTCGAACGATCAGATGACCATCTACACCAACGACATGAAGTCGTATGGCATGCGCAACGGTGTCGCCCAGTTCCTGGGCATGCCGCGCGACCGCGTGCGGGTGATCTGGATGGATGGCCCGCAGGGCTACGGCCGCACCGCAGCCGACGATGCGGGGTTTGAGGCGGCGTATATAGCGAAAGAGATCGGGCGGCCGGTGAGGGTGCAGTGGAGCCGGCAGGAAGAAACGGCGTGGGACACCAAGGGTCCGGCCTATGCCTTCAAGATGCGCGGCGGCCTCGACGCGCAGGGGAACGTCGTCGCGCTGCACTACGACGCGTGCGCCGCGGATCACAATCACCTTGGCTACAACGAACACGAGACGGTGCTGATCTCGCAGTTGATGGGCACGCGCAAGTCGCCGGTCTCGCAGGGCCGCGCGTCGCTGCCGTCGGACATGTATGCCATTCCGAACCGTCGCAGCACCACCCGTGTGGTGCCGCTGCCGATGCCGTTCGAGACGCCGCTGCGCACCGGCAACCTGCGCGACCCCGACGGTCCGCAGGTGCAGTTCGCACTCGAGTCGTTCATCGACGAGCTTGCGGCCAAGGCGAAGGCGGATCCGGTAGAGTTCCGCCTGCGGATGCTGCAGGCGAGCACGCAGGAGGACAGCGGCTTCAAGCGCGCGCGCTCCATTGCCTGCATCAAGGCGGCGGCGGAAAAGTTTGGCTGGGACGCGCGTCCCTCACCCAAAGGTGGAGGCAACCCCGTCGGTGGAGGCAACCCTTCAGGGTTGCCTGACATCCTCACCGGCCGTGGCATCGCCTACGCCTATCGCAGCCAGACCGTCGTCGCCACCATCGTCGAGGTCGAGGTCAATCGCAAGACCGGTCGCATCTGGGCGAAGCGGATCGTCGTGGCCCACGACTGCGGCCTGGTGATCAACCCCGAGGCGCTGATCCGCGTCGTCGAAGCCGGCACACTGTACGGCCTCAGCCGCGCGCTGCACGAGGAAGTGAAGTTCGACGCCGAGAAGGTCACCAGCGTGGACTGGGTGACGCACCCGACGCTGCGGCACGAGGACACGCCGGAGCGGATTGACGTGGTGATCGTGAACGGCGACCCGAACCCGAACCGTCCTGACCTGCAGCACTATGGAGCTGGGGAGACGATGTGCAAGCCGATGCTGGCGGCGGTGGCGAATGCGGTGTTCGATGCGACGGGTGTGAGAATGCGGCGCGTTCCGCTCACAGACCTGGACTCGCGCTCAATATAGTCAGAGGTTTCACCACGAAAGAGTGGTGGTTCGAATCCCACACTCTCCGCCACGAAAACAATGTAAACTGTTGTGACACAATGACTTAGCTATGTCACTTGCATTGGTATCCCTCTTTTTATCCCACATTATTTCTGCCGATCGGCTTACTGGGCATTCCGGCCATCGTGATCGCTCGAATCGGCGAGTCCTTCAGAGCCTCAGCCCTGATTCGGTCGCCTTGAGCAGGCCGTCGAGATGGGTGGCGTCCTCGATCGTGACGCCGGTGTCGTCGCTGCGCCCATGCCGCGCGATCTCGTCGGCGCCCGCGACGAGCCGGACGGTCGTGGCGTTGGCCAGGAGCGTCAGCGGCTGGCGGACGTGGGTGTGCGGAATCGAGTAGCTGTTGCGATCGAAGCGGACGTACGCCAGTTTGCCGGAGGCGACGGGCCGCATCAGGTCGGTCTCGAAGGGATGCGCGGGCAGCGGCAAGAGCCGGGCCTGCTCCTCTGCGAAGACCTGGGCGACCGTCTGGTCGCGCTGCTCGGGATGCAGACGCTGATGGGCGATGTCGTCACGCCAGCGTGCAAACTGCCCATTGAGGTCGTCGACATCGCGAAAGGTGCGGGCCGCGTAGAAGGCGTCGCGCAGGTAGCGAATCTGGCGCTCGACTTTGCCCTTCTCATTCCCGCGCGCCGGCGTACAGGGCCGCGGCGCGAAATGATCATGGCCCGCCAGGTCGAGCAGGCGCGGGTGGAAGCGGATCGCGGTCCCCTGACGCTCGAGCACGGCACTCTTCAAGTTGTCGTAGACGAGCGTCCGCGCCGATCCGCCGAAGACCTGAAAGGCCTCGACATGGCCGCGCAGGAAGCTCTCCAGGGTCTGGTCCAGCGTGAAGTGCGCGAAGAGGGCGCGCGAGTACGAAAGGACCATCACGAAGCCGGAGAGGGACCGGGTCCCGTGGCCGATCCGGATCGACCCGAAGGCCCCCCAGTCCACTTGCGCCTCCTCGTTATGGAAAGCTTTCCATAACGAGGAGGATCAGGTTGCCCACGCGAACGACCCTGGCTTCGGGCGCAAAGGTAAACAGCGTGGTGGGCGTCAGCGCGCCGGAGAGGCTGCTAATACGGCCTATCGTCTTAACTTAGCGATCCCCAATTCCCGATAGAACTCGATCACGGTGCGGTCGGCCCTCACGTCTCGCATGGAAATGGGCTTTGTCAGTCGGACGCCGTCCAAGGTCCTGGCACGAGACAGGGCCAGGTAGGTCTGGCCTTCGCAGAAAGCGCCATCACCCCGTTCGATTTTCTTGGTCTGATAGTCGTAGGTTTGGCTAGAACCAATTGAGCTTGCTGAGTAACACCTGTATCGAATCCCGGTGCGGAATCGTCTCAGCCTGCTTGAGGATGCCCTTGGCGGTCGGCCATGAGAAGGCCGTCGGTCCCAGCGAGATCGCATGGTCGTTTGTGTCGCGTGTCGCGATGAACGGGCAATGCTGCGCAAGTTCCGCCTTCAGAAAGCGAAAAGGGCGCCACGATAGGCGCCCTTTTGCTGTTCCGAATACCCTCCCGTTGCAAGTTCGTTGCAAGCAGGATTGGCAGGGTGGCGCGGCGTCGAAGCATGGCTACATTCTACGGCCACTTAATTGACGCCGATTCACACTGATTCTGGAACGGTGCTGGCGCGCGAACGCGTTTTCGCAGCGAGGCCCGTGGGCGCCTGGTGATCCTGTGGCGCCCTCCGGTCGCCACAGGCATGTGCATCTGCG
>JBCKZH010000202.1:0-4092 GCA_038919385.1 Vicinamibacterales bacterium | reverse complement strand
CCGAGTAGCCGACAAGTCGATCTACCAAGCCGCCGTATGTGGCGAGAACAGCATCGCCTGTAACCTGTGTATGTTACCGCAAAACGCGGCCTTGAGGTCATGGGGACCTGAGGTCTTGGACGGCTCCCAAGCCCCCAGGACCTCAAGCCCCCAAGACCTCAGAAAACCACCGAGGCCGGAATTGAGACGCCGCCAACCTGTCTACAACTAGTTGGACGAACCGTTGGCGGTGACGACGAGCGGGAGCCGGAAAGATTAAACGGTCTTGAGGTATCCAATGATGCGCTTTCTTCGCGTTCTCTCCGTAGTGACGCTCCTGTTCGGCTCGGCGACGCTTGGTGCAGCGCAAGAGCCGCCGGAGGCATCCCTCGCCTCCATGTTGGCCGTCGGGACCCGCGTTCGTGTGCTCTCGACAGCCGTGCAGACTCGGCTCCGTGGCGTAGTCGTGGCCGTGGATGAAACAGTCCTCACGCTGGTTCCAGACGGTGGGCTCCCGCTCAAGATCCCGCTGCGCTCAGTAACAGGAATGGACGTGAGTCTCGGTCAAAAGAGTAACTGGCTCAAGGGGCTGGGCATCGGTGTGTTGAGCGGTGTGGCCCTCGGCTTCGCTTTTCCGGTTGATCGGCAGGATTGTGGTCCAGAGGCCCCGAACTTCTGCTCACGTGGCGAAGCGATAGCTGGTTCGACGATAGTGTTTGGTGCGCTGGGTGCCGGAATCGGAGCATTCATCAAGAGCGACCGCTGGGCACCGATCAGCGTAGGCCTCCAAACCCAGGGCGCGGCCAGAGGACGAGCTGTTGCGGTGGCGGCGGCCGTCCAATTCTGACAACGCCATGCCTCCTGGACTGCTTTAGCAGCCGTGAGTTCGTCCAACAAGCAATTGCTGCTGACGGCGCTGGGGATTTCGGTGGCGGCTCGCGCGCTGCGCGCGCGTGCCGCATCTTTGATAATGCGCCGCAGCAGAATTGCGGACGTTAGGCGCCCTCGCTCGACGTGGAAGGAGGCAGGCTATGAGACTCTTAGTCCCAAAACTCGTCGTTCTGGGGACAACGATTCTCGTCGTGTCCGGAGGCAACGCTGCGGATACGTCCGCACAAGCGCCGACTGTCGTCGTTCCTCAGGCTGGTTTCGCCGAAGTTCAAGGCGGGCGGCTCTACTACGAGGTGGCGGGTACCGGGGATCCGGTCGTCTTCATTCACGGAAACGCAGGAGATCGGCGCCATTGGGATAGACAGTTTCAGGCACTTGCGGACCGATTCCGAGTAATTCGCTACGACGTACGAGGTTACGGCCGGTCGCCCATTCTCGCGGACGGGATCGCGTTCTCCGACCATGAGGATGTGGCCACCCTGCTCGACCATCTCGAAGTGAAGGCCGCGCACATCGTCGGATGGTCCATGGGGTCCGGCATCGCCATCGACTTTGCAATGGTCTATCCTGACCGGACGAAATCGCTCGTTTCAGTTGGTCCATGGATATCGGGATATTCGTCCGCAGCCGCGAAAGCGCTGTTCGCCGACATGGCGAGAGTTCGGGCCGCATTTGCGCAGGGCGGGCAGCCCGCCGCAGTCCGTGCATGGATGGATATGCCCGGCTTTATCGCGACGATTCGCGACTCGGCGGCCGGAGCAGAATTCAGGCGGATTGCCACAGATTACTCGTTCTCGACTCAAGGTCAGCGGCAACCACTAAACCCGTCTGCTGTCGGGCGTATCAGGGAGATTCGTGTGACAACTCTGGTCTTGACTGGCGAACACGATATTCCGGCGTGCTTAGAAGTCGCGGAGTTGTTGGACAGCTCGATTCCTGACTCTCAAAAGGTAGTCATCAAGGGAACTGGCCATTTGCTGCAGATGGAAAGGGCGGAGGAGTTCAACAAGCATCTGACGGACTTCCTTGTCAGTGTAACGAAACGCGGCTAAACGGTCGGTGCCGAAGTGGCGCCTAACGGGCTGGAGCCGACGGCGCTAGGATGCTCCGCGCCGCGGCTCAGCCCTAGCCGTTAGGCGCACTGAGATCAGGCACAAACCCGCAGACTGAGTAGTTGTCATGAGAAGCTGCTTTACCGTGCTCGTCCTCGTTGCGCTCCAGACTGCCGGCCTGCCGCCACAGGTCACGCCAAGGGTGACCGCCGATTTGGTGGGCTACAGCGAGGGAATCGTCTTCGACGCCGAGGGCGCAGCCTTTGTTTCAACGCTCCATCGTGAGGCGGTGTACGTAATTCGAGGGCGTGACGCCCCAACGATCTGGTATCGCGTGAACGAGCCGAATGGTCACAAGATCCTGCCGGATAAGACGCACTTGGTTGCGGCCAAAGGTGGCATTCACCACGTTACCAGAGAGGGCAAGCGCATCGAAGTTCTTGGTCAGCAGCTTGCTACGCCAAACGATCTGGCCCTGGACGGCGATGCCGGCATCTATGTCTCTGCGCCGGCGGAGCGGGAGCCTGACCAACAGGCGCGACGTAGCGGAATCTACTACCTGGATTCCAAGCGGTCTCTGCACAAGGTGGCGGACGATTTCTGCTATCCGAACGGGATCGTCGTTCGCCCGGACGGCAGAGCGCTCTTGGTCAACGACAGCTGCACGCGCCAAATCTACGAGTTTCAAATCACCGCACCGGGAATCCTCGCCGGCAAGCGCGTTGTCGCCGAGCTTTCGGACACCAAGGCTGTAACGGACGGAATGACGTTCGACCAGGATGGGCAGCTCTATGTTGCCGACTATGGAACGGGCTTCGTCGTGGTCTTTGATGCCGGTGGCCGGTTGCTCAGACGATACTCGACGGGCATGCAACATCCCAGCAACGTGGCATTCGGGGGAGCCAAGCTCGGAGACTTGTACGTCACAGGTGCGCCCATCAGCGAAGACGGAGCTGGACAGCTGGTGGTTTTGCCGCTGGGTGTCCGCGGCCGTAGTAGTCTGGTGTTGCTAGCTTCAGTCGCCAGACGATGAGCGGACAGGCGCCTAACGAATTAAGGATTCTTGTCGCGCGAAGCCGCGACAAAATCCTGGGTTGGACTAAGTCCTGGCACGGGCGGTGCTATTGGGAGTTTGAATGGCCGCTCGCGAGTGCGCCAGCGGTGTGATGACGCGGACGGGCCGCCTGCGGCTCGGTATGGAGCCGACCGTGGACACCGGCACGCGTGCTCCCGGCCGATTGTCGGCGCGTGATGCCCGCCGACAGGGGCTGCGATCCTCGTTCGTACAGACCCCGCCCTCCACGTGCGGGGCGCACGTTCATGACCGCGTGTCGTGTCGACGTCCGCCCACCACCACCGGTCATGGAGGCACCTTGCGCTCCGGGCGCAGGATCTCAATCACGCGCAGGGTGCCCGTGCGACACAGCGGACACACGGGCTGCGGGGCCAGGCTCGCGGCCGCGGTGGGCGTGGGTGTCGCGGGGGGTGGTGTCGGCGCCGCGGCCGCGCGGGCGGCCGGGAGCCGATCGCGCGCGTGGTCGAGATCGGCGCGCCGTCTGGCACTCCAGAGCCCGTCGTACCGCACCTTCATACACCGGCGCGGCAGGATGTGTTGGAGGAAGCGTTGAAGGAACTCGACACCCGAGAGCGTGGCGCGCCGGATCGCCTGCGTGCGGTTGTCCCGGTAGCGAAACGTGACGTGGTCGTCGTCGATCTGCTCGAGGCGACTGTTGGTGATCGCGACGCGAAAGAGATACCGCGCGAGATAGTCGAGCACGCGCGCGCCATCACCGGCGGGTTGGGCATGCACCACCCAGGGCGTCGTCCACACCGCCGGCGGGACCTGGCCCAGGAGTCCGGCGTGCTTCAGGGCGGCGCACATCTTGGCGCGCACGATCACGGACAAGGCCAGGACGGGCACGAGGAACGCCGGATTCTTGGCGGCGATCCACTGCGTGCGGTCGGCGGAGAGCCCGCCGGCCGTGACGATGAGATGGACGTGCGGGTGATAGAGCAAGGCCCGTGTCCACGTGTGCAGGACCGCGATGCACCCCACCGGGGCCCCGACGTACCGGGGGTCGGCGGCCAGGACGTGGAGGGCCGCCGCCGCACTCCGCATCAAGGCGCCATCGACGAGGGCCTGGTGGCTGAAGGCGAGTGCGCGCAGCGT
>JBCKZH010000201.1:0-4100 GCA_038919385.1 Vicinamibacterales bacterium | reverse complement strand
GCTGCTTGGAAAAAGATCGCAAGCGGCGCGTGCATGACGCAGGCGATGTGCGGCTTGAACTCGACGACGCTCTGGCAGGTTCTTCGGCCGACGTGAATCTTGTGAACCTGACGAGCATTCGGGAGCGCGAACATCAACTGCGTCTGGCGAGGGGCATCGCGGTGGGCGCCCTTGTCGTCGCCGCCGTCTCGACGGGTCTCGCGCTCTTCGCGTGGACCCGCTCGACCGCCGCGCCGTGGGCGCAACCGCCGGTTCGGCTGCTGCTCTCCGAGCAATTGCCGGCGCAGACGGCCGATCCCCAGCGATCGTTCGCGATTTCGCCTGATGGCTCGCGAGTCGTGTACGTCGCCGAGAGCGGCGGCGCGCGCCGGCTCTACGTCCGGGAGATGAGATCGATTGAGGCGACGCCCATTGCCGGCACCGCTGGTGCGCAATTCCCGTTTTTCTCGCCAGACGGACGCCGGATTGGGTTCTTCGCCGACGCCAAGGTGCAGGTGTTGGCGTTGGCGGGCGGCGCTCCGATCGTGCTCGCCGACGCCACGAGTCCGCGCGGCGCAACGTGGGCGCCCGACGACACCATCATCTACTCGCCTAATACTAATGCCGGCTTGTGGCAGGTCTCCGCCGCCGGCGGTACGCCGCGCCAATTGGCTCAGCCAGATTCCTCGAAGGGAGAGCGTGGCTATCGATGGCCGGAGCTGCTGCCCGGCGGCGATGCCGTGCTGTTCACGGTCGCAACATCAGACATTCTCTCGTTCGACGAGGCGCGGATCGCCGTGCGATCGCTACGCACCGGGGAACAGCACGAGCTGATTCGGGGAGGCACCTTCGCGACGTTTGCCGCCACGGGCCACTTGCTGTACGCGCGCGCGGGCGCATTGCTGGCCGCGCCGTTCGATGCGAGGCGCCTGACCATGACCGGGGCGGCCAGACCCGTCCTCGACGGCATCGTGACGTATCCAGTCAATGGCGCGGCTCAGTACGCACTCTCACCGAACGGAACGCTTCTGTACGTCGCCGGCAAACCGATGTCATCGGAGGCGGCGCTCTCGTGGGTCGACCGGAGCGGCCGGACCAGCCGGCTGGCTGTCGCGCCCGCCGCCTACCAGAACCTTGGCATCTCGCCGGATGGCCGCCGCGCGGCGCTCGACATCGACGGCGCAAACGCCAGCATCTGGATACTCGATTTGGATCGGACGACGGTGACGCGGCTGACGCACGAATGGAGCAACAACGGCGCGTTGTGGACTCCAGACGGCACTCGCGTGACATTCAATTCGGCGAGAGGCGGCGTGCGCACGCTGTTCTGGCAGCGCGTCGACGGTCAGGGCGAAGCAGAGCCGGTCTTTCCATCGGGTCAATTCGCGGCACAGGTCCGCGAGGCATCATGGACACGTGATGGGCGCACGGCCATCTTCGACGCGCTGAGCTCGCGGACTGGACAGGACCTCTGGGTCGTGGGGCTCGACGGAGATCGGACGCCGAAACCCCTGATGCAGACCTCGTTCAACGAAATGCAGCCGGCGGTCTCCCCCGACGGGCGCTGGCTGGCCTACGTGTCGAACGAAACGGGGCGCTCCGAGGTGTACGTGCAGCCCTTTCCAGGCCCCGGCAGCAAGACGCGGATTTCCACCGACGGCGGTCTTCGCCCCGTGTGGGCGCGCAGCGGCCTGGAGCTGTTCTACAGAAACGGCGACGCGATGATGGCGGTCAAGATTGAGACGTCGCCGTCATTCTCGCCAGGTCGGCCGCAGTTGCTGTTCCGAAAAGCCTCGACGTTCGCCTACGACGTGGCGTCCGATGGACGGTTCCTGATGATCGAAGAACTGCCGTCGGAAACCGCCGCGCGGCCGGTGACGGTCGTCCTGAACTGGCTTCAGGAACTGCATCCCTCACTTGTCGCCAAGTAACAACGCGGGCTAGGTACCCTCGACGGGTGCACTTGGCGACCGCGCGACGATAGTCCGTATTAGCGGCCTCACCGGGTGCCGCTGTGAGTCAACATCAGGACCGTTCTCGGACCAGAGAGCCCATCAACGCGCCACCGAGCACATCAAACACCGCCCATTATGCGCGGCGACGCCCTGGCGTCAAGGCCGACGAACGCCGGCCCGCGTGGGGCGCGGGCGCGGGCTTCAGACCTCCGGCCGACCCACGGACACAGGGACGAGTCTGATGGTGATGCCGCGCGGTTGGAGTCAGGCGTCGCTCAACGGACGGAGGTCGTCGCTGTCGCCCGCTCGGCGTGGTCGTGCTGCGCTCCGATGCCCAGCAGCAGATGTTTCCGATGCTGCAAACCTGGCCGACGCCCAGTCCGACCGCGGAAACCGTGCTGGTGCGGCGTGATGGAGACGAGGTGGTGTTTCTCAAGGCCGAGCGGTGGGTGCATAGCCGCGCGCACATCGACTACGCCTCGAATGGGACGCCACTGCGCATGGTCGGCATCATCCAGGACATCAGCAGCGCGCGCTCCGCCTGGGTGGTGGCGTCGTCGGCGTCCTCTGCTGCGAGCACACCGGCCGGGTGCGGCGGTGGACGCATGATGAGCAGACCTTTGCCGTCGCCCTGGCCAATCTCGTCGCCATGTCGTTGACGGGCCTCGAGGACCAGCCGCACCGTCGAGCGCCGCCGCAACGGTCCCGGCTTGGTGTAAATACCGGCGTCAGCCGCGGTGTTTCCACCGCACCGCCAGCACGTCGCCGAGCATGTTCAGCACGTCCCCGAGCCGGTTCACGGAACTGCCGGCGTGATAGACGCAGGTCACGGGCAACTGATCAATCCTGAAGCCGAACTTCCGGGCCAGGAAGAGCGCCTCGACATCGAACCCGAAACGATCGCTCTGGTGTCTGGCAAAGATTCGACTGGCCGCGGCCGCAGTAAAGCCCTTGAAGCCGCATTGCGTGTCGGCGAGCCCCGGTAGTGCGACGGTCTGGACCACCAGGTTGAAGACCCGGCTCATGACCGAGCGCAGAGCGGGCGGCGCGCCGATCGCGCGCGCGCCCGGTGCGAGGCGAGACGCAATCACCACGTCCGCACCCGCGTCGAAGCGCGCCATCATCGGCGCGAGGCCTGCGACCGGCAGCGAGAGGTCGGCATCGATGAACACCAGGCGACCGCCGCTGCCCTCGTGAAAGCCGCGCCGCACCGAGAACCCCTTGCCGCGATTCACCTCGTTGTGCAGCACGCGGACGTTCGCGCGGCCCCTGGCCGCGTCGGCCGCCGCGCTTGAACCCACCGGATCAGGTCCATCGATGACGACGATCAGCTCCCACGGGTACGGCTGCGCGTCGAGATAGGCGCACACCTCGCCGACCGTCCGACCCAGTCGGGTGCCTTCGTGGAACGCCGGAATCACCAAGCTCAGGGCGGGCGCCATCATTCGATGCGGACGAGCCCACCCTCGTCGATAAACCCAATCGGTGCGCCGGGCTCGATCCGGCCGCCGAGGGTCCGGTAGATGATGTACTTGTCCATGGTCGGGTGGACGCCGTCGAAGTTCACCCGGATGTCACGAAGCACCGGCGCCCGCCGCGCCAACTCCATCGAACCGATCCGCATCGTCCGGTATGGAGGGTAGCTGAAGAAGTCCCGGGATGCGGCGATCCGTGCCGGTTGCCATCCGAGAACGCCAGCGAGCACGGCGACGCCGGTCCACTGCACGACAGCGACTGACGGCAACGCGGCCACCGCCATGCCGAATGTCAAGACCATCGCCGTGGTCGCTGTGAGGAACCAGTAGCTGTCGTACGGCCGCGTCCACGTCGAGAACAGCACCGTGGCGCCAGCGATGGGGCCGACGGTGACCGCCAACAGCAGCAGGTCCTTCCGCCACCGCACGAGCACGATGACCGCGACGGCGAGAAACGGCCACTGGAACGTCCACGCATCCCTCTGCCGGACGAGCAACTCGCCGGTGGTGTTCACGACCCTGCCGTAACTCTTCGTGACTTGCAGGGATTCTGCCTGCGCCATGTTGTTGAGCGCGGCCGATGGGCCGGCGGCGGCTGCGGGCTCCTGGATGCGGGCGATGAAATAAGGCACCTGGAGCACGAGCAGCGCGGCGGCGATGCCGGCGGCCAACGTGGCCGCCCGTCGCCATT
>JBCKZH010000200.1:0-4115 GCA_038919385.1 Vicinamibacterales bacterium | reverse complement strand
GGTGTCAACGGCGAAATCTCGCCGTAGGAGTAGAAGCCGGCGATCGCCGCGCCTGGGCCGACGATGTCACGCACGCCTTCGACTTCTTCTTCCACGGTTTCTTTGAACAACTCGCCGTCGGCCGACAGGCCGCCGGTCACCGACACGCTCGCGGGCAGATGCTCGCCGAGCCCGCGCACGAGGGCTTCGCCGTTGATGTCGAGCCCTTCCGAAATGACGAGGACGTGGACCAGGTCCGGCCCGGCCAGCGTGCGCGCCAGCGCGACGCCGGCCGCCGCGCTGTCGCCGGCGGTGACCGGGGCCGTCGCGGCTTGCACGACCGTGTGCTCGAAGTGGACGGCTGTCGCCACGACGCCGGTGTCGGAGACTTCGGTGCCGCAAATCTGTCCGGCGGTGGAGCAGCCGATGATGGCGGCCGCTGGCCACCGCGCGGTGAGGTCCTGGCCGAATCGCGCGTCGGCGATGCTGGCGCGGTCGCCGAAGACCATCACCAGATGGGCATCCGCCAC
The DNA here is from genome assembly GCA_038919385.1 of Vicinamibacterales bacterium. Classification (GTDB taxonomy): domain Bacteria; phylum Acidobacteriota; class Vicinamibacteria; order Vicinamibacterales; family UBA2999; genus 12-FULL-67-14b. The sequence goes on along the minus strand of JBCKZH010000200.1, from coordinate 3,606 downwards.
CGCCCCGGGCGCTGCCCAGCCGGCGTCGGGCGACCATCGCGCTTGCTCAACCGTCACACCAGATACCGTAGCGCAACTGGACCGAAGAACAGGAAAGGAATCAGCGGGCCGCCGCCGGCACTTCTACGCTTGGTGCTGCGCGGCGTACCATTCCAGCAGGAACCGCTGCGAATTGAACGGCGGCACGCCCTCGGGCGGTGTCGAACGGACGTAGGCGCCGTCGGTTTGCAGCGTCCAGGCCCGGTCCGTGTCGCTCAGCAGAACCTCGAGCACCGCATCGCGGACCATTTGCTTGAGTCCCGGGTCGGTCACCGGGCACAGCACCTCGACGCGCCGGTCGAGATTGCGTTCCATCAGGTCGGCGCTGCCGATGTAGACCTCCGGGGCGCCGCCGTTCTCGAAATAGTAGATGCGGGAATGTTCGAGGTACTGGCCGACGATCGAGCGGACCCGGATGTGATCGCTGATGCCGGGGATGCCGGGCCGCAGGCAGCACACGCCGCGCACGATCATGTCGATGGTGACACCGGCCTGCGAGGCGCGGTACAGCGCCTTGATCATGCCCTGGTCGGCCACCGCGTTGTTCTTGATGATCAAGCGGGCCGGCCGTCCCGCCTTGGCATGCTCCATCTCGCGCTCGATCAGCGCGCGAAAGCCCTGGCGCAGGCCGACCGGGGCCACGAGTAGCGCATTGTACGAACGCTTGTTGGAATAGCCGGTCAGCGAATTGAACACCTCGGTCACATCGTCGAGGATGCTTTCGTCGGCGGTGAACAGCCCGAAGTCGGTGTAGACCTGAGAGGTCACGCGGTTGTAGTTGCCGGTCGCGACATGGGCGTAGCGGTGAATGCCATCGGCCTCCTGGCGCACCACCAGGCACAGCTTGCAGTGCACCTTGAGGTTCATCAGGCCGTAGACCACGTGGATGCCGGCGGACTCCAGTCGCGTCGCCCACGCGATGTTGTTCCGCTCGTCGAAGCGGGCCTTGAGTTCTACGAGTACCGCCACCTGCTTGCCTTGCTCGGCAGCCTCAATCAGCATGTCCACGACCGGCGAGTTGGCGCCGATGCGATACAGCGTGATCTTGATCGCGATCACCTGCGGGTCCTGCACCGCCGCGCGCAGGAACGTCTCCACCGACGTGAACGAGTCGAACGGGTGGTGAAGCAGGAAATCCTGGTCGGCGATCTGCTCGAAGACCTTGTCGGTCTCGTCCGGCGCCCACAACGTGCGCGGCGTAATCGCCGGATACTTCAAGGCCGGGCGATGCAGCTTGACCAGCGCGTGCCAGTCGCCGAAGCCGAGGCGATCGGTAGCGCGCGCGACGACGTCTTGATCCACTTCGAAGTTCTCGATCAGGATGCTCAAGACGCGCTTGGGCATGTCGGACTCGACGTGCAGCAGCGAGAGCGCGCCATGGCGCAACTGCTTGAGGCCGCGGTCCACGGTCTCGAGCAGGTCGTCGGCCTCGTCTTCCTGGATCACCATGTCGGTGTCGCGGATGATCCGGAACAGGTGCGTGCTTTCGACCTGGGTACCGGGGAACAGCGTCTGGATGTTGCGGCGGATGACGTCTTCCAGGAAGACGTGGGCCATGCCCGGGAGCGGCGACAGGTGCTCGGGCAGCGCAATGAAGCGCGACAGCATGCCGGGCACTTTGACGCGGGCGAACTTGGTGCGGCCGGCGTACCGCACGCGCACCGCCAGGTTCATGCTCAGGTTCGAGATGTACGGGAACGGGTGCCCGGGGTCGAAGGCGAGCGGCGTGAGCACCGGGAAGATGTGGTCCTTGAAGTACTGCGCCAGCCAGGCCTCGATCGCCGGCGTGTAGTCCTGCGGATCGAGGAAGTGAATGCCTTCGGCGGCGAGCAGCGGACGGATCGATTGCGACCAGCAGGCAATCTGGCCATCGATCTGCGCCAGCGCCCGGCCGCGGATCGTCGCCAGCTCGACGTCAGTCGTCATGCCATCGATCGATACTTCTTCAATGCCGGCGCGAAACTTTTTCAGGATGGTGGCGACGCGCACCATGAAGAACTCGTCGAGGTTGGTGCCGGAGATGGCGAGGAACTTCACGCGATCGAGCAGCGGGTGGGAGGGATCCTGCGCCTGGGCCAGCACGCGCTCGTTGAACGCCAGCCAGCTCAATTCACGATTGATGTAGAGCGAAGGCGAGCTGAGGTCGTTCGGGTCCAGGCTCGTCCAGTCGCGCTGCGGCGTCACGGCCACCACCGGTGCGCCTTCGGTGGCGCGACGCTTGTGTGGTCGTTTCGTCACGGCGGCCGGGGTGGGCATGAGTAATTCTACCGGGTCTGACGTTGTCACAACGGTGTGACAACGATGTCTCAGGGAACGATCTTGAGGATGCGGCCGCGGGAGTAGCTGACGATGTACATCTCCCCGGCCGCGTCGACGCCGAAGGAACTGATCAGCCCGAGTTCGGCCGTGCCCCCCAACAGGTCGGTGAGCACCTGCACGTCGACCGTGGCCGCCTCCTGATGCACGTCGAGTGCCACGCCGATGGAGTAGACACGGCCCGCGACGTAGTCGGCGAAGAAGTAGCGCCCGTTGAACAGGGCGTCGAGGGCAGTGCCGCGATACACCAGGCCGCCGGTGATCGACTGGCCGTCGCTACGGGGGTATTCATGGATGGGATCCGTGAGCGGCTGGTAGGCCGCCGCCAGCCGGCTGTCGAACGTCGTGCGGCCTTCGCGCAGGCGCCAGCCGTAGTTACGGCCGCCGGCGCCGCGCGGCTCCCAGTTCACTTCTTCGCGCGCGCTCTGGCCGACGTCGGCAATGACCAGCGCGCCGGTGCCGCCGCGGGTCCAGTCGTCGAAGCTGTAGCGCCACGGATTGCGCAGGCCAAACGCCCAGATCTCGGGGAGCGCGGCAATCGGGTCGCGATCCACGAATGGGTTGTCCTCGGGGACGCGATAACCGCGCTGATTCGCATCGTCCACGCCAACATCAATCCGCAGCATCTTGCCGAGGAGCGAGTTCGGGTTCTGTGCGTGGTTGAGGGGATCGCCGCCGCTGCCACCGTCGCCGAGGCCGACGTACAAGTAGCCGTCGGGTCCGAACGCCAGATGCCCGCCGTTGTGGTTCGAGAACGGCTGTTCGATGAACGCGCGACCGTCGGGCCAGACCAGATCGAGGCGGGAGGTGGTGACGACGCGGCCCTGCGCGTCGCGGGTAAAGCGGGCGACCACGGTGTGACCGTCGAGGTTGGTGAAGTTAACGAAGAACCGGCGCGACGGCACGGCGTCGGGTGCGAAGGCGAGACCGAGCAATCCGCGTTCGCCGCCCGACGACAGTTGCCCGCGAAGATCCAGGAACATCGTCGTCGACACCACGCCGTTCCTGACGGTGCGGATCGTGCCGCGCTGTTCCACTACGAAGAAGGTTGACGCGTCCGAGGGATCGGCAACCAGAGCGACCGGGTTGCTGAGTCCGGTGGCCACCACCACCGTCCGGAGCTGAGCCGTGGCGTCGGCGGAGATTCCGAGCAGGAGCGCGACGAGCAGGACCGGTAGCGCGGGCCTCATCGCCTCAGCTTAACAGGGTTGCAAGAGTGAGAAAGGCCTCAGTTGAACCAGAGCAGAACGG
>JBCKZH010000199.1:0-4170 GCA_038919385.1 Vicinamibacterales bacterium | reverse complement strand
CTGCGTCCAGGCGAGCATCGACGCGGCCAGCAGCGCCGGCCACACGAGTGGCACCTCGAGTCCGGACGGCCACGCCGCGAGCAGCCGCGTGGCCAGCCACAGCAGCGCCATCGCGACCGTGCCATAGAGCATCGGCCACCCCGCCAGTGCGGCGGTCGTCACCGGCAGCGCACACATGCGGGCGGGATACATCGACTGGCGCGCGGCCAGATCGCCGGCCAGGCCGTAACTGAACACCGCCAGGAAATACATGAAGGTCGTCGTCAATGGCACGAGCACGACGAGCGCAAAACTCTGCGCGTCGTCGAACTCGACGCGCTGACCCGGCCCGAAGATCAGGAGCCTGACCATCGCCAGGACGAGCAGGTAGCCGGCCAGGGCGATCCATCCCCAGCGATGGCGTTGCCGGAATTCCCAGGCGATGGCCGCGGCGGGTGAGCGCATGACTTACGCGTCCGGGGAGGGCGCGGCGGCCGCACCAACATGGGCGACGAAAATCTCCTGGAGCGACGCGCCGTCGTGCGACTTCTTGATCGCAGGCAGTGGCGCGCTCAGAACGATCTTGCCCTGGCTGATCATCGTGACGTGATCGGCGACCAGCTCCACTTCGTCCAATAGGTGCGATGAAAACAGCACCGTGCGGCCTTCACCGGCGATGGTGCGCATGACGGCGCCGAGAATGTCGCGGCGCACGATCGGGTCGAGGCCAGACGAGGGTTCATCCAGCACCAGGAGTTCCGGCCGATACGCCAGCGCGATGAGCAGTCCCGCCCGGGCCTTCTGCCCCTTGGAGAGGGTCTTGATTTTCGCCGTGGGGTCGAGCGCGAACGTCTGCCGCAGCTCGTCCGCGTAGGCATCGTCCCAGGCGGGATAGAACGCGCGCGAGTAGCGAATCAGCTCGTCGACGCGCATCCAGCCGGGGAGGTCGTTCTCCTCGGAGAGATAGCCGATGCGTGAGAGGACGGCGACGGGATCGGCAACCGGATCCAGGCCGAACACACGGACCGTGCCAGCGTCAGGCCGCAGCAGGCCCAGGATGTGTTTGATGAGCGTCGTCTTGCCCGCTCCGTTGGCGCCGACGAGGCCGTAGACGGCGCCGCGCGGCATCGACACGCTCACCGAGGCCAGAGCCGTCGTGGCACCGAAGCGTCGCGTCAGCTCCGTCACGCTGATGACCGGTTCCCTCATCCTCGAATACCCTGCTCCGCCCAGCCGTGGTTGCGACGCCCGGGCCATGTAAACACGACCACGCCGGGGAATGCTACCAGCATGTTGGATGCAGCTGATTGTCCATGCTCCGCTGTTATCCTACCGTCGAGTGGCATTTGATCTGATCGACCTGGGCTGGGACGCCGAGTGGGCGCGACTGTTCGCGCCGTACGCGGCGGATGGCCTCATCCCCGCGCGCGTGGCCATCGAGTTCAACTACATCTATCGGCTCTATGCCGAGACCGGCGAACTCCAGGCCCAGCAGGCGGGACGGATGCGCCATCAGGCCGAGGGCCGCCAGCAGTTGTCGGCCGTCGGCGACTGGGTGGCCGCGCTGCCCACGCCAGGCGAGGCATCCGCCACCATCGAGGCCCTGCTGCCGCGGCGCAGTCGGTTCTCGCGCAAGATGGCGGGCGAGACCACCGAAGAGCAGATCGTCGCCGCGAACATCGACACCGTCTTTCTCGTCATGGGCCTCGACGGCGACTACAACCCGCGGCGGCTGGAGCGTTACCTGCTGATGGCCTACGAGAGTGGCGCCCGTCCGGTGGTGCTGCTCAATAAGGCTGATGTCGCAGACCACTTGCTCGCGAACCTGGAGGAGATTGCGGGCCTGGCCGTTGGCATTCCAGTGCACGCGATTAGCGCTCGCGAACGCAGTGGCATCGAGGTGATTGAGCGCTACCTCGGCCCCGGCCGCACCGGCGCCCTGCTCGGCTCATCCGGCGTCGGCAAGTCGACCATCGTCAACGCCCTGATGGGCGAGGAGATGTTGAAGACGCGGGCTGTGCGCGCCAGCGACTCGCGGGGCCGTCACACGACGCGTCATCGCCACCTGATCCTGCTGGGCAGCCGCGGCCTGCTGATCGATACGCCGGGGATGCGCGAGTTGCAGTTGTGGACGCAATCGGAATCGGCGCGCGAGATGTTCGAGGACATCGACGCGCTGGCGGCGTCCTGTCACTTCACCGATTGCCAGCACCGCGACGAACCGCGCTGTGCGGTGAAGCAGGCGATCGCCGACGGTACGCTGGCAGCCGAACGGCTCGAGAGCTACGTGAAGTTGCAGGAGGAAATGCGCAGCCTGGACGCGCGCAAGGACGTCCGTGCGCAGATCGACGAGAAGCGGAAGATGAAGACGGTCGGACAGTCGCTGAAGAAGTTGTATAAGTCGCGCGACCGTTGATCGGCGGGCTAGGGGACGACGCGGAGGCGTTCGAGTTCGCCCGGAATGACCCTCGCCTCGTTCATCGTCGGGCTCAGCTTCTGGCGGACGGCGTCGGCTTCTTCGCGCGTGGGATAGCGGCCCACCAGGATGCGGCGGCGGGTATCGCCGGGCGCCATGATCAAATCGACCAGATAGACCGGCAATTGTTGCGCGCGGAGCGCCGCCTCGTGTGACTCGATCGCGCGGGCCGTATCGAACGTGCCCACCAGCACCGAGAACGAACCGTCGATGGGCGGTGGTGGACCAATGACGGGCAGGCCGTTGGGGGCCGCCACCGGCGTCACTCGCGCAGGGAGCAGCGGCGCCGGCGCGGGTCGCACGGCCGGCGGCTGCGCCGGGGCCAGCAGCTCCATGGGGTTGCCGAGGATGTACACGGCGGCGCCGGCCACGGCCATGAGAGCCAGGAGCGCTGCCAGTATCAGTCCTCGTCGCGATGGTCTCGCGGCCGCGGTGCCGGACCGTTCGCCCTTGACCTTGCCCTTCGGCACTTCGAGGCCGATCCGCGCGGCGGCCAGCACGACTTGCTCTTCGGTAATCCGGCTGGACTGCGCCTCGCACGCCACCATCAGTGCCCGATCGCACAGCAGGTTGATCATGCGCGGCACGCCGCCCGACACCGCGTGCACGAGGTCGAAGGCCTTCGGCGTGAACGACACGGACGTCGAGCCGCGCGCCACCCATAGGCGGTGCGTCACGTAGGCTTCCACTTCTTCCCGGGTCAGCGCCTTCAGCGAGCAGCGGATCGAAATGCGCTGATCGAGCTGCCGCAACTCGGCCCTGTGCAACAAGTCGAGCAGGTTGAGCTGGCCGACGATCACGATCTGCAGCAGCTTCTGGTCGTTGGTCTCAAGGTTCGACAGAATGCGAATCTCTTCGAGCACGTCGGTCGACAGGTGCTGCGCTTCGTCGATGATCAGCACGGCGCTACCGTGCAGGGGCACGAGCGACAGCAGGAAGTCGTGCAGCGTGCGAATCAGCTCGTGCTTGCTGGCGGTGGCGAGGCGCCCGGACTTGAGCGCGTCCTTCGAGACCACGCCGAAGCTGAGCAACAGTTCGCGGAGCAGTTCCTCAACCGAGAGGAACGGATTCAGGATCAGGGCGGTGAAGGTGGTCTGGTCGAACTGCTCGAGGAGCGTCCGGCAGAGGGTAGTCTTGCCGGTACCAATGTCACCGGTGAGGACGATGAAGCCCTCTTTGCGGCGGATGGCTTGCCACACTTGTTGCAGCGCGACGTCGTGGGATTCACTGCGGTACAAGAACCGCGGATCCGGCGTCAGGCTGAACGGCGGTTGAACAAACCCGTAGTAGTCCTCGTACATACTGCTTGGTCAGGCAAGCCAAGCGAGGACGAGGGAGAAGGAGCCAGCCTGCCGGACACAGCATAACAGGAACGGACAGCTACGTCACAAGTGGTCGATTTCGGACACTTGGGCTGCCATGTTTAACGTGGTGCGGTGTCGGCGACGCAGATTCCTGGCAAAGCCGATAGTGCCGGCACGCAGTTCTTCATCGCAGTGTCGGATCAGCCCGGACTCGACGGCCGTTACACGATTTTTGCGCGCGTCAGCGAGGGCATTCTCGTCGCGCGGAACTGCGGAAAGTCACGGTGATCCAGAAATAGGCCACAGAGGACTCAGAGGACACAGAGTTCACTCTTTCAAAATGCGTGTCGGCCGGTTCGACGCTTGATTGCCTTTAGAAAAAGGGGTCTTCACGGAATCGAGTGGGTGAAT
>JBCKZH010000198.1:0-4193 GCA_038919385.1 Vicinamibacterales bacterium | reverse complement strand
GCTCTCCCCGGACGGAACGCGTGCGGCGGTGGTCCGCGACAACCGGTTGAACAGGGCCGATCAGGATCTCTGGCTGGTGGATTTGATCCGCAACGTGACGAGCCGGTTCACGTCGGATCCCTTTCCGGAGTCGATCCCCGCATGGTCCGCCGATAGTAAGCGGCTGATCTTCGCGTTAGGCCACGATGGCGCCGCAATTATGACGAAGCCGCTCGACGGCGGTCCCGGCAGTGTGCTGTTGCCTGGGACGGTTGGCGAACTTCGCGTGAATCCACTCCTGGCGACGATGAGCACGACGTCGGATGGCCGATTCATGACCTTTTCCGTGGAAACGCGCGGCGTCACACGCGACGACATCTGGCTGCTCCCGTTGCTGCAGGGCGGCAAGCCCGTACCGCTGCTGCAACAGGAGTTCGACGAGGTGCAGGGAACAATCTCACCAGGCGGCCATTGGCTTGGGTACGTGTCGAATGAGTCGGGAGTCAACGAGGTCTTCGTGCGGCCGCTGACGACGGATCCACGGACGGGGCTTCCCACCGCTGGGGGCGCCGTGTTGATCTCGCGCGGTGGCGGCACGGCGCCGCGCTGGCGCGCCGACGGACAGGAGCTGTTTTATCACGCGCCTACCGGAGGCGTGATGGCGGCTGGGGTGTCGGCCCATGTGATTGAGACACCGGTGCAGCTGTTCCTGGCGCCCGGCGCGTTGCCACATTGGGGCGTGGCGGCCGACGGCCAGCGCTTCCTGCTCGCGCTGCCGGCGGGGCAAGCGGCACCGGCGCCGTTCTCGGTCGTGCTCAACTGGCAGGCGGCATTGAAGCGCTGACCGCGACCCGCCTGCCCTATCTGAACATTTCCTCGAAACACTTCAGGGCCCGCGGGTCTCTCGACTGGCCGAGCCAGAACAGGGCGTTGCTCCGGATCCGAATGTTTGGATGGTCCGAAACCACTGGAGGGTGCGGGTGCTTAAGCGAGGTCGGCCAGGAACTCCGACTCGGGCCTGACTCCGCTTACCCAGAGGCCCTCACGAGCGCGGGTGCAGGCGACATACAGGAGCTGGCGTTCGGTTTCGTACACTTCCTGTAAGTCGCCGCCATCACCAACCTCTTCAATCCGTGACTGCGAGGGCAGCACTTCGTCGTCGCAGGCCATAACCGCAACGGCACGAAACTCCAGACCCTTGGCGAGATGCATCAGGGCAACGCTGATGCCATCGCGCTTGATGTCGATCCGGTCGTCCAGGACCTCGGCGTGAAGGCCGGCAGCGGCAACCGCGGATCTGGCCCGCTCGATCTGATCGTGCGACCGGACGAAGATGCCGATTTCCCGCGGTGTCGTTCCGGCATCCACTGCGGCGCGCAGCCAGGAGCCGACGGCGGCTGATTCCTCGTCCGCCGTATTGAACGTCCGAATAAGCGGCGGCGGACCATTGAAGACAGACACGGCGTGGCGACGGCCATCGACCTCGCCATCGACATCCGCCACCTCCGCGCCCAGAAGGCGATCCGCCTGCTCACGGATCTGATGAGAGGTCCGATAGTTCACGCGCAACGTCTTCGACCGCCCTCGCACATCCACGCCGAGCGCCTTCCACGAGAAGGGCTGCTGGAAAATGCGCTGGCCAAGATCACCGGCAAAGAACAGTCCATTCGGCCGGCCGGCGGCGAGAGCGGCAAGAAAGCGCAGTTCGGTGATGCTGATGTCCTGCGCTTCGTCCACCACCGCAGCATCGTAGGCCGGCGATGCGTGCGTGACCGGTGAGGTGGCGAGCGCCTCGAACATCGCGCCTGCCGTTATCAAACCCTTCGACGCCAGCGCTGCGCGTGTCCGTTCGAACACTCTCCACAACTCCGCCCGCCGCGATTCGGGCAACCTGGTGCGGCGGCCGAGGCGCGACACATCGCGATAGGCCTCCCACGACGTGAGCTGCCACGCGTCCACCACGTGGTTCCATTCGGCACGGACGAACGAGCGCGACAGCTTCACGCCCGGTTCAGCAGCCATTGCCTCGTTGAGGGCGGCGGCGACGTCCGCGGCGGTCGCGATCCGCGGCGGCCCAATCTGCGCCTGATACAGACGATGCCCCAGGCTCGGCAAGGCATGAACTTCGAGACGTTCGGCAACACAAGGCTCGCCGCCGAGCAACCGCTTCACACTGATTCGGAGTGACCGGGCCAACGGTTCGGAGAAGGTGGTGAGCAGCACGCGCCACTGCGGGTTCGTCCGAGCCAGGTAAGCGGCGCGATGAATCGCGACAATGGTCTTCCCCGTTCCGGCCGAACCGGCCACTCGCGCCGGACCGGTGTAGTCGCGTTCAACGAGCTGCCGTTGCTCCGGATGCAGGAAGACCGCCCATTTGTCCCAGGGCGCATCCAGCGCTTGCGCCAGTTCGTCGACGCTGGTGACGACGCGGAACCGGCGCTGCGCATCCGGATGAGAAAACGCGTCGGCCGGCGCTGCAACCCGCGCCATCTCCGGTGTGCCGCCGGTGGCCAGCTGCAGCACCGCTTCCATGGCTTCGGCCGGCAGGTGGGCAGCCAGGGCCAGCAGGCCATCTTCATCGGCCTGCCGCACATCGTTCAGCCACTCTTCGGGCACGCCATATCCCAACAGCTGCTGATCCGGCATGCCAAGCAATGGACGACGCACCTGCCTCGGTGCGGGTTCAGCCTGGACGTACGAGGGAATCACGACTTCGCGGATCGACTCGCGCAACTCGATCATCTGCGCAGCGCCGGTCGCCGGATGGGTTTCGAGTTTCCGCCGTTCGGCCCAACCGTAGGCGCGATCGTGGTGATCGACGTAGCAGAGCAACAGCGCCTGATCGGTTCGGTGGACGATCAGGCGGATATCAGCGTTCACGCGGACCGACCAGAACCGCTTGTCTTTCGCGCGATCGAGCTTGTGGAAGCTGAGGCCAGGTGCCGACGGATCCAGCTGCAGGTCGAACGCGGTCGTCTTGACCGCCTTCTGCTCGTCACCGGTCAGCCGGGCCAGGCTGTCGGTGAAGGAATCTGCAATCAGGAATTGCATGGGCTAGGAGGCTAAGAGGTAAGGCACTCTCAGTCTCCAAAGAACGCCAACTGCTCGGCATGCTTTGGCCGGGTTAGGGGCATGACAGCCTCGCTCAAGGTGGAGCCACCCCGCAACAGCATCGCAATGTCAGGGAAACTCTCTGCGGTCCGCACAGTAGTTCCCTCCGGCCCGGGAGTTAACAACAAGACCTCGTCGAGTCCGATGCCCTCGTCGAGCAGCAATTCGGTCGAATGAGAACTGACGATCATTTGACGGCTCGAGTGTCGCTGCATCCTCGCAAACATCTGCGGCAGGTAGCGCACCACCTCCGGGTGAAGTGAAAGCTCTGGCTCTTCCAACAGCAGCGTGCCGCCCTCTCCAAGAATCGACCAGAGTAACCCTAGCAACCGCAGTGTCCCATCGGAGAACTGGTCTTCGTTCTGCCACGCTCCCTGAGGCCGCCAATGCTCATAGCGTCCCCGCAGGTGCGGCACACCTCTGGCGTCTCGCGTCAGTTCGAGTTTAGACAGCTGGGGAACGGCCACTCGCAAGGCGTTGGAGATCGTCTTGAGCCTGGCCTTCAGGGTCTGCTCGCGCGTTGTCGCCAACTGTTCCAGGAAGTCACCGCCGTACGGATCGTTACTACGGCCGACTGAGCGATCTGGCTCTCGAATCAACTGCGGAACGATGTGCAGGTAACGAATCGACGCGAAGCAGTCTGCAACGGGCCGGAACGCCTTGTTCACGTTGACTTGCTGTAGATAGGTCTGCGTCAGACGTTCAGGGTCATCATCGTCAGCTTTGTCGGGTCGTCGCACTAGCTCCGATCCATTCAGCGTGACGACTTCCCGCTTAATGCGCGGACGCTGCTGACGGTCGTGGCCAATAGCCAACCAGTATCGCCAGACGTCCCCATTGCTGCTGGCGAGGTCAACAATAATGACGATATCAGGCGACCTTCGCGCGGCGAGAGCGCGCAGCTTGGATACTCCTTGACGTTTCCTGACTGCGGCTTCGAGGCCACCGCCGACGGATGCGATGTCGTGCAGGAAACGAAAGACGTCGAGAAAATTCGATTTGCCTACGGCATTCGGACCAACCACGAAAACGCGCGAAGACAGCTCGACATCCGCTAGCGTGAAATTGCGCCAGTTTTCCAGATGGACACGCGTGAAACGCAT
>JBCKZH010000197.1:0-4360 GCA_038919385.1 Vicinamibacterales bacterium | reverse complement strand
CTGCAGGACCATGATGCCTGTCATGGTCCGCAGCGTACGGCACACACCCCGGCCGAGTCCAGCGAAAAATTATTTTCTGTTGTGTTTGGGGGGGAGAGGAGACTACTCTCCGGTCAAAGGTAGCCGCATGGTGGGGCTACCTGAGTAGTTACAATAAATGACGCAACAGGACGCGTGCGGTCTACCGCCAGGAGGTGTTGTCACCGCTTGGCGCGAGACGCTTGGGTATTCGCGGGACGACCTCGCGTGACGGCCGTCGGGGGCTGCTGATGACGAACACCGACCAGGAATCGGGTGTCGCAGCCAGGAACGCCAAACTCGAGTCGGCCGTTCAGGAACTCAACTATCATCTCGAAAATATTCCGCTGGCAGTCGTGCAGTGGTCCGCGGACCTTCGAATTCAACGCTGGTCGGGACAAGCTGCTCGGGTGTTCGGATGGTGCGCCGACGAGGTTGTGAACCGGGGGTTCAGCCGGTTGCCGTTCCGGACGAAAGACCGCCAACTCATTCGGCGCATGGTGCATGGGCTGGTTCGCGGCACCGGCTCCAGCGTAGCTCACCGGCTCCAGTTACAAGCGAAAGACAGGCGTGCGGTCACGAGCCTCTGGTATTGCTCGGTGTTGCGGGACCGAGTTGGCCACATGGTGTCGGTCATGGCCCTCGTCGAGGATCTGTCGGAGCAGGTTCGCATCGAGCAGCAGTTCCACCAGGCGCAGAAAATGGAGGCCGTCGGGCGGCTCGCCGGTGGCATCGTTCACGACTTCAACAACCTGCTCACCGTCATCAACGGATACTGCGACCTTCTGGCACGCAATCCCGACGCGGCTCCGGCCGTCCGGGACGGGGTCGCCCGAGTGCTGGAAGCCGGCCGCCGCGCCGCCGCGCTGACCCACCAGTTACTCGCATTCAGCCGGCAGCAGGTCTTTCAGCCCTCTAAACTGGACCTCAACGGGGTGGTGGAAGACATTCGGCACATGCTCGGGCGGATCATCGGAGAGGACGTCGTGCTGGTCCTGACGCTCGAGCCGCGCTTGCAGCATGTCGAGGTTGATGCCAACCAGATTGGACAGGTCATCGTCAACCTGGCTGTCAATGCGCGGGACGCCATGCCCTCCGGAGGCCGGCTCATCATCGAGACGAGCAACGTGCACCTGGACCGAGAGTTTCTCTCGCGGCAGGGAGGCGAACGCCTGCCGGCCGGCGAGTATGTGTGCCTGGCGCTGAGCGATACGGGAACAGGCGTCCCACCAGACGTGCTGCCGAAGATCTTCGAACCGTTCTTCACGACGAAGGAGTCCGGCAAGGGCACCGGATTGGGGCTCGCCACCGTCTACGGTATCCTCCAGCAGAGTGGAGGACTGATCGACGTCGAGACCGCGCCTGGTGGCGGGACGACCTTTCGCGTGTATCTGCCGGCCGTGGCGCCAACCTTGCCGCTGTCGACGGCCAAGCCGGCGGCGCGACAGACGCTGGGGCCCGCCAACGCCGCCATGGTCCTCGTCGTGGAGGACGACCCCATGGTCCGCGAGTTCGTGACCGAGGTACTGACGGCGCACGGCTACCAGACCCTGGAAGCGGGGACTGCGGTGGAGGCGGTATCGGTCAGCGAGGGCTTTGCCGGAGACATCCACGCGCTGATCACCGACCTTGTTCTGCCAGCGGGCCGGGGTGTGGATGTCGCGGAACGGATCCGCCAAATGCGTCCCGACCTCAAGATCCTGCTGATTTCCGGCTACGTCGATGCCGGCCAGCTCGACGGGTCACAACTGGCCTCGACGCAGCCGCTTCTGCGGAAGCCGTTTACGGCCCTCGACCTGCTCCATGCCTTGCAGGAGATCCTCGGCGGGGCGTAATCGCCAGGGTCGGGGGCGACCGCGTCTCGGGAATCGACCTTAAGTTTAATCACGGATTCGCGCCGTCATCCAGGCGGCCACGTGGTCGTGAATCTGGGCGTGGACCGACGCCTGGTCCCGCCCGCTCGACTTCAGCACCGCGAACGAATGGTCGCCACTCTCGACGGCGAGCACCGCGATCGGCGGCGCCGGGTCGGCGTCGGCGATCGCCTCGCGAACTTCATCGGGGCCGCCGAACGGATCGCGCGTGCCCTGCACGATCAGCGTCGGCACCGTCAGCGCCTTGAGATGCGTGACGCGGTCGCCGGTCGTGCGGCTGCGGGGAGGGGAGAGCGGATAGCCAAAGGCAACGATCCCGGTGGGCGCCGGCGCATTCGGCCAGCGATCGAGCGCGGCCCCGAGGTGCGTCGCGATGCGCCCGCCCATGGACTTGCCGCCGATGAAGACGTGTCGGGCGTGCGCCCGGCCGTGGTCGACAGCGCCGGCCACCGCGCGGCGGAACGCCTCTTCGAGCATGGGAGCGCGGTCGGGTGTCTTGCGGCGCTGCTCCATGTAGGGAAAGTTGAACGTGACCACCGCCACGCCGCGGGCGCTGAGCGCGGTGGCATAGTTGGCCATGAACGCGTGCGCCTGTCCGGCCCCGGCCCCGTGGGCGAACACGAACAACGCATCCAGCGCAGTGGCCGGTGCGGGCGCATAGAAGGCCGCGGCCACGGTCGAGTTGGCATCACCCGGCAGTCGAAATGCAACGGGACTCACGATAATCCCGTTATAGCATCATCGGCAGATGACACGTCCGGAGCCGCGGAGCTTGACGAACGAGGCGCGAACCATTGCCGTCCGCAGCCATGGCCGATACCTCATCGATTCGCGCGCGGGGGCGACCGCGACGCTCGTCGGCTTTCACGGCTACCAGGAGCACGCCGCCAGCCATCTCGACGTCCTCCGGCGCATCGCCGGCGGCCGCGCCCTCAACCTCATCAGCATCCAGGCGCTCAATCGCTTCTACAACCGCGTCAACACCGTGGTTGCGGGCTGGATGACGACGGAGGATCGCGAACTGGCGATTGCCGATAACGTCGACTATGTCGCTTCTGTTCTCGCCGAAGTCGCGGCCGAGTCCGGCCTCCCGCGTCCCTTGGTGTACGTCGGGTTCTCGCAAGGCGTGGCGATGGCGTATCGCGCCGCGGCTTTCGTGGATCGGCGCTGTGATGGTGTGATCGCACTGGCAGGCGACGTGCCGCCGGATGTCGCGCTCGTGGCGAACCGATTGCCCGTCACGCTACTGGGCCGCGGCACCACCGACGCGTGGTACACCGCCGAGAAGGCGGCCGCCGATCTAGCGGTACTTCGCGGCGCCGGAGTCGCCGTCGTCGAACAGGTCTTCGCGGGCGGCCACGCGTGGGACGACGCGTTCGTGGCGCGCGCGCGAACGTTTCTCGTTGAGTCGGTCCGTCACTTCGAAAGCTGATGCTGGCGAAAGAACGCCCACATCTGGCTCGAGGCGTCGATGCTGCGGGTGGTGGACCCGGCAAACCATTCCGGCAGCGGCTTGCCGCCCGGCCAGGTGTGACCTCCGCCATTGATGGTATAGAGCACCACCGCTGCGTCGTCAGCACAGCCCGTGTACGCGCGACGGGTGACATCCGCCGCCACGGGGGAATCAATGGGCTCCGGTGCGCAGCGGTTTCTGCGAGCCCAATTCGCCGTCCAGGTCACCATGCTTGGAAATGGCCGAGGGGCTACCCAGGACGAGCCGCCATGGTATGGAGTAAATCGATCGGCGGTCCCATGAAACGAAATCATCGGCACCGGTCGTGGGTCTGTACACCAACTCCACGGTAGTAATTGGGCAGACCCCACCATCCCGACTGCCGCAATGCGATCTGACAGCATGCACGACAGGACGAACGCCATGCCTCCGCCATTCGAGAGCCCGTTGGCGTAGATCCGAGTCGGGTCGATGTTGTAGGCCGCCTCCAGCGTGTCGATCAACTCCGAGATGAACGTGACATCTTCCTCCTCCCAGTGTCTGGGCCCGTTGCCCTTGGCTCCGGACGGGCGCGGATAGACCATATTAGCGGCCTCCCCGGGTAACGTCCAAGAGCCGTTCTCAGACCCAGCAATCGGGAGCGCGTCCGCCAGCGGGATCGCGCCCTGCGCGATCCGATCCGCGAGCGTCGGCCCTTCCACGAGTTCCATCACCAGCGCGAGGGTCCCCTCCGACTTCTCCAGCCCGTGGATATGCGCGATGTTCGGATGGTTCAGCGCGGCGAGGACTTCAGCTTCACGTTGGAAGCGGGCAAGCCGGTCGGGTCAGCCGCGACCGCCGCCA
This sequence comes from Vicinamibacterales bacterium, assembly GCA_038919385.1. Lineage (GTDB taxonomy): Bacteria > Acidobacteriota > Vicinamibacteria > Vicinamibacterales > UBA2999 > 12-FULL-67-14b. The sequence continues at coordinate 172 of JBCKZH010000197.1, read as the reverse complement.
GCAGCACCTTGATGGCGACCTGTCGCTTCAGATTCGTGTCGGTGGCGCGATAGACCTCGCCCATGCCGCCCACGCCGAGCAGCGAGACGATCTCATACGGTCCGAGGCGGGTGCCGGCAGTCAGGGCCACGGTTGATTGGGCTGGATCTTAGCGCGAGACAATAGGCCGGAT
>JBCKZH010000196.1:0-4361 GCA_038919385.1 Vicinamibacterales bacterium | reverse complement strand
TCGGATCAACTGGGTGCTCGACCATGGCGTGTTAGCGCCGCACAGGCCATCTGGCGGAAGAGCATCGTGCCTCCGGTGTCGGTCGTCGATGCCATTGGCGGGGAGCCCGCGGCGACCGCGTGCGTCGCCGCCGATGGCCCTGACGGCGTGCGGCCACGGAATCGCGGGTGGGCCGACCTGATGCAGCGAAGTTTTGGGTTTGACGTCATGGCCGGTCCTCGGTGCCCGGGCCGCCTGACGCTGGTGGCGCTGATTCGGGAGACGGCGGTGATTCAGCGCATCCTGCGTCATCTGGGCCTGCCGGGCGCGGTGCCGGTGATGCGGCCCGCGCGCCCGACCTACGCGAGCTGGCCTCATCGGCCTTGACGCCAGGTCTTCCCAGCGCATAATGGGCCCTGCATTGATGGGCTCTGTGGCTGGTTCATGAGCGCTGGGTCCGAGAATGCAGAGCCTTATGTTGACTCGGAGAGGCCCCCGGAGAGGCCGCTAATACGGCCTATCGTCCGAGGCTCCTCCGCGTGTCGTTCCGCTTCTACTTCGTCCCGTCGAACAGGGGCAATCTCGTCGGTGTTCGGTGTGCCCGGGAGGTGAGCCGGAGGTCGTCTCCGGAGCCAGAGCCGGCGTGGTCACGGCCACGCTGGGCGTGTGTCGCTCACGTCCGGGTCTCGCTCCCGGTCCCGCCAGGGACCAAACAGCAGGAGGCCCCGGCCCTCGGGCACCGCCCACGGCCGGGGCCGTTCTTCTACCCCTGATTCCCCGCCTTTGCTATCATCCGCCCCATGGTGCGTCGTGAAGAGGTGGACGGGTCATCGTCTGCTTCCTGCTGTTCGTCTCCAGCGGGTGCAAGTCCCGCCTCGGTAAGCGCCGGAGCGCCGAGTAGCAGACCCCAGGCACGGGAAGAGATTCCCGTGGCCCGAGCGGGGTGTCGCAAGCCTCTTCGGAGGAAGTCAGCACGCGGGCCACAACCTAACGTGAAGCCTGCAGCCTCGACAGATTTACCATCCGAGAGCCGAGCCGGTCATGTCGCGGTGACGGCCACGTCTGCGATGCCTCAGTCCGGAGGTGTACGGGTCGCAGGTCTCGGCGGGGTATGGGGCGTAGCACACGTGCAGGGAGACGAACGGCACACGAGAGACCCGTCTGCGCAGCCCCCGTCAGGGCCAGGCGGCGCGTATCAGCCGATGGTGAAGTCGCGTCGTGCGCAGCGGGAGTCCGAGGGGGTCGTAGTACTGGCGATGGCCGCGCCGCAGAACGCGGTCGGAGGGAAGGACCCCTGCTGTGGTCGCGCTCGGAACGAGGGTACGTGTGAGGGCATGGCCGACACGATCGGTCCCAATCACCCCGACGGGCATTCGCCCGTCGTCAACGCACGACAACCTCCGAACGAGCTAGGGGCAGGAGCCGAGTGGCACCCCGGATCGTGCGGCAGCCCGAACGCACCGACGCGACGTGACGGTCGCGCCGGCGGGCGCACGCGCGAACCCGGCAGGACCATGCACGCTCCGTCCGGAAGACCATCGGTAAGCCGTGTGCGGGAAATCCGCATGCACGGTTTGAACGGGGGTCTTACCCACAATCGGATGGGCGCTATCCATTCGCCAACAAGTAGGATCTACCAATGACCTGTCAGGCATGTCGACCCGCCGCGATAGTGGCAGTCGTCGTGGTGCTGTCCGGCACGCTCGTCGCGCAGGACCGCCGGCCCGCGCCCGGCAGTGCCGCGGCGCCGTCCGACCCGCGCGTGGCCGGTGTCGAGTGGGCGTACATCCCACCCGGCAGGTTCGAGATGGGCTGCACACCGGGCGATCGCGAGTGCGACGCCGACGAGTCGCCGCGGCACACCGTGACGCTGTCGCGTCCCTTCGAGCTGATGACCACGGAAGTGACCCTGGCGATGGCGCGGGCCAGCGGCCGCACGGTGCCGGCGCAGCCGGCGTGGACGCGCGACGATCATCCAGTGATCATCAATTGGGACGAGGCGTCAGCGATATGCCGTGCCCTGGCGGGCCGCCTGCCGACAGAGGCGGAGTGGGAGTACGCCGCGCGGGGCGGCCAGCCGTCGTCGCGCTACCCGTGGGGCCCTGAGGCGCCGGTGTGTGCGGCGGGCCGCGCGAATGGGGCGCGGTTCGATGACGATGCGGGCTGCGACGCTGAAGGGGCGAGCACGCGCGGGTCGGTCGCGGTGGCCAGCTACGCGTCGAACGGCCACGGCCTGTACGACATGGCGGGCAACGTCTGGGAATGGGTGGCCGACTGGTACGCTGCCTACGCGAACGGTGCGCAGACAGATCCACGCGGCCCGACGTCGGGGGCGGGGCGGGTGCTGCGGGGCGGGTCGTGGTTCTTCTTCCCGAGGGTCCTCCGCGTGTCGAACCTCAGCAGCAGCTTCGACCCGTCGTTCAGGCTCTATTTCGTCGGTGTTCGGTGTGCCCGGGACGTGTCCCCTTGATCCTTTTTCCTTTTCCCTTGATCATCTGATCACCAACCCAACATGCGGCTGGATCTCACCTCGTTCCGCGATGCCCTGGCGGCGCTCAACACGAGCCTGGGCTACCTTGAGTCGGAGCTGGCCGCTGACCCGGGCGTGAAGGATCAGTTTCGCGCCGCGGCCATTCAGGCGTTCGAGTTCACCTACGAGCTGACGTTCAAGTTCATGAAACGCCAGTTGGAACAGATTGTGCCCGCGCCATCCGAGATCGACGAAATGACCTTCATGCAGGTGGTGCGCGCCGCAACAGAGGCGGGTCTCGTTCAGGATGCGTCCCGGTTTCACGCGTACCGCGAGGCGCGCAACATCACCAGCCATTCCTACGATCGGGCGAAGGCCGACCGCGTGCTGGCGGAACTGCCGCGGTTTGCTGCCGACGCGGCGTACCTCCTCGCGCAACTGGAGGCACGCAATCGTGTCGACGATTGATGTTGCGCCCGACACGCTCGCCCAGGTGATCGGCATCCTCGATCGCTACATTCCCTCACATGAGGTACGGGTGATCGGCTCGCGTGTGTCCGGCCGCGCCAAGCCGGGTTCGGACCTCGATGTGGTGATCATGGGCGACCAGCCGCTGGACCTGGGCCGCCTGTCCCGGTTGCGCGACGAGCTCGACGAATCGAGCCTGCCGTTCAGGGTCGATCTCATCGAGTGGGCCACGGCCTCGCCCCGGTTTCGTGACCTGATCGATTCACAGGCCGTGACGCTCAAACTCGCGGGCAAGTAGCGACCGTCGAGGGCGTATCGGCTACCCTCACCTATCCCCAGCTTCTGGTATCATCCGCCGAATGAGAAGACGTGCCGTGAGGGTGGCCACCATCGGCCGATTGGCGGTCCTGCTGCTGTGCGCCATCGTCCCGCTGGCCGGACAGGATCGCCGCCCCGTGCCTGCGGCGCGTCCCGACGCACCCACCGCCACCCGTCGTCTCGCGCTGGTCATCGGCAACGACGCCTACACCGCCGGCGCGCTCAAGAACGCCGTGGCCGACGCACGCGCCGTGGCGGCCGCGCTGCGCGAGACGGGTTTCGCCGTCACTGAAGTCGCCGACGCCACGCAGGCCACGCTCGACCGCGAGCTGACGGGCTTCGCGGCGGGCGTGACCTGGGCGTACATTCCGGCGGGCACGTTCCAGATGGGGTGCACGCCGGGTGACGGTGAGTGCGCCACGAACGAATTGCCACGGCACACGGTGACGCTGTCGAAGCCGTTCGAGCTGATGACGACGGAGGTGACGGTGGCGATGGCGCGGGCCAGCGGCCGCATGGTGCCGGCGCAGCCGGCGTGGACGCGCGACGATCATCCGATAGTAAGCATCAATTGGGACGACGCCTCGGCGATCTGTAAGGCGGTGGGCGGTCGGCTGCCGGCGGAAGCGGAGTGGGAGTACGCCGCGCGGGGCGGCCAGCCGTTGTCGCGCTACCCGTGGGGCCCTGAGGCGCCGGTGTGTGCGGCGGGCCGCGCGAATGGGGCGCGGTTCGATGACGATGCGGGCTGCGACTCTGAAGGGGCGAGCACGCTCGGGTCGGTCGCGGTGGCCAGCTACGCGTCGAACGGCCACGGCCTGTACGACATGGCAGGCAACGTCTGGGAATGGGTGGCCGACTGGTACGCTGCCTACGCGAACGGTGCGCAGACAGATCCACGCGGCCCCGCGTCGGGGTCGTCGCGGGTGCTGCGGGGCGGGTCGTGGTACAGCTACCCGAGGTTCCTCCGCGTGTCGTACCGCGGCAACTACGTCGGCCCGTCGGACAGGAGCGATGTCGTCGGTGTTCGGTGTGCCCGGGACGTGTCCCCTTGATCCTTTGTAACTACTCAGGTAGCCCCACCACGGCGCGACCGTTGACACGAAGAGTAGCTTCGCCCCCCCGAGCG
>JBCKZH010000195.1:0-4439 GCA_038919385.1 Vicinamibacterales bacterium | reverse complement strand
GGAGCGTGAGCGGCCGGCGGACGTGGGTGTGCGGAATCGAGTCGCTGTGGCGATCGAAGCGGACGTACGCGAGTGTGCCGGAGACGACCGGCCGCATCAGATCGGTCTCGAAGGGGTGCGCGGGCAGCGGCAAGAGCCGCGCCTGCTCCTGCGCGAAGACCTGGGCCACCGTCTGGTCGCGCTGCTCGGGATGCAGACGCTGATGGGCGATGTCGTCCCGCCAGCGCGCACACTGCGCATTGAGGTCGTCGACATCGCGAAAGGTGCGGGCCGCGAAGAAGGCGTCGCGGAGGTAGCGAATCTGGCGCTCGACTTTGCCCTTCTCATTCCCGCGCGCTGGCGTACAGGGCCGCGGCGCGAAATGATAATGGCCCGCCAAGTCGAGCAGGCGCGGATGGAAGCGGATCGCGGTCCCCTGACGCTCGAGCACGGCACTCTTCAAGTGGTCGTAGACGAGCGTCCGCGCGGATCCCCCGAAGACCTGAAAGGCTTCGACATGGCCGCGCAGAAAACTCTCGAGGGTCTGGTCCAGCGTGAAGTGCGCGAAGAGCGCGCGCGAGTACGAGAGGACCATCACGAAGCCAGACAGGGACCGGGTCCCGTGGCCGATCCGGATCGACCCGAACGCGCCCCAATCGACTTGCGCCTCCTCGTTATGGAAAGCTTTCCATAACGAGGATTATGGTGAGCACCGCGTTATGTTGAGTACGGAGCCCCGCAGTGCCTCTGCTCAGGTGAAGCCGCGCTTCCGGCCGCCAGCACTGCGCATAATCCCTCCTGTCCGGGCGATCGCTCATCAGCGGTCAGTGCCGGCCAAGGGAGGGATGCATGTTCACACACTGGTTCTCGGGTGAGGAGCGCACGCGCTATGGCGCGTCGCCGTACAAGGCCCGCATCGATCAGGCGGGCCGGTCGTTGGTAGATCAGCGCTACCTGGCGGTGGTGGTCCGAGACCGCGTCCACGAGTGGTTGCGGTTCACCGAGTATCTGGCCGATCACGCACTGCCGCTGCCAGACGATGCTCGGGCTCCGGAGGTGCAGCAGTACATCGAAGCCCGGTCATCAGCGGTCTCTGCCAGTCGCGTCCGTGTCATCCGCGCGTCCGTCCGCATATTTCTGGAGATCGATCAGGAGGGGCAGTTCGCCCGGCGAATCGCTGCGGTCAAGGCACCGATCCCGAGTTGGTGCGCGGAGGCGGTCCTCGGATACTTGACCCGGGTTCGACAGCACCACGGTCTGTCACCGAAGACAGTGAGCAAACGGCGGTTCCAGCTGGTCGCCTTTGCAGAGTGCTTGACGGGAGCCGGCGTCCAGACGCTCATGGACGTCGCGGTGCGACACATCCAGGACTTTTGCCGACAGCTCGCCGGACGGGCCGTCTTGACGCGACGGTCCTATGTCGGGACCGTCCGCAGTTTTCTGCGCTGGGCTCACGATGAAGGCCTCGTGTCGCGCGACCTCAGTGGTGCGGCCATGGCCGCGCGTCTCTATCGCCTTCGCTCGGTGCCTGATGTCCTGACCGTCGCCGAAGTGGACCAGATCCTGTCGGCCGTCGATCGGTCATCGCCAATTGGTCGCCGCGATTACGCGGTGTTGGTGCTCGCGGCTCGGTACGGATTGCGCCCAGGAGACATCCGACAGATCGGCCTGGATCACATCGACTGGCGCCAAGGCCTGATCGCGATCCGCCAAGCGAAGACCGGTCGCCCCTTGGTGCTGCCGCTCTTGCCGGACGTGGCGGAAGCCGTCAGTGCCTACATACGTCACGGCCGTCCCACGACGTCGCGGCGCGAAGTCTTCGTGCGTCACCGTGCCCCCTTCGAGCCGTTCGTGCCGGCCAATAATCTGGCCTCGATCATGCGGACCGCGCTTCAGCGTGCCGGACTGGCGACACGCCCGGGCCGCCGGGGACTCTATCTCTTTCGTCACACGCTCGCGACGAGGCTCCTTGAGGCCGGTCACCCGCTCAAGACCGTCAGCGATGTGCTCGGTCACGTCTGTCTGGAGTCGACGTTCGGCTACACGAAGGTCGACCTGACCCATCTGCGCGCGGTCGCGCTGTCCGAAGCGGAGGTGGCGTGATGGGTACCCCCTCGTTCGTCCCGACCTCGCCGCTGGCCGCGGTCCTCGAACGGTTCCTCGCCTGCAAGCGCGCGGCAGGGTATCGCTACCGAGCGGAGGCCGACGGGTTGCGGCGATTGGATCGGTTTCTCGCCACACGGGTGTCCGCCGAGGACCCGCTGATCACCCCGGACCTGGTGCGGCAATTTGTGGCACGGCAGGGACAGGAGACCGAGACGACGCGGGCCCATCGCCTGACGCTCATACGCCAGGTGTGCCGGTTTCTGGCCCTCGAGGATCCGCGCGTCATCGTGCCCGGTCCTCGCTGGCTCGGCATTGTCCGCCAGCCGTTCAGGCCGCGCGTGCTCACGCGCGACGAGGCGCCGCGATTCCTCTGCGCGTGCTCGGATCTGCCGGCCGCGCGCGGCTCGCCGCTCCGAGGCGTGGTGCTGGGCAGCGCCTTGGCCCTGCTGCTCGTGACCGGACTGCGCGCGGGCGAAGCGTTGCGCCTGACACGACGAGACGTCGATCTGGCCGCCGCGGTCCTCCGCATTCGCGACGCGAAGTTCGGGAAGTCGCGGCTGGTGCCGATCGCGGCAGACGTGGCGTCCCGCTTGGGTCGCTGTCAAGCGGCCGTCGACCGCTGCGTCGGCGCACCAGCCGCTGACGACCTGTTCTTTCCGGGCCCTCAGCGTCGCGCCTACTCGCTGTCCGCACTCAAGGCGGCGTTTCTCCAGGTCCTCAAGCTCGCCCAGATCTCGCGCGTCACCGGAGGCCGCCGCTTACGTCTCCACGACCTGCGCCATTCCTTCGCCGTGTTGCGCCTGCTGTATTGGTACGAGCACGACGCCGATCTCGGGGCCATGTTGCCACTCTTGGCCACCTACCTGGGCCACGTCGGGCTCGCCAGTTCGCAGCGGTATCTGCAGCTGACGCCGGACCTCCTCGGCGAAGTCATTCGTCGTCACCAGCGTCGCTTCGGTCATCTGATCACGGACGGGAGGCCGGCATGACCACTCCCGATCTCTCGACGTTGGTGACGGCGTTCTTCGTGCAGTACCTCGCCGCCGAACGCAACGTGAGCGCGCACACGACGGCGGCCTACCGTGATGCCCTGAAACTCCTGCTGCGCTTTGTGGCAGGCCGACGCGGACGATCGGTCGCGCACCTCGGGATTGAGGATGTGACACCGCCGCTCATCCTCGACTTTCTGATCGACCTCGAAACCCGTCGTCACAATTCGATCCGGACGCGCAACGCGCGCCTCGCGGCCATTCAGAGCTTCTTCCGGTATGTGCTGGAGCGGGAGCCCGCCCTCGCCACCACCTGTCAGCGTGTGCTGGCCATCCCTGACAAGCGCTACGTTCGTCAGGTCCTGGGCTATCTCACCGAGCCGGAGATCGCCGCGATCCTGCACCAGATCGATCGGTCGACGCCGGATGGGGAGCGGGACTATCTCCTGGTCGCCCTGCTCTACGACACCGGAGCCCGCATCCAAGAGCTCTTGGATCTCCGGCCCTGCGACTGTCGATTCGCCAGTCCGGCGTTCGTCCGGTTCAACGGGAAGGGCCGCCGCGAGCGGCTCTGCCCGCTGCTGCCGCAGACCACGCGCGTGGTCACCCAGTATCTCGCCGCTCGCGGACGCAGCCTCGATGACGAGCAACCACTCGTGCGCAACCGACGCGGCGAACCGCTCTCCCGTCATGGCGCGCGCTACCTCCTCGCGAAATACGTCACGCGTGCGCACGCGACGACGCCGAGCCTGAAACGCGCCGGGATCAGTCCGCACACCCTGCGACACACGAAAGCGATGCACTTGCTCCAGTCCGGGGTGCCCTTGGTCACGATCAAGGACTTCCTCGGCCACGCTGACCTCAAGTCGACCGAGGTGTACGTGCAGATCGATCTCGAGATGAAACGGCAGGCGCTCGCGGCGACGGGCACCCCGTGTCAATCGCGGCACCGTCGTCCCTTGCCACCCGACCTGATCACCTGGCTGGAAGCGCTGTAGGCGTTATGCGCACGTCGTAGGTCCGAGCCGCCGGGAATCAGTGGAACTCCGCCGGTTCCCGCGGCTACTCAACATAACGCGGTGCTCACCATAATCCTCGGCTGGCAGGACCACGAGTCGGCGATACAGCGCGACCGTGGTCTGGGGCCGGAGCACGCGCACGAGGCGACGGAGTTGGTTCGCCGAGCCGGTGTAGCCGCGCGGCCGCAGCATCTCGTAGAGCCGGGTGGCGCGCAACCGCGGATACTGCGCCAGCGTGTCGCGCAGGAAGGGCAGATACGGATCCAGGATCGAGCGGCGACACGCGCTCCGGCGGACGACGCGCGTGTCCAGCGCGATCGCCGCGCGCACCGTGTCAGGGTGGACG
>JBCKZH010000194.1:0-4442 GCA_038919385.1 Vicinamibacterales bacterium | reverse complement strand
GCCAACGAACCCGTCATCACGCACGTGCACTTCAGCGGCACCGGCACGCGAATGCTCGGGCCCGCCGCGCAGACGGCCATCGCAGGCCTGTTCGCGCGATCGTTCCAGGCCACCGATTAGACACCGATTAGCGCCGATTTACTCGAACACGCTGCTACATCGAACATGTCCACTGACTCTCCCATCCTCGCCGCCGCCCTCGACGAATTTCAGAAGATCAAGAAGTTGGCCGACAAGGCCATCGTGCAGCTGTCGGACGATCAACTGCACGCGAAGATCGACACCGAAGGCAACAGCGTGGCGGTGATCGTGCGGCACATGGCGGGCAACATGCGGTCGCGCTGGGTCGACTTTCTGGAGAGCGACGGCGAGAAGCCCGATCGCATGCGCGATCAGGAGTTCGAGGAGGTGCCGCAAACGCGCGCCGAACTGATGGCGGAATGGGAACACGGGTGGCAGTGCGTGTTCGACGCCCTCACGCCGCTCACCGACGCCGACTTGCAGCGCACCGTGATCATTCGTGGCGAGCCGCACTCGGTCTACAAGGCGATCAGCCGGCAGGTGGCACACTACGCCGGCCACGCCTACCAGATCCTGTTCCTGGCCAAGCACCTGCTGGGCCCGGCGTGGAAGACCCTGTCGATTCCACGCGGCCAGTCAGAGGAGTTCAATCGACGCATGCTCGCGAAGTTGAAGGCCGAGGGCTGATTGGCGACGCGACTGCGGTGGGGCATTCTCGGCACTGCGCGCATCAACCGCCGCGTGATTCCGGCAATGTGGCTGGCGCGGCGCAGTGAACTGGTGGCGATCGCCAGCCGCGAGCGCGCGCGCGCCGAGGCATATGCGGGAGACTGGGAGATTCCCCACGTCTTCGCGGGCTACCAGGCGCTCCTCGACGATCCCGCGATCGACGCGGTCTACATTCCGCTCCCTAACAGCCAGCACGTGCCGTGGACGCTGGCGGCGGTCGCGGCCGGCAAGCACGTGCTGTGCGAGAAGCCCATGGCGTTGCATGCGGCCGACATCGATCGCATTCACGCGGCTGCCGACACGGCGAAGGTCATTGTGGAAGAGGGATTCATGTATCGCCATGAGCCCCTCACCGACAAGGTGCTCGAACTGGTGCACGGCGGCGCGCTCGGAACCGTGCGCGCCATCGTGTCGGGCTTCACCTTCGCGCTCGCCCACGAGAGTGACCCGCGGCTCGATCCCGCGCTCGGCGGCGGCTCGCTGTGGGACGTCGGCTGCTATCCGGTGACCTACGCCCGTCTGCTGACCGGCCGCGATCCCAAGATGGTGTTCGGCTCGGCGCAGTGGCATGCCTCGGGTGTGGACGAGGAGTTCATGGGGATGCTGCGGTTCCCGGGCGGCACGACCGCCACCATCTATTCAGGCTTCCGGGCAGTGCTGCGCACTTGGCTCGAAGTACTGGGCAGCGAAGGCGCGCTGACGGTGCCCAATCCGTTCAAGCCAGGCGTGCGCGAAACCCTCGAACTGGAGCGCGGGGGGCGAATTGAAACCATCGCAGTGGCCGGGTCGCCCGAGTTGTTCGTGCGGCAGATCGAACACTTTGAGAACTCGGCCCTGGACGGCGCCCCGTCGGTGGTAACACTGGCCGATAGCCGCTACGCCGCGGCCACCCTGTCGGCGCTGCTCGACTCGGCGCGCGACACCACGGCGTTGTATCCTGAGTAGGTGGCGGCGGACGCACCCACCGTTTTGTGGCGGCTGTTCAAGGCCCTTGGGCACCGTAGCTTGAGCGAAGGTGGCGGACGAGAACACGCGCGCGTGGTGATCCTGCCCGGCGGCCCGCCCTACACCCTGGCCTTGGTTTCGAACGATCGAATGGACAGGGTCGAGAATTACGACACGATCGATCTGGCGGTGTTCCGCGCCGACGAGATCAAACGGTCGCTCGTCACCGACGGGTGGGTTGAGGAATAGTGATTTGGTGATTTGGTGATTTGCGAATGTTAACGATCGACAAGCGGCATCGGACGGTTGGCGTCAAGGTCGGCAACGTCATGGTGGGCGGCGGCGCTCCCGTGGTGGTGCAGTCGATGACCATGACCGACACCGCCGATGCCAACGGCACGGCACAGCAGTGCATCGAATTGTGGCAAGCCGGTTCGGAGATAGTGCGGGTCACCGTCAATGTGCCAGAGGCGGCGGCCGCGGTTCCCGAGATCAAGCAGCGCATGCTGGATGCCGGCTGCACCGCGCCGTTGGTCGGCGACTTCCACTACAACGGGCACCTGCTGCTCACGCGGAATCCCGACTGCGCGCGCGCGCTCGACAAGTATCGAATCAACCCCGGCAACGTCGGCACCGGCAAGCGCCGCGATCAGCAGTTCGCCACCATCTGCCAGGTCGCCATCGACCACGGCAAGCCGGTGCGCATCGGCGTCAACGGCGGCTCCCTCAACCAGGAGCTGGTGATGGCGAAGATGCAGGAGAACACCGACCACAACCTCGGCAAGGACTCGGACGACATCATCAGCGAATGTATGGTGCTGTCGGCGGTGCAGTCGACGGAACTGGCCATCGAGACCGGGCTGCGTCCGGACCAGATCATCATCTCGTGCAAGCTGTCGCGGCCGCGCCACCTGATCGAGGTCTATCGCGCGCTCGCAAAGCAGACGACACAGCCGCTCCACCTGGGACTCACCGAAGCCGGCATGGGGACCAAGGGACTGGTGTGGTCGGCGGCGGCCATGAGCGTGCTGCTGGCTGACGGCATCGGCGACACGATTCGCGTGTCGTTGACACCCAAGCCAGGCGGCGATCGTCGCGAGGAAGTGTATGCGGCCTGCGAACTGCTGCAAGCGCTCGGATTGCGGACGTTTGCACCGAGCGTCACCGCCTGCCCCGGTTGCGGACGGACGACGAGCTCGACGTTCCAGGAACTGGCCGAGGCGGTACAGGCCTACATCCGCGAGCAGATGCCCTCGTGGAAGAAGACCTACGACGGCGTCGAGTCGCTCACGCTCGCGGTGATGGGCTGCGTCGTCAATGGCCCCGGCGAATCGAAGGCGGCCAACATCGGCATCTCGTTGCCGGGGACCGGTGAGGCGCCCCACTGCCCCGTGTTCATCGATGGCGTGCATGCGACCACGCTCAAGGGCACCTACGGCGAGCTGGCCCTGGCCTTCCAGCAACTGCTGGACGACTACGTCGAGCGCAAGTACCCCAAGAAGGCGTCGTGACCACGATTCGCCCCGCGCAACCCGCCGACCGCGAGTTCGTGCTCGCGCAGGCCGATCGGCTGGTGTCGTTCGACGTGCCCGCGTTCCGGTCGAAGGCGGAACTCGCCGAGGGCGATCGTCGCGCACTGGCGGTGTGGTTCGGCGAACCCAAGCCCGATGAGGCCATGTTTGTGGCCGAGCTCGAGGGCCGGCCCGTGGGCTGCGCCTATCTCGTCACTCTCGTGGATTACTTCAACCAGCGGCCACATGCGCACCTGTCGGTGCTGGCGGTGACCGCCGAGGCCGAAGGCAAAGGCGTGGGCTCCGCGTTGCTCGATCGGTCCGAGGCGTGGGCGCGCGAACGTGGTTCGGATCGCCTGACCCTGAGCGCACTCGTCACCAACGCCCGCGCGCGCGGGATTTACGAGAAACGAGGTTTCAGCGGCGACTACATCCGCTATGTGTTGCCACTGTAGAATGCCGGCAGCATGACCTGCACGGACGGCGACCTCGTACCCATGGGCGTGGGCGTGCCGCATCCGCGCGCCTACGGCGCGTTCGCCCGCAAGCTCAAGCGCTACGTCCGCGAGCGCAACACCGTCGACATCGCCGCCGCAGTGCGCTCCATGACGACGCTGCCGGCGACCGTGTTTGGATTGAAGGACCGCGGCCAGCTACGTGCGGGGGCGTTTGCCGATGTGCTGATCTTCGACCTGGCGAAGGTCAACGATGCCGCCACCTACGAGAAACCGCACCAACTCGCCGAAGGGATGAACGACATCATCGTCAACGGCGAGCTGGTGCGGCGCAATGGGCAGTTCACGACGACGCTACCCGGCCGGGTGCTGCGGCCGGAGCGGCGTTAGCGGCTAATGGCCCTCCGGAATCTCGACCTCTGGATCTTCGGTGTAGCCATTGGCCGTGACGTTGTATTTGAAGCGCCCGGCCTTGGCATCGGCCAGGCTCTTTCGTTCGTTGCCGTTCTTGATCTGAATCGGCGCGCCGCCCCACGGGCTGCCGGCGGGCCACGTAATCTCCACGTCAACCACTTCGTCGGAGGCCAGGTTCACGACTGTCCATTCGATGTAACCGGGGCCGGCCATGAGCAACTGCGGCGAGGTCCTGACGCGGAACCCGCCGTCGGTCTTGTAGAGAAAGATCGTTGCGGTAGCGGTCTTCTTGCTCTGGACCGCAGCAGTCCTGGATGTAGCCGCACGCTCCTTGCCTGCGGGCTTCTTCGCCGGCGCTTTTTTCTTG
>JBCKZH010000193.1:0-4491 GCA_038919385.1 Vicinamibacterales bacterium | reverse complement strand
ACGAGCGCGGCGCTGACCGGCACGGCCGCCGTCACATACCACAACTGATACACGCGTCCCGCCGGCAGCGGCGGCAGGTTCACCGCCGAGAAGAGCAAGCCGCGCGAGGCGCTCCAGTACGCGCGTCCCGTCGACGCCGGCGCGGCGGGCTGACCCTTGAGATCGACCCGCGACACATCGTCGGCGGCCAGGATGTCGATGGCCTGCCGCGCGGTGTCGGCCTGGCTCTGAAGCGCGGAGAGCTGCGCTTGCAGCGCCTCGAGTTGTCCTTGGGACTGCGCGGCCGCCGCCTGCGATATGGTGACCTGACGATACTGCGTCCAGGCCACGGTACCGGAGATGGCCGCAAGCAGCGCGGCCGCGATCGCAAACCAGCGGAAGGGCGTCGCGGTTGCCGCCGGGGCGGCCGCCATCATGATGCGGTGGCGTAGCGCGGCCGACGGATCGACGGGGGTCAGAGTGTGGGGAAGGGCGTCGGCCAGCAACCGCGCATCGGCCACCAACTGCCGACACTCCGCGCACGCCGACAGATGCCGCTCGAATGCTGCGCGATCGGCGGCGTCGAGCGCGCCGAAGGCGTACGCGCCGGCGAGGTCCCCGTACTGCTCGTGCTCAGTCATGGGGTGCCCTCCTGCCCAAGCGCCGAACGCAGCTTCTGGAGTGCGGTGCGCATTCTCGTCTTCACGGTGCCGAGTGGCTCGCCCAACCGTTCGGCGATCGCATGGCGTTGGGCAATTCCTCGAGGGCGGCCTTGATGCGTTCAACGGCCTGGCCGGCAATGACGGTGGCCTCCTGGCCGACGCCTTCGTCGGCCAGGCTCGCCATGGCGATATCGACCGTCGCAGCGCCGATCGGGCGGGCCTGTCGCGCGCGCACGCGGTCGATGGCGCGTGAACGCGCCATCATCATCATCATCAACAACCACCCGGCGACGGTGGCGCGGCCCTTGTCGTAGCGCGCGGCGCCCCGCCACGCTTGCAGGAACACGTCCTGGACCACCTCTTCGGCTTCGGCGGGATCCCCGACAATCCGGAGGGCGAGCGTGTAGACAGTCCGGCCGTGGAGGTCGTACAGCGCGCCGAGCGCGCCGTGGTCACCCTCCACGATTCTGTGGATTACCACCTCGTCCATCTGCCGCGACCCATCGTCTTGAATACTACGGCCGGGCCCGGCGCCTGGATGTGCCCTCATCTTGGATAAGACGCCGGAACCTGGTTGGCGTTGCGATCACCGGCAGACCGGTTGAATCCCCTGACCTCTGATCTGCATGAACACCTTCGTGGTGGCATCGCCGTGGCTGCAGCTGTTGAGACGGTAGCGCAGGTACTCGAGCACCCACACGACCGCGCCTTCGTTGTCGACAAACGACGACCCGGCGCCGCGGCGCAGGTCGTCGCGGTACTTCACCTGCAGCGCGGTCATGAAATTCAGCCCTTCGTTGCGGGGTGGGAAGGGGATGGCGCCGGCGGGCGTCAGTGCGCACACGCCGTAGACGCCGGTGTTGTCGATGGCAGAGAACACGCGCGTTTGTGCGGTGCTGTGGTCGCACAGGCCGACGCGATAGCGCGTGTATTCGATCAGCCACACCACGATGCCTTCCGGATCGACGTAGGTCGTGACCTGGCCGGCCCGCAACTCATCACGATAGACGGCGATCAGCTGATTGAAGAAATCGTTCGGCTCGTTGCGTGGTGGGAAGCTGATGTTCGAGGTCACCTCGACACCGTAGAGGGACCGGGCCCCGGCGATATCGTCGGCCGCCAGGGCATCGAGGTTCGAGATGATCGAGTTCATCAGCGCCGTGGTGTTCTGGCCGTTCTCGTCAGGGTGATCGAGGCCCAGGATGTGGCCGAACTCGTGGAGCGCGACGCGCTGGAAATCGTTGAGCGTGGTGCCGCCAGACGTGCGCAGGTTGCCGCGGTAGGAGCTCCACGATTTGGTGTTATTGAACACCACGTCGCCTTCGAGCTTGTTGTTGGTAGCGGTGTTGTACCACGACGTGGAGAGGGCCAGCGTGTTTCTGTCGAAGGCGCGGCCGTAGACGGCCGAATCGAAGAACACGTTGTTGGTGCCCGTGCCGTCGCCTCGTGAGACGGTCGAGTCTTGCACCGCCGAGAACTTGACCAGGTCGATATGCGTGTTCCACGTCGCCAGCGCGTTAGTGGCCACCTGGTTAAAGCTGGTCGACCCGTCAATCAGCGTGCCCGAACCGCCGCCCAGTTGCAGGTGCATGGTGACGGTGCCGTTCGGCCATTTGTTGGCAAGCAGCGCGAAGCCGCGTGGCGACTCCATGGTGGTCACGCAGAGGATCAGCGCGGCGAGGGCGCCGCAGACGGTCCGGCGGCGAGCGTTCATCGCTGCCTGGCGGCGCCGGCGCGCGCACGCACGGCGGATTCGAGCTCGGACAAGCGCATCGGCGTGATGGACGAGAGCGACGGTGCGGCGCGTTGTGGGCCGAGTTGGGCCACGCTGCCGAGCGCCCGGCCATCAAAGGTGCGGACGCGGTCGACGCCGGACACGGTGTCGCGCTCCACGCGCATGCGGCCGTGCATGAAGCCGACCAGCGGGCTGACCGTGCGGACTTCGCCGCTCACGAACAGCACGTCGCGCTGGCCGAGGCGGAAGGCCGGCATGCCTTCGACCTTCATGCCGATCTCACCGATCTCGCCGCCCAGGAACTCGAGCTGCGTCACGGCGCCGACGTTGCCCTTCCACACACTTTCGACGCGAAAGGTGACGAAGGTGATGATGGCGCGCCCGGTGGGGGTCGATTCCCAGTCAGACCGGACGTTCATCACTTCGCCGACGAAGATCGTATTGGCGCTGGCAACTAGCGCGTCAAATGACGGGGGAATAACAGTGGTGGAACGCGCTACGCCGGCCGCGGCCAGGATACAGACCATGGTCAGCGGCAAAAGTCGCGGGAACATCAGGAGTCTCCTCAGTTGAGGAGACAGGATAGCAGAAGGGTTCCGAACCTGTCGGAACCCTTCATCAACTTATCCGACGGTGAAGGGGATGCTCGCGCGCGTGGTGCCCCAATCGATGTGGAGCGTGGCGCCCTTGGGCGTGTCCTCGATCGAGAAGGTCAGTTGCTCGGCGGCCGCCGGGGCCTTGCCCAGGGTCATCGGCGCGCGGCCAAGGTCTTCGCCCTTGGGATAGGGAATGCCCCACTGACCGGTCTTCTTGCTGATCACGAGATGCCAGGTGCCACCGGTCGGGATCGTGTAAATCGTGTAAGTGCCGGCCGGCACGTGCAGCGAGCCGAACATCAGCATCTTGTCGGTCTTGATCGTGGTCGCCTCGTCTGCGCCGGTCCGCCACTCGCGACCGTCGTACGGGTCAATGTCCTTGCCGGGCGTGCGGCCCTTCAACGACGGCTTGCCGTACTCGATCGACAGGTTGGCCGCATCGATGGTCCAGTCGGTGCGGACGTGCGCGCTACCGCCGCCTCCGGTCTTGAGCGGGGTGGTCTTCTGCGCGCTGACAGCGGCGCCAAACGCCAGCGCGGTGATCGCGAGGGCCAGAACAGTTCGCTTCATTAGTGTCTCCTTCGCACCGCCGGACTTGGCGTGCGTCATCCGGTCATCATGATATCCCGGCCGCCGGGCCAGGCACACCGAGGTTCTCACGAGGTGTGCCTGTGGTTTTCGCAATGGGTGGCTGGTTTAGCTCATTGTCCTCGCCTCGCGCGGGCAGGTGGCTCGCGATCACGCCCGACACCGTCGCATCGTCGAAACAGCAGCTTCTTCGCCCGGTTGTCCATAGACGAGTCGGCGAGTGGCTTCGGCTTCGCGACGAAAGCAGGGGTTGCGCATGGCGTGTTCGGTCACCAGATCGACGCGCCGCCCGAGCAGGTGTTCACGGGCGTCGCCAAAATCAAGATACCGATCGGCGTATGACCCCGTAGGCCGACGGTCCGCCATATCAACGACGAAGTCCACATCGCTCGACGGTTGCAGGCGGTCGGATGCGGCTGAACCAAACACATACAGCCGCCGCACGCCAAAGCGGCGGCAGAGTTCCGCCAGCCCCGAGCGATGCTGTTCGATGAGTGCCGTCACGATAGCCATTCTGCTCCGGCTGCCGCGCCATTGGCTGGGCCGCGGACGAGCGCACGTTGATCGGGCCCGACGAAGAACCCCGACGTACGCTTTCGCGAAGTCGCTCGTCGACGGCGACCGAGAAGCCGGCGGCCTCGAGGGCGATTGAAAGCATGTTCTCGTCGATGCAGAACCAGGCGATTCCAGGTTGCAGCCGCGGCGGGGCGTCTTGCCCGGGTCGAGCTCAGGCAAGAGCAGGGTGCCTTGCATCAACTGGTGCGCGATCACTTCGAGACTTTCCGTGTCCGGGCTGCGGGTATGCGCGATGGCCAGGGCTTGCCCCGCTTCGTGGAGCAGGAGTTTCGCGATTTCCTGGCGTGCGGCTGCTGTGGCGGCGGGCGTTGCGCGGTTCCGCTGCGCCAGCTGCCGTCTCGATCGGCTGGTCCCG
>JBCKZH010000192.1:0-4628 GCA_038919385.1 Vicinamibacterales bacterium | reverse complement strand
GAGCAGGCGCACGCATGACCGAAGAACCTGGTGCCAGACCGTAGCGTAGCGAATCCGCTGACGGCTATTGAACTTTAGCGAGCGCTGTCCTTCAAGGCGGTGTCTTGTCCGACGCACTCCGCTTGGCCGCCCTGCACGCCGTTGACGGCGACGGCAGATCGAGCAGAAGTGGCCGGAAGAGGGCTGCCGTGGGCTTCCAATCGCCCATCAGGGCCCGCGCCCCGGCGGCGCCATAACCTCCATGCGGCCGCGGCCGCAGCTTGATCACCGGTGGGCAACCCGTAGCGCATCAGCAGGGAGTTTGCCCACAAACGGGCGGCGCGGCCGTTGCCGTTGGCGAACGGATGAATTCGGACCCACGCGGCGTGCGTCCATGCCGCAAGGTCGATCGCCGCCGCCAGGCCATCGGCATCCAGTTCCCGGTCGGCGGGGTAGCGCGCATCGAGGGCGGCAACGGTGCGCTTGGACAGATGCGCCTGCACTTCGGGTGGCCGGTGCTGTTCCGGCAACTACGGCCGGGACTCGGTGGCGCGCTCTTCACCATCTACAAGTTCCGCACCATGCGCGACGAGCTTGATTCGGCCGGCCGCGCCCTTGCCGACCAACAGCGGCTCACTTCGGTGGGCCGGCTGGTGCGAAGCACCAGCCTGGACGAATTACCTGAACTCTGGCACGTCGTGCGAGGCGAAATGAGCCTGGTGGCCCCCAGGCCATTGCTGCCTGAGTACCTCCCCCGTTACACCGAACGCCAGGCGCGCAGGCATGACGTGAGGCCAGGCATCACCGGTTGGGCACAGGTGAACGGTCGGAACGCGCTCGCCTGGGACAAGAAATTCGAGCTCGACGTGTGGTTCATCACCATGCTCACGCCAACGGCAGCGTGTCGAACGTTTCCTACCAGTCGGGCGGAGATCGGGCGATGCCTGCCGAACGCATTGAGGTGATTGGCGGCGGAAAGTCGGCTGTGCTGGAGAACTGGTCCGAACTGACCGTCTGGCACAACGGTTCGAGGAAGCGCACGCGGATCACCCAAGACAAGGGACACGCCGCCGGCCTCGAGGCCTTCGTTCACGCGTGCCTGGAGGGTAAGGCCGCACCAATACCGTGGGCTCACCTCCGCGCCAGCAGCCTGGCCGCCATTCTCGCCGAACGCAGCGCACGTGAAGGTGTTCCTTTTGAGCTGGACCTCGCATGAAGATCCCGATGTCATCACCAGATGTTTCGGACCTCGATGTGGAGGGCTGTCACAGCCACCATGAAGAGTGGAACGCTGAGCCTTGGCTCGCGCCTCAAGGCCTTTGAGGACCAGGCTGCTTCGCGCCTCGGGCTGTCCTACGCCGTCGGGGTCAATAGAATCGATCTGCGGCTTTGTGGTCACTCGCTCAGTTCAGCGTTGAGCGACGCGCGATGCGAAGGGCCGTCTACTCAGTCCCGTCTGCCGCGAGTGGATTCTGCAAACGCAGGCCGGGAAACTTGACGAAATCGCCGTCGGCAGAGCAGAGGGTCAAGCCGTGTTCGATGGCCAACGCCGCCAAATGGGCGTCTGGGACGAGACGGCTGGTCATCAAGGGAGACGCGAGCAAACGGCCGAGATTCGCCGCGTGCTCCGGCCCCGGCTGCGGAATCCATACGGGTGCGCAGGCGAGCCATTCCTGGACTTGGCCCATGGCAGCGGCCGGCCCGACCGCGTTCCGTACGACCGCCGGATTGCTGACGAGCCGGACAAACCCCAGGAGCGCCATCCAGGGCAACCCGACGGCGGCGGAGCCACTGAGTCGGTCGTCCAGCCATTTGCGCGCGCGGCCATGCTCGGGTGCGGAACGGTTCGCCGCATAGACCAACAGATTCGCGTCAACGAGGATCACGTGTGACCCTCGCCCTCGACGCGCGCGAGCACCTCTTCGACGTTATCGAGGCTGCCCACGAGACTCGGTCCGAGGTCAAACCCCGTGGTTCGGAACGGCCGCCGTTGGGGTCGTTGTGCGGTGAACGTGCGCAGCCCGAGGCGCAGGGCTTGATTCACCAGGCCCTTGAACGACCCCTTCTCTTTTGCCGCGATTCGTTTCAACAACGCCGCGACGTCGTCGTCCAGGGTCAACGTGGTCCTCATGTCGTGATGTTGACACTTATATGACGTGATGTCAACGTGATGATGTGTAAGGCATCTTCCTGCTCCTGGGCTCCCGGCCCGCGTATTCACCCTCGCCTGGGGCGCCGGCGCCTTCGGCTCGAACTACCCCTGGGCGTACACGCCCCTCCTGATCGCAAGTGCGGGACTCGGCCTGACCGGCTGGTGGCTGGGACGCGAAGCTCTGGCCCATCCGCACTTCTCACGCTGTGCCTGGCGTGCATCGCGCTGGCGGTTGTCGCGCAGTTGGTACCGCTCACGACGAGCAGGCTCAGCGCGCTGAGCCCGCAGGCGGTCGGCATTCTCGGCCAGCAGAGCTTGCTGTTCACGCTCGGCGAGTCAACGTCCCATCCCCTCTCGATCGATCCGTCGCGCACGCAGCTCGGTCTGGCATTTCTCGGAGGCTTCGGCCTCTTGCTGCCGGGCACAGCGCGCGTCCTCACGCGCGAGAGCGCGAACCGCCTGGCCGGGGCCCTGGTGATTCTCGGCGTGGCGCTCGCCACGGTTGGAATCGTGCAGCGTGCCACGTTCACAGGGAAGATCTACGGATTCTGGGAGCTCGTTCAGGGCGGAGCGCCGTTTGGTGCTCATGGGATTGGCCCTCGGATACCTGCTGGAGCATCTTGGCTTCGCCGCACCCACTCCAGCCCTCGAACGGCCGGCGATTTGGGCCGATACGCTTCGGATTGCGCGCGACTTCTGGGTCACCGGGGGAACGCCGCCCTGTTTGCCGTGCTGGCCGGCTTGGCCGTTCACGACGGCAGGCGGATGTGATAGAAAGCGCCCTTTCGTGTGTCGACGGTGTGGATGGAGGGGCCGGCGCGCCTGGACCGATGCCGCCCTGGCCCGACGTCCGGATTACGGCTCCATCCATCGTCCTCTCTCGCCGCCGCCCGCTTCACGTCCGCCAGCGTAATCTCCCCACCGTTCTCCTCGTAATCCCACGGAAATTAGCGCCGATATGCGCATGAGGCGCCTCAGTGTGGCTAAGAACCTCGGCTTCGCAGCCAGCGGCGAGGGGTGCATGACGTGAAGAGGGCCTGCGAAAATGTTAGAGTTCGTGGCATGGAAATCTTCCCGGGTGTTTCAATGGATCCCGACGTGCGGTTCGGGAAGCCATGTCTCACCGGCACGCGCATCGATGTTGCGACGGTTGTTGGAGCTCTCGCGGCCGGCGAATCCGCTACTTACGCCACCTTCCAGCGATTCAGACCCAGATTTCGAGCCCATTCAGCTCGCTCTCCTCTGAAAAACGTTGGGACGCTACTGTTAAAAGGATAGTAAATTGCGATCTGCGGGGCAGCGCCTTGGCACGTCTTTTCAATAACCAACCCTGTTTTTGACCATGCGCCTCACACCCGAGCAAATTCATAGCATCAAACAGGTTGCCGCCGAGGTATTTGGCAGCGGTGCGCATCTGTACCTGTTTGGTTCGCGTGTGGATGACCAGCGGCGCGGCGGCGATATTGACCTTTACATTACCGGCACGGCATTGCCCCTTGAGGCGCAGCTTGAGAGCAAGCTGAAGTTTTTAGTCAAGGTCAAACAGCAATTGGGCGACCAACGCATTGATCTGGTACTGGCACCCATGCCGGGGCAAGCCTTGCAGCCCATTCACCGCATGGCCCAGCAAACTGGCATGCCACTGTGAACCCAACGATGCAAACCAAAGAAATTATCGAGTTCAAACTGCAGCCCGCGCTGGCCGAATGTGCGCTGCACCGCCAGCGTCTGCACCAGGCCTGGCTGGAAGCCAGCGAATTCGAGGCCTTCAAGCAGGCATCCCCGGCCCCACTGAGTGATGATGAGGTTCGCACACTCGACCAGTTGGTCTTCAGGTTTGGCCGCTTGCAAGACGCCATGGGCACGCGACTGTTGCCAGCACTGCTGCAGCTCACACAAGAATGGCATGACAGCGAACCATTTCTCGACAAGCTCAACCGCGCCGAAAAGCTGGGCATGCTACCCAGTGCCGAGCACTGGCAGATGCTCAGGGAGCTGCGCAACCAAACGGCCCATGAATACCCCGCTCAGCCCGAATTGTTGCTTGCCAACCTGCGCCGGCTGGTCAGTCATGTTCCCCTGCTGGAGCAAGCGCACGCCCAGCTCGCTCAAGCAGCGCAGCAGCGCAAAGGGGGCATGATTGACCAGCTATCGCCGGGTTAGCGCACGAGAATGCCGTGCGCTTCCGGGCAGCTTGTCACCAGGCATCGGTGGATTCCCCACGCCTGCCCGCTTGAGGATGCACAGCGCTTTCAACACATTTCCCTTCGCGGCGCGCTCGAAAAAATACTCCTCCGTGCGCAGTGCCGACACTTTCTCGGCGACCGCGACGTTGATGAGCTGATTCACCGCCACACCTTCGGCGCTTGCCAGCTTTCTCGCTTCCTCCAGCAGGGACGGCTGAAGCCGCAGCGCGAAGTTGCTCTTCTTCATGATCGTTCAACGTCGGCGTCAAGACTCACCGTGGTCCGCATGAGGCATCATGATGCTCGTCAAG
>JBCKZH010000191.1:0-4634 GCA_038919385.1 Vicinamibacterales bacterium | reverse complement strand
CTCGACGTGGTCGACGGTACTCGCAGCCACTTTCCTGGTCTCACAGTCGACTGCTGTCCAAGACCGTCCCCCCATCATTGACATGCATTTGCATGCCCTGCCGGCCGACTTCCTCGGCACACCTGGCGGCACATACTGCCCAGGCAATACCGAGAAGGTCTTTCCAGCAATCGATCCGCGCAAACCGCTTGGTACGCAGCGCACTGAATCTTGCGCTCAGCCGTTTGTAGCACCCCTCACGAGCGAGGACGTCATGCGGCAGTCGCTTGCGGCCTTGGACCGCTACAACATCCGAGCCGTGACCAGCGGCCCACTGGAACTCGTCAAGACGTGGAAGGCCGCATCTCCGAATCGGATCATTCCAGCTTTGTCCTTCACCACGACCGACGGGGTTAGTCCCGACAGACTGCGAGAAGTCTTTCAGAAAGGCGAGTTCACGGTTCTAGGTGAAGTTGGAACTCAGTATCAGGGGATCTCTCCGAGTGATCCCGCCCTGGAGCCCTACCTGGCAGTGGCTGAAGAATTGGATATTCCCGTGGGTATCCACATGGGAGAAGGCTTTCCTGGTTCTCCCTATTTCCCCGGTACCCAGGGCTATCGGGCACGACTCAGCAACCCTTTGTTGCTTGAGGATGCGCTGATTCGCCACCCCAAGCTACGTCTTTACGTCATGCACGCGGGCTGGCCGATGCTCGACGAGATGATCAACCTGCTCTATTCCTACCCTCAGGTGTATGCGGACCTGTCGGACATTGCCTCGTACATTCCACGCAAGGAATTCCATCACTATCTGCGGCGCCTGGTCGAAGCGGGTTTCGGCCAGCGCTTGATGTTTGGCTCCGACCAGATGATTTGGCCACAGGTAATTGGCGTCGCCATCGAATCGATCGAGTCTGCCGGATTCTTAACGACAGAACCTCAGGCGACATCTTCTATAACAATGCGGCCCGTTTTCTGCGCCTCGAGCAGGCGAAGTAAGCGCTGTCGAACAGCCAGATGCAGCTGACGAGGTCCGTGGGCTGCAGACTACGGCCCTCGCAGCTGATCTGGGAGACGTTAGGTTGCTACACAGTCGCGCGTGGTGACGGCAGCCGCTCACAGTCTCCGCGTAAGCGTCCGAACTCCGCTTGCGCCGGTCAATCCGGAGGTCCAATGCGATCGCGTTTTGTCCTGATACTGTTGTCGACGGTGCTTACGGCTGCCTTGCCATCAGTCGGCGGATCGCAGGTGGCCAACGAGAGCGGCGTCAACCTCCCGTTCGTCAAGTTCGTCCTCTCCAACGGTCTGACCGTTATCGCTCACGAGGACCACAGCGCACCGGTTGTCTCCACTAATGTGTGGTATCGCGTCGGCACGAAGGATGAGCGACCCGGTCGCACCGGGTTTGCGCACCTCTTCGAGCACTTGCTGCAGGCGGCGCACGACAGTCTGAGGGCGCGCCTCGTCTCCGCCGGCGCCCTGGAGCTCAACGGCTCCTATACGCGTGACGCGACCTGGTATTACGCGACTGTTCCATCCTCCTGGCTCGATCTCGCGCTTTTCTTCCAAGCGGAGCTGATGGGCCATTCGTCCGAACGGCTCACGCAGGCGGTGCTCGATAAGGAACGGGAGATCGTCAAGAACGAGAATCGTGAGTACGAAGGCGATCGGCCCTACGGACGCGTTCCGCTCCTGCTTGCCCAGGCGAGTTATCCCGTCGGCCATCCATACGCCTCCGTGGGCCAGGGATCGCTCGACGATCTGAACGCGGCAACTCTGGCCGACGTGGGTGAATGGTTGACGCGTTTCTATGGACCGGCGAACGCGGTGCTCGTCGTCACAGGCGATTTCGACCCGATGACGATCAGACAAAGGGTCGAGACCTATTTCGGCGACATACGACGAGGCACGGTCTTCGCCCGGCCGGCGCCATCCGTCGCTCCGCGCGCGGAGAACGGATTCCAGGTGGTGTACGACCGCGTGCCAGGTGCGCGTCTGTACCGTGAATGGAACATTCCCGAGTGGGGCAGCGCCGACGCGGATTATCTCGGGCTTGTCAGCTCAATCATTGGCGACGGCAGTTCGTCGCGGTTGTATCGGCGGCTGGTCCAACGCGAGAAGATCGCGACAGACGTGTCGTCCACGGTGAGTCTTCAGCAGCTCGGCAGCCAACTGACGATCGTCGTCACCCCAGTCTCGGAAACCGAACTCGCCGCCGTCAAGGATGCGCTTGATGACGAGATCGCACGGTTCATCCGCATTGGCCCGAGTGAGGCCGAGGTGTCGCGCGCACAGCGGCGCTACCGCGCACACTTCCTCAGAGGGATCGAGAGAATGGGCGCCGAGTGGATTGGCGGCTACCGCGGGAGATCCCACGTGCTCGCCGAAAACGAGGTGCTTGGCGGACGACCGGATTTTTACACCACCGTTCTCGCTCGCGTGGCGCACGCCACTCCCGCTGACCTGCGCGCGGCGGCCACTCGGTGGCTCACCTCTGGGTCGGTCACGCTCGAGCTCCGGCCGCTGCAGGCACAAGCGTCGCGCAGTGGCAGCGGAGCCGACCGGAGAACTGTGCCTGCACCGGGGACGTCGCCTGCGGTCAATGCTCAGCCGGTACGGCAGCGCCAACTCGCGAACGGGGTCCGTCTGTTGGTAGTGCCGCGGCCGAATCTCCCGTTAGTCGAGGTCCGCGCGCGAATCGGCGTGGGATCTGATCGGGATCCCAGCGGGATCCCAGGACTGGCAGAGCTCACCGCTCGGATGCTCACCGAAGGCACAGGACGACGCACCGCGGCGGAGATCTCCGACGAGATCGCGGACATAGGTGGGCGGCTGTCGGTGACCGCGGATCGCGACGCATCGGTAATCAGCCTCTCGGCTCCCTCCGACGAACTGAGTCGAATGCTCGACCTGCTCGCCGACATGCTGAGAAACCCGGATTTCCCCGGCGCTGCGCTCGGTGCTCAGTCTGCGCGGTACGTCGCGCGGGTACAACTCGAGCAGGCTTCGGCGCAGACACTCCCTTCAAGACTGCTGCCACGACTTCTGGACGGCACGGCTGGTGTGGGACATGTGCCGGGTGGCAAGTCAGGCGAGTCCGGCGAGTCCGGCTCTCCGCGGCGCGACGACGTAATTGCCTTTCATCGCGCTTGGTACCGGCCGAACAATGTGACTATCGTCATCGTCGGCGCTACGACCCTGCAGGCGATCGTTCCGCTGGCGGAACGTGCGTTCGGTGCGTGGGAGCGTTCGCCACTTCCGTCATCCGTCGTTGAAACGCGCGGAGTGCCCGATTCGGAACGGATCGTGTACTTCGTCGATGCGCCAGGCACCACACAGAGCGTCATCGCGACGGGTCAATTGACGCTCCGGTCCGCCGACCCGGATTACGCAGCTCTGCGCCTACTCGCGATCGTCTTGCGGTCGCGTCTCAACTCCAGTCTCAGAGAACGGAAGAATTGGTCGTACGCCCCATACGCGTTGCTGGGAGCAGGAGCGAATGGACCGCAAGTGTTCGGTGGGGCTGCGTCGGTCCAACAGGATAAGACCACCGAGGCGATGATGGAGTTGTTGAATCAACTGCGCGGCCTAGCCGGTGAACGTCCCGTCACTGCCGCAGAGCTCGAAACGGCGAAGTTGTCGGAGTTGCGCCTGGTCGCGGTGTACGCGCAGACGAATGCACTGGCGGCAGAGCGGATCGACGAGCGTTCGCGGTCTGGCGCTGATCCAACCGACACGGCCAACGTCGCGGTGCATCTTGCCGCGATCGGACCGATGGAACTGACGCGCGTCGCCGCGCGTCTGATCCGGCCCGAGCACCTCGTCTGGTTAGTCGTCGGTGACTTGCAACGCATCGGCGCAAGCATTCAGGCGCTACACCTCGGTGACTTTCGGCTGATCGATGCACGCGGCACCTTGGTGTCTCCGGGTGGACAACCACACTAGTCCCAAAATAAGCGCGTTTGCGGCTGAGTCGACGACGTGAATCGCGGTGAGATCGCGGCGCAGACTTCGCCGCCCTGGCGTGATGCCAGTGCGACGATCCCACCAGATTGTCCGTTCGTCGGTTGCCCTCCCCTCATGCGTGACGCAGCGGTTGATGCCATCCGGGCCTCGCTATCCCGGTCTCGGGGGCCGCGGCTCAGCACCGCAGCGGCGCGCGCAGGTGGTCGAACCCGCGGAGGAAGACCGCCTGCCAGGGGTTCCACGCGAGCAAGCGGAAGACGAGCCGTCGACTCGTGCGCACGACCTGCACGGGGATCCGCATGAAGGCATTGAGAAACGCTTTGAATTCCATGCGCAGCACCGCGGCCTTGTCGGCCGCGTACCGCACCGCCCACCGACCGCTCTCTGGCCACAACAGCGCAAACCACGCCTTCAGCGTCCACGCGAGGGCGGCCATCACCATGTACGCCCCGTTGCTGAGCAACGTGTCGACCGGCATCCGGGTCGCCCCGACGCCGTGCTTGAGTTGATCGATCAGGTTCTCCTGCTGGCACCGGTCATTCGCCAGGAAGACGATCTCGGGCTGGGGAGTCTCGCCGTCGTTGGTAATGTAGAAGAAGTACCGAATCTGGTCGAACAGGCGCTGCTCGCCTCGCTCCACCGAGATGTTCTTCCGCACCACGACCATGCGGTAGGCGTGCGCGCACGCC
>JBCKZH010000190.1:0-4647 GCA_038919385.1 Vicinamibacterales bacterium | reverse complement strand
TTGCTTCAGGATTGCGGCAATCTCCTCGCGGCTGAGGACGACGGGTAACCGTTCCGGCGTACGCGCCAGTCGGTGAACGCCGGCGTCTCGTACTTCGCGAGCAAGTGGGGATGCGGCTGCAGCTTAAATACGCGTTCTAGCGCACGGTGACCTGCAGCATCACCATGGCGGGGACGGCGTCGTCGACGATGACGATGAAGCCGGCGCCGTCGGGGGTGACGTCGTAGTTGGCGAGTCCGGTGACGGCGCCATGGATGTGGTGGCGCTCGAACTGCGTGGTCGGAACGCCCGCGTGCTGCGGACCACGGCGAATGTCGACGCGCATCATCCGATGACCGACCCGATAACACAGCGTCTGTCCGTCGCGTGACCACACCGGCTCCGAGCCGCCGTCGGTCGACACCTGGCACTTGCCCGCGGCGCCGGGAAACGAGACCACATGCACTTCGGCCTGCCCGGACTCCTCGCTGGTATACGCCAGGTACCGGCCATCGGGCGAGAAGCAGGGCGCGTACTCGTTGAAACGGGTGCGCACCAGCGCGGTCGTGGCGCCCGACGCCCGATCGAGGACCCAGATGTCGGCTCCGGTTTCCGGGTGGTACTCGGTGTAAGCGAGCGTCTCGCCGTTGGGCGACCACGCTCCCGCAACCTTGTCGAATTCCGTCCCTAAGAGACGCGCCGGCTCGGTGCCGCGATCCGGTTGCAGGCAATACAGGTCGGCGACGCCGCTGGTGCTGGAGCTGCACGTGATCGTGCCGTTCTCCGGACCCCAGATACCAGCAAAGGTGCCCTGGTCGAACGACACCCTCGTCAGCGAACGCCGCTCACGATCGAAGCGCCACAGGTCCGAGCCGCGGCTGCGACGGCCAAGAATGACGGAGCGGCCGTCCGGCGACACGCGGGGCTCCTCGATCGCGTCCTCGCACGGCATGGTGTCGACGACGGTACCGTCGCCGTCGAGCGTCAGGAGCGAACGACGCGGCTTCTGTACGCCGCCGGGGACGTGAACCAGGATGCCAGTCCGCGAGCAAGCTGCGTGCACCGCACCGGTTTTGGACATGACGACGCCGGGGATGACCACTCGGGGCGGCCCGGCGATTTCCCGGCTCTGCGGATCGAACGCGGCGGCCATCAAAATGCCCTGACGACCCCAGAGCAGCAAGGCCGGGCTGGGGCAGCGGCCGTCGGTGGCGTGGCGCAGGACGATCCGATGATCCGGGGCATCAAGGCCCGCCACGGCGACGCTGGCTTCGTCGAAGGAACTGTCGCCCGCGTGTCCGATCGTGAAGAGCACACCCAGGCCGTCGGGCAACATGTGCGGCCAGCGGTGGGTCCGTTCTCCCATTTCGAACCGCAACGTTGTGAGCGGCCTCGGCGTCCCCCCGCCGTCCTGGACCTGCCAGAGCCCCGACGCCGGTCCCGCGGCGAAGACGATCGTTCCCGACGGAGACCAGGTGGCGCCGCGGACATCGCCTTCGAGCTCGCAAATCGTCTGCGGCGGTCCGCCGGCGGCGGGAATCTTCTGAAGCCGGCACGCGGTGGTGAATCCGATCCAACTGGCATCGGGCGAGAAGAATGGGTTGGCGGCTCCCTCGGTGTGCGGGATTGGCATCGCGTCGAAGGTGTCGAGCGCCCGCCGGTAGAGCCGCGTTCCCGCCGGGCCACCCGAGACGTAGACGACAGTGCGGCCGTCGGGGGAGATGGCAAGGGCCCGCTCCGCAACTGGCGCAACCGGCGCGTCTGGCGGCAGCGGCATGGCGAGAAGAAGGGCCGGGGTTGCCGCGTCGTTGTGGCCCGGGGAGCGATTCGGCCGCGCCATCTGCTCCTCGACGGTGGCCACAAAGCGATAGCCGCGGCGTGGGATCGTGACAATGTAAGGGCCCGAGTCGGGAGAGGGGCCGAGGAGCCTCCGGATCGTAAAGACCTGCTGAGTGAGATTGGCCTCCTCGACAATCGTGTCGGGCCACACGAGTTGGAGCAGTTCGTCCTTCTCGACCGTCCGCCCTGCCCGCTCAACCAGCGCGAGCAGCACGTCGAAGGCGCGGGCGGTCAGCGGCACGGTCTGGTCGCCGCGGCAGAGTGTCCGGCGCGCCGGGTCGAGCCGGAACGGTCCGAAGAGGTAGTGCGGGGCGGTGGCCATACCCATCGTTGAGAAGTTTTGAGCCTTCTTGACTGCGCGCTTGAGGACAAGGCGGCGCCGGGCCGTGATGATAGGCCTGCGACCGGCGCGCCTATTCTAGGCGAAAGCGGTGCAGGATTTCACAAGGAGCACACGATGGCTGTCTATATGGTGGAACGAGACCTCGCGGGAATCACGATGACGGCGCTGGCAGCCGCCCAGCAGGCGGCGATTGCCACCTCGCAGCGG
The DNA here is from genome assembly GCA_038919385.1 of Vicinamibacterales bacterium. Taxonomy (GTDB): domain Bacteria; phylum Acidobacteriota; class Vicinamibacteria; order Vicinamibacterales; family UBA2999; genus 12-FULL-67-14b. The sequence continues at coordinate 2,279 of JBCKZH010000190.1, read as the reverse complement.
TTCACGGCTGACGGGACTCCCGTCCGCTACATCCGAAGCACTTTCGTGCCTGGCGAATCGCGCTGCATGTGCCTGTTCGACGCGTCCAGCGCGGGCGATGTGCAGAAGGTCAACGAAGCCGCGAAGCTGCCGTTCACCCGCATCGTCGAGGCGCTGGACCTGACGCCGGCCTCGTAGGCGCTGCTTGGCTTCACCCGCGCGTACTGCGCTTCGCTCACCCTTCCTGGTGGCCGATGCGCGGTACGCGCGGCGTAGGTCCGCGATCACCTGCACCAGTTGCGCGCCAGCGTGACGAGCGCGTCCCGGCACGTCAACACCGACTGCACGTCTACCCACTCCTCGATGCTGTGCAGTCCGGCGCCCGTTGGTCCATAGAGGATGGCCGGGATTCCGGCTCCGCCGAGCACGGCGGCGTCGGTCCAGAAACTCATGCCAATCACAGGTGCTGCGGTGCGATGCGCTTCCTGCATTGCCCGCGCCAGCGGGTGATCCGACGCGATCTCGTGCGGTGGGCGGCCGAAGGTGACTTTCGCGGCGCCGCGGAACTCGGGATCCTCACCGCGCAGTCGCTTGAGGATCGCATCGACCTCACTGCCGGCGACACCCGGCGGTTCGCCGGGCACGGTCCGCCGCTCCATCTGCAAGTGACAACGATCGGGATAGCTGCTCAACTCATGCCCGCCGGCGATCACCGAGGCGTGAAGGGAGGCGGTGCCGAGCAGCGGATGCGGCGGGCGTGATTGCAGATCGCGGTCGAGCGCGTCGAGCGCGGACAGCACCCGGCCCATCAGACGGATGGCATCGCGGCCCTCGCGCGGGCGGCTGCCGTGGGCGGCGATGCCTTCGGTTGCGATCTCCACCCACTCGAAACCCTTATGCGCGACCGCCACCTGCACATCGGTGGGCTCCGTGACGACCGCGCCATCCGCGCGCCATCTTGCGACCAGCGCATCCGCACCGATACTGGCGTGCTCTTCATCGACCACGCACGCGATCACCAGGCGGCCGCTATCGAGACCGCCGGATTCGGCGATCACGCGGGCGGCGCCAATCATGGCCGCGACGCCGCTCTTCATGTCCTGCGATCCACGGCCATGGATGCGGCCGTCGCGCTCGACCGGATCGAACGGCCGCGTCATGCCCGAAACACCCACGGTGTCGGTGTGCCCGCAGCACATCAACGACCGCCCGGGCGCCCTTCCTTCAAGTGTGCCGACGACGTTGGGACGGCCGGGGGTAACTTCCTGGGTCTCAACCTTCAGACCAATGCTGCGAAGCTCCTCAGCAATCGCGCGAGCAACCGCCGCCTCCCCCGCCGCCCCAGCCACGAGCGACGGGTTGACCGAGTCAATTGCAATCAGCTGCTTCAGCAGCCGAATCGTAGGGTCCATGAGGCTTGGGGCTTGGGGCTTGAGGCTTGAGGTATGCGTTTTCAAGCCGCAAGTCTCAAGCCGCAAGCCGTTACTTTCCTATTCTCGCACCGTACTCGGCATCCGTCGTCTTGGTCAGCCACTTGGTGGTGCCGCCAAACTGGATGTTGACCTGCACGAGCGCTTCGCCCGGCGTCGCGCCGTGCCAGTGCTCGATGTTCGGGCCGGTGTACTCGCTGCCGCCGGACGGGTATTCCTTGATTGCCTCACCGCGGCGTCCCGTTCGCAGACGGCCCGACTCGGACAGGATCAACTGGCCCTTGTCGTGACTGTGCCAGGCGGTGCGAGCGCCGGGTTCGAACTTGCGGCGGCCTGCCGTCACGTCCTTCGCATCCATGGTCGTGACGATGCCCGTGAAGTTGGGGTCGCTGGCGGGCTGTTGGGCCGACGCCAGCGAGAGAGTGGTCAGGCCAACCGCGACGATGGCGGCGGCAATGACGATACGTGGGAATCGCATGACAGCGTCCTACTTGATGGGCGAGTAGTCGGTGGCGTCCATATAGACCGACACCACCTTGGCGACGATCGGGCCGTCAACCTGGGATTCGGCCGAGACCTTCTTCCATTCCGGATCCGCGGCGAAGGCGGCCCAGCTCTGCTTGGCGGCGTCGCGGCTCGCGTGCGAGATCACATAGATGAGCGTGTTGTCCTTCGCCGGCGAATCCTGCGGCACCCAGTAGCCCACGTTCTTCATGCCGTGCTTCTCGAAGATGCGGAGGGTGTGGTCGCGGAACCGTTTCTGGAGCAACGGCAGCTTGCCGTCGGGCGCAGTGTAGGTGCGAAGCTCGAAGACCCGTCCCGGCGCCTGGGCCTGAGTGGTGGACGAATAAAGAGCGCCGAGCGCGAACC
>JBCKZH010000189.1:0-4658 GCA_038919385.1 Vicinamibacterales bacterium | reverse complement strand
ATTGATCCCTATCCTCCAGGGACTTATTCACTATCGGAATCCCGTGCACATTGTGATGCGGCGGCTAACCGCTCGACCCGATGCGCTGATGACGATCGTCGATCGCCAAACCGGCGTCACCGTCGTGGCGTCCGCTCAGTCGTACCATATGTTTGGTGAGACGTGGTACAGCCACGATTATGACGTCGCGGGCTGCCCGATTCGACCAGGTGACACCGTATTGGATATCGGCGCGCATCAGGGTTGTGTTCTTGCTATGCGGCGTCACGTGGTGCGGAGGTGTTTGCGTACGAGCCTTCGCCCGAATAGCTACGCCCGGCGGGTGGCGAATATCGAACGTAACGGATTCGGCCCGCGTGTTCATGCATTTCAGCAGGCCGTGTCGAATACTTCCGGTGTGGCGACGATGCGGTGCTTCGACTACCTCGGCGGCGGGTCCAACACGATTGTGGACTCGCACGTGCCGCATCTGAGCGCGCCGAGTTCGAGATCATGAAAGCGATCCACGATCCCTCTAAGGTCGATGCCTTTGCGCTTGAATTCCACCCGAATGCCTACCCACTTGCCGACCTGGTTCGCACGATCAGCGCATGGGGCACGCATCAAGTAAGCTTCTCAGCGTCCTCATCCATGCTCTACGCGGTGGCGAACGAATGCTTGTACCACCACGCGACACATGCTTACTAACGTTCAAGACCGGACAACCACGCCGTTGTTCCGGCTGCGCAGGAATATAGTTCTGAGGCGATAATTGATGCTGGAGTAGTTCCGTGCCCACCCTGTCGTCCGCCATGCCCGTTGCTACGCTGCTGGGCGAGAAGTACGTCAAGCTGGCGTTACAGTGTCTTGGCTCCATGCATGCGATGTCGAGGGATCCGCTGCATTTTCGCATTCACGACGAGGGCACGCTCACGGCTGAATCGGAGCGGCGACTACGATGCACTGAAAGCGTACCCGGAGTGCCGTCAGTTTCGTGACCGATTCGCGTACGGTGTCAAGCTGTTCGATCTGTCCTTTCTCCACCCGGGCGAAACGGTGGCCTTCACCGACTGATGTGCTGTTCCTTAAGCCGTTCTCGGGTTTATTCCGCCTTCCGGACGATCGAATTACGTGCTTGTTCATGCAGGACAGCCAGAACTCCTATTCGCTTCGGCCTTGGCATATGGTTGGACGGTGGGGTATTCGGCTCCCAAAGCGTCTGAACGGTGGTGTGTTCTCCTATCTGAAGTCGTCATTCAACCTGCCGTTGCTCGAAGACATCATCAGTCGTGGGCTATCAGGTGTACTCGCGATCATTTTGGCTGGAGCAGACGTGTTGTGGTGCATTCGCAATGTCGCAGCGGTCGGCGTTCTGGTCGTTCGAACAGGTTGTGGTGCCGGTGAGCGGACGAGACCTCTCGGATCGTCTCGTGGCCGCTCACCTGACCTCGTCAGTACGGGGATTGCTGCCGGAGGCTCTCCGACGACAAGACGCCAGCCCCCCCAGTGGTCGTCGAGACGGTACCCATGAACCGCCTGACCTCAGTCGAGTTTGTCTTGGCGGAGGTCAAGCGAGGCATCAAACGACGATTGGCTTGAACATGCGCATCACCGGACGGGATGGAAGGTAGCTTCACGTCTCGTCGTAGCGGATCCATGAACCCACCTCACTGGTCAGTCCTGGTCCCTACTTATAGACGCCCTGCAGAGTTGCGTCGCCTCTTGACGCTGCTTAGGGCTCAGGAGATGTCGCTGCCAGGGCTAGACTGCGAATTTATCATCAGCGATAATGCACCGCCGAGTGTCGAGAGCGAGGCGCTCCAAATCGATTTTCCAGGATACAAGTTTGTCAGCGGTCCTGGCCTTGGACCGGGAGCAAACCGCAACCACGCAGCACGGTTTGCGTCGGGTGAATGGTTATTCTTTGTCGATGATGACTGCGTGCCCCGTCCGAACTGGTTGCGAGAAATCACGTCTGCCAATCTCTCTGAACACGATGTTGTGGAGGGGATGATTGTTGTGCCAGAAAAGCGCGACAGTATCTTTCGGCGCGACGTGGAAAATCTCACTGGCGGGAACTACTGGTCCGCGAATATCGGGATGCGGCACGAGTTCTACACAAGGCTGGGGGGGTTTGACGAGGATTTTCTCGGTAGCGGAGGCGATGACATGGAATTCGCTCACCGGTTCATGGCAGCGGGCGCGAGGGCGGCGTTCTTCCCGTCGATAGTCGTCGAGCACCCATCACACGTCCTCACTTGGCGTGGCCTGTTGAAGTTCAATTTCGGGATTCGTTGGGCGGCGCTTTACCTACTCAAGACCAATCAGACACTGCCACCCGACACACCACTGTGGAAGGCGACTTGGCACACCGCCACAGGAAGAGTGGCGAACATGGCGCGAGTGTCTGTACGTCATGTCCGCAATCTGGACTCCGCCAACTGGCGGACGGTGGTTGCCCGACTGATGTTGGATTGGGCGCTGCTACCGTTTATTCTCCCTTACTACACATGGTGGGACATTCGGTTTCGGCTCAGGCTCCGCGAGCGCACGTGAGCGCCGCTGAACGGTCCGTCGACGATCCCATCGTCGTTGTGGGTGGCGGGTCGCCGCTTGGCATTCAAGCTCAATCGACGCGCTGATTGCTGACGGGCAGTGGATCAGATGCGTCGCGCGCGCCACGGTTCACCTGCCCCAGGTTGGTGTGGCAACGGCCGGATCGAAACCTGCGGCGCCGACCTTCGTGATGACAAGGCCATAATTCGCGCCATCGGGCGCGCAAGCCGGGTCGTCTGGTTGGCTCACATCAGACCCGACAATGGGGCCGACGAAGTCCGAGCCATTACTCGAGCGATCGAGGCCTTATCAAGCGTCAATGGACCTCTCGTGAGATGAAAGGCAAACTCATTGTCCACGTTGCAGAGATCGAACCGCGTCTTGAATCAGGGATGGGTAGAGTTGCTTGGCACTGGGCTCGCGCGCTCGAACGGCAGGGCCATGAGTTCCTTCACATAGGACCGGCGGCGATCGGGCCGATCGCGCATCGAAGCCTCTTTCCATCCAAAGCTTGGCAGACGTATAAGAAGCTCCGCCGTCGCGCAGACTTGTTTCTGGTACATGAAGCCAGTTCCGGTCCGTTCGCCAGCCGCGGCATTCCGCTGGTTGTGTTCGCCCATGGCCTCGAGCGCCGTATCTGGCAATATCAGAAGCGGCGCATGCTTCCTGGGCTAGCGCAGCTAACCCTGAAGCAGCGTCTGCTCGAGCCTTTGATCCGTCTACGGCACTGCGACCGTGGCGTATTGCTCGCTGACAGACTCTTTCTCATACATCGCGAAGACTGTGACTTCGCTAAGACTCACTACGGCCGGCGTGCGGAAGACATCTTCATCTTTCGCAACGGGGTCGATCACGTAGATGTCGAGGCCAGCACGGAACCAGACCAGTTCACAGTCCTATTCAACGGGAGTTGGATCCGCCGTAAAGGCGTGGACGTTCTGGGTGAAGCGGCACGACGCCTTCACGACCGTTCGTTGCGGGTGCGATGGGTGCTCGCCGGGACTCAGGCGAGCGCAGACACAATTTGGCAAAGCTGGCCCGCGGAACTACGCGAGCAGACGCGCATCGTGCCCACTTTTCCGAGCAGGGACGAGGTCAAGCTATTGACGGAGGCGACCGTTTTTGCGTTGCCCAGCGTTTATGAGGGTCAGCCGCTGTCGTTGTTGCAAGCAATGGCGGCATCGCGGTGCTGCATCACCACCGATTGCTGCGGGCAGCGAGACGTCATCCAGCACGAATACAATGGGTTGCTGATTAACGTCGGTGATGCGGCAACGCTCGCGACCCTTATTGAGCGCTGCTACCACGATCCGGCGGGCCGGCGCGCAATCGGCACAGCGGCGCGGGCGTCGATGGCTGGGCGAGCTTGGCAGACGGTATCAGACGAGGTCGCCGGCCAACTGCTAGCTCTATTGGGCGCCGAAGCGATTCTCGAGCGACCGACAGAAACGCTCGCCTAATGCCAATGCGTCGCTTTCGCGGTGTCATGACACGCGCACTTCAGAAGCCCGCAGTCCAATTTGCACTGTCCAGAGTATTGTTTCAGCTCGACAAGGGGAAGCATTGAACTGCATCCATCACACATCCATCACACATTACATGACAAGGTGACGAAGCTGTGTTAACGGGCGCGTCAGCTCGATACGACGGTGACCAGGGCGAAGAGTATTTTGCCTGGCAAAGTGCGGCAGGCCTGCAGGGTGCCGAATGGAACAGCCACTTCTTTTCGCGCTGGATCCGTCCCACCGATGACGTTCTAGATTTCGGCTGCGGCGGAGGCTTTCTCCTGCGTGTTCTGCCGGGTGCGCGGAAAGTCGGTGTCGAGATCAATCCTCACGCTCGTAAAGTCGCAGAGCAATTGGGAATCTCGGTCGCTCCTGACATCGCTTCCGTTGACGGCAACTTCGACGTAATCATCAGCAGTCACGCGCTGGAACACGTCGAGAACCCATGCGAGGCGTTGCGTGACCTCGCGGCAAGACTCAAGGGCAAAGACAGTCGTGTTATTTTGCTGCTTCGCATTGACGACTGGCGCGCACCGGACAACCGAACGTACCGGCCCGATGATCCGCATCAGCATCTCTACACGTGGACCCCGCAGCTAATTGGCAATCTAATGAAAG
>JBCKZH010000188.1:0-4860 GCA_038919385.1 Vicinamibacterales bacterium | reverse complement strand
ACTCGAAGTCCCACGCCCAGGGCAACGGCTCAATCACGCGCACGCGCGCCGTCCCGCTGATTCCGCCCACAGTGGCCTTGACGACACCGGCCGAGGAGCCAGCCTTGGCAGCGGTGTAGGCGCCCTTGGCATCAACCGCGCCAGTCAGTTGCTCAACGGTCCACTGTGCCGCCGGCTCTTCGCGAATGAAGTTGCCCTTGGCGTCGAACAGGCGGGCCGTGAGCGACACGGTCTGACCGGGCGCGACCAGCGATTCGTAGGGGAACACTTGCACCACCGCGGGTGGGGCGGATGAGGCAGGTGCGGCTGGTGGGGCTGGTCGGGTGGCGCGAGGCGGAACCCGCTTGCCGATCGCATACAGCGCATCCATCGTCGTCACATAGATGCGGCCGGCGGCGACGATTGGCGAGGCGATAATCGGCTCGGGCGTTTGCAGTGTCCCGAGCAGATCCTCGTCCAAGACCTCGACGCCAGTCGCGCTGGGACGCAGGATGAAGAACTTACCATTCTCAGTGCCGACGTAGAGCTTGCCGTCGGCCAGCACCGGCGACCCCTTCTGCAACGTGCCCAGCGTCTTCGACATGATCGAGGAGGTCGGGGCGTTCCCGCACAACCTCGCCAACTGCTCGCCGGTCGCCGATGGCGACCTGCTGTATTGCGGCACCGGCAACGGCCAGGACGAAAGCCACGTCAACGTTCCGTCGCCGAAGGCGCCGTCGATCGTGGCCGTCAACCGTCTCACCGGCAAGCTGGTGTGGGAAGACAACTCGGTCGGCGATCGCATCCTGCACGGCCAGTGGTCGACACCTGCGGTGGGCGACATCGGCGGCGTGCGCCAGGTGGTGCATGCCCAGGGTGACGGCTGGGTGCGCGGTTACGAAGCCCAGTCCGGCAAGAAGCTCTGGGAGTTCGACACCAACCCGAAAGACTCGGTGTGGCCCAAGACGCGCAACGAGGTGATCAGCACGCCGGTGATCGCCGAGAACGTGGTCTACATTACGAATGGGCAGGACCCGGAACACGGCGAGGGCGTCGGCCACGCCTACGCGATTGACGGCACCAAGCGCGGCGACATCACCGTCTCTGGCGTGCTGTGGCACTTCGACAAGATTCGCCGATCGATTTCCACCGCGGCGATCAAGGACGGCCTGATCTACCTCGCCGACTTCAGCGGCTTTCTGCACTGCCTCGATTTGAAGACCGGCAAGCCGTACTGGACCCACGACATGTTTGCCGCGATCTGGGGCTCGCCGATACTGATTGGCGACAAGGTCTACCTGGGCGACGAAGATGGTGACGTCACGATCGTCGAGCATGGCAAGACGTTCAAGCTGGTCTCGGAGCAGAACATGGGCAGCTCGGTGTATGCCACACCCGTTCCGGCCAATGGCGCGCTGTTCATCATGAACCGCAACCAGCTGTACGCGCTGGCCGAAGGCGCGCAACTGAAAAAGTGAAGCGCCGCGATTTTCTCCTGGCCTGTGGGGCGCTGGCCGTGGCGCCCCACGCCGCTCGAACGCAATCCCCATCACTAGCGTCCGCGCCCGCGGATCGCTGGGTCCAGTTCCGCGGCTCGCCCGCACTCACCGGTATTTCGTCCACCTCCATCGCCCCGGCGCCGAAGCTGGCCTGGGCCTGGGAGGGCGGGGAAGCGTTCGATTCATCGGCGGCGATCGTCGATGGCGTCGTCTATGTTGGCACCGCCACCGGAGAGCTGATCGCGGTGGGACTGGCCGACGGCAAGTTGCGGTGGCGCTACAAGGCCGGCGAGGCGATTGGCGAATCGTCGCCCACCGTGGCCGCCGGCCGGGTCTTCATCGGCGATCTGATTGGCGTCGTCCACGCGGTGAGCGTCGCTGACGGCAAGCCGCTGTGGACGTTCAAGACGCAGTCCGAGATCAAGTCGTCGCCGGTGGTGGTCGGCGATTTGCTCTTGATGGGGTCCTACGACGGTAAGTTGTACGGCCTTGATGCCGCCACCGGCAAACCGGTCTGGACCTACGCGACCGAGAACTACGTCCACGGCACGCCGTGCATCGTCAACGGGGTGGCGCATTTCGCCGGCTGCGACGAGATCTTCCATGCGGTGGAGGTCAAGACCGGCAAGGAACGGCTGAACACGTCGGCGACCGCCTACACCGGCGCGTCGGTGGCTATGGTCAATGGCGTCGCCTACTTCGGCACGTTCGACAACCAGGTGCTGGCGCTGGACCTCGCGTCGCGCAAGGTGCTGTGGCGCTACGAGCATCCCGATCGCAAGTTTCCGTTCTACTCGTCGGCCGCGGTGACCGATGGCACGGTGGTCCTCGGCGGTCGGGACCGCATGGTACACGCGCTCGACGCGAAGACCGGGAAGGCTCGCTGGACCTACATGACCCGCGCGCGCATCGACTCGTCACCGGCCATTGCCGGCGGCCGCGTCTACGTGGGTTCGAATGATGGCCGCTTGTATGCGCTGGATCTGGCCAGCGGCAAGGTCGTGTGGGAACACGATGAAGGCGCCGCGCTCAGCGCATCACCGGCGCTGGCGTCGGGCCGCATCGTGATCGGATCGACCGAAGGCCGTTTGCTGTGTTTCGCGTAACCTGCCGCGCGCGCCCGATGCGCTCAGCCGCGAGCCGCGCGTGCGACTCGCTTCACTTTCGGCGTCGCCTTCCGACGCGCGCGCGGTTCGTCAGCTGCAGCGCCTGGTGAGACAGCGCGCCGTCACGTAGATGGGTCCGCCACTCGGCGGCCACCCGGTCGGCAACGAAGACCTTCAAGAGTGACTGATACGGCACGTCGCGCTTGTTGGCGAGCGCCTTGAGGTCACTGAGCAGCGGGGCCGGCAAGCGCAACGAAATCGTCTCGGTCGAAGGCTTCAGGTTCGCAAAGGCACTGAGTTGGCCCTTCGACCAATCGACATAGTCGGTGGTGTCGTGGGTCTCCCAGAACCGCCGCTCCGCGGCCTCGGACGCGAACTTAGGAATCGCTTTCGGCGCGCGCGATGACTTTGCCATAAACCCTGCGCTCGGCCCGGCTCATGGGCCGCGCCGAAATGACCCGGACGCGCTTGCCGCGGGTGGTGAACACGATGGCCAAGTGCCGGCCGCTGTCGGTTCGGCCGAGGGTGAAATACCGGGCCTCGGCCTGGGAGTGCTTCACGTCCGACGCGAACACCAGCGGGCGATTGAGCAACACCTGCTCGGCCTCGGATTGGCGAACCTGATGGTTGTGCCAGTTCTTGTCGGAGTTGCCGGAATCCCACTCGAACCCTTCGAGTCCGGCCAGGAACTCGCCAAGCACACCCACGCCACAGGTATATGCTCATCGCATACACCTGTCAAGGGAGTGCCGCTTCGCGCTGTCGCCGACCACGAATGAGCCGCGCGCCGCCTCGGTCAGCGGCGCGTCGGCTCCATTCGCTGGTTAGCCTGCCCGTTTCCCAACGTACTCATCGATATCCGGCTTGACTGCGTCGTATTCAGCACGATGAATCTTGCGGGCACTGACGTCGATCTTGACGCTCTGGAGGAACTTCTTGAAATCGTCGTTCTGCTCGCAGAGCTTGTTGATGGTTTCCCAATCAAGTTCCGTCTTGATGCGGGCAGGATAGACCACCCGCGATTCGCTCAGGTCAGCCAAGTTCAGGTGGATGATTCCGATCCCGAACGATGAGGCCAGTCGGTCAAGCTCAGCCAAGAGGTCATCGTCTTCCGCGATCTCGGCCGCGACCAGGTCAACGTCCCCTTTCCAGCGTGCCTTTGTGTGCCTAACGAGCGCGGCCGTCTGGTGCAGCCGTTTGGGCCGCATCTTCACGACCGCCCCACCCAATACCCAGGCCGCCGTTTCAGATTCATCACTGCGAGAATACGCACGACGTCCGGCCGAATGGTGTACAGCAACGCGTACGGAAAGCGACGGCACATTCGGCGGCGAGTCGTGCCAAGAATAATGGGACCAGCCTCCGGGTGCTGAACGATTGCGTCGCTGCAGCGTTGGACCTCGGTGATGAACGCCGTCCCGAGGCCGCTCTGCCGCTGACCGTAGTACTCGGCCGCATCGGTGAGTTCACGCTCGGCCAGCTCGTGAAAGGAAACGACCATTCACGCATGCCGCGACTTGGCGTCACGGAAGACGGCCTCCGCCGCACGGCCGCTGCCCGGATTCGCGTCCCAGGCGGCCGACCGTCGCTCGGCCTCCTCGGCCCACACGCGGGCGTTTTCCTCGTCCGACAAGTCCTCAAGACTGTCGAGAAGCCGCTCGGCTAAGCGCGCTCGGGCCTCTGGCTTCAGCTTCAAGGCCTCCGCTTCGAGTTCGTCGATGCTCATCAGGGTAATTCTACGCCCGCATCCGGGATTCCGTCTTGTCGGCCCAACTGGCAATGAAGTAGACCGCTCCGGTCATCTCGCAGCCAGAGGGCAGCGCTTTGCCATGTCGCGGATGGTGGTTCGCGCGCCTCGAACTATAATCACGCCCTCCCGGTCCACGGGACACAGCAGGAACCTGCATGAAACACACACTGTTTGCCGCCGCTGCTCTGCTCTCCGCACGTCCGAGCGGCGTTTCTACCAGAAGATCACCGACATCTACGCCACCAGCCTGGACTACGACCCGACCGCCGAGACCAGTCTCGCCTTCTTCAAGACAGTGCAGAACAAGGTGCACTGGGCCATTACCGGCCAGACCGCCGCCGAGATTATCCACGCGCGCGCCGACCGCAAGCGGTCCAATATGGGGCTGACGAACTGGCGTGGGGCGAAGCCGCGCAAGGAGGACACGGTCATCGCCAAGAACTACCTCAGCGAACCGGAGCTGGCCGCGCTCAACAACCTGGTGGAACAGTACCTCGTGTTCGCCGAAGGCCAGGCCATGCGGCGC
>JBCKZH010000187.1:0-4864 GCA_038919385.1 Vicinamibacterales bacterium | reverse complement strand
ACGACGTCCCAGCGACTATATACTCGCACCGTCGATTTTGCCGGCGCAGATGTGGAGGCAATGGACAAGCGCGGCCCCTGTGCGCCGCCAAATCGTCGCGCAACACGGCATCCCAATAGTCCCCGTCGTCCACCTGGTACGTCCACTCGTATACCAATCCTGTTGGATGCCTCGTCGTGGTCGCTGGAATATTCAATGCAAGGTAGTCATCTGCCTTTTCGTCGCTATCACCCAACTGCTGTTTGTAGGCCAGATACTCCGCGTACGTTGGCAAGCGCTTGCCATTCGTAACGGCATATCCGGTTGCAGCGATAAGCGAGACATAAACCACTGGAAGGTGGCCCATCCCCCGCTCAATCGCCTTGTCCAAAAAAGATAGGTAGTACGGGTTCTCAATCGCAAATCCATGATTAGGTGCGGCGTAACTGACGTGCTTCTGCAGAAAGTTACCGAACTCGCCGTTCGTCACCAAACGTTCGTCCACCAAGAACGGAGCAACGTCGACACTAATCGAAGCCGAGCCGCCTCTAGGCGGCTGACCAGCGAGCGTCACCTGCGGTAAAACCCACACTTCGCCAGGTTCAGCCAGGTCCCCAAGCACCTTTGACAGCTCCGCCGTCGACATGGAGGCTTGTCTTGTTATGACCACTGCCGACGCCAGGTCGGCTGCCGCAATGCTCGATTCCGCCACGTCACATCCAAAGAATAACGCCTGCTTGAATGAGCAGCGCTCGAAGGTTGCGTCACCCAATCTCGCATATGACAGATCGCAGCCATCGAAACTACAGTGCTCGAATCTAAATCCAGAAAAATCAACACCGCTGAAATCAATTAACGATAAGTCTTCGCCCAGGACTCGGCGATGCCCACTCGCGAGCCCAAGAATCTTCAATACATTCCCCGGCGCAAACCAGCCACCATACTGGGGCCAGTGCTCGGGCACATGCAACTCGTAAGAACGATCTTCGTCGAGTGCCTTTTCGTCGAAATTCACCATCAGTCTTTTCCAATTTGATACATCTGGGCACGACGGTGGCGGCCGAAGCCGATCCAGTAAATCCACAGTGACCCCGTGTAGCACGGACAAACTCGACCGAGAACGGACCTTATCTTGGAGCAAATCCCAAAATGCACCGTCCGGAAGCGGTCTGATGCCGAGGAGTTGGCCCGTGGACTCAATCGAGAAAAGATCAAGTACTGCTGATTCGGACAAAGCGACCGGTGGCCGTCGATCGAGCAACACCACGAACAAGAGGCTCGCCAAGTAGTAGTGGTAAAAAATTTCTTCAGAAAACTTCAAGTAACCAGAATCATCGATTGTCAGAAGGCTGGCCACCGCCAGACTCTCACTCGCAAGGTCCGGCGAGGCATGCGCCCAACGTAACTCTCCGGGCATGACGGCGTCCCCTGTCCGAAGGCGTGGCAACAACTGCCGAATCAAAGGAACTAGCTGAGAGCGTCTTACTGATCCCGAGCCCCAGTGTTCCACTCGCAGGCCCGAAAACAGCAAATACGCAATAACCATGGTCAGCAGCTCCCTTTCCTCCTCGCCTAACATCGGCCGCCTTGTCGTAGCCTCGCGCTTTGACCAAGCCCTGACACAATATTCAACAAGTTCGGCGCTGCCGATGTTCTCTTTTCCTGGGGCCACACGGAGCTGCTGAATGACTGTGTGCCAGAGAGGTCTGCGTGCCAGACCAAGCGCATGGGAGCGCACTGGCGCGGGCAACCACTCGACATCCGAAGAGCGCTCCACGGTGTCCTTTTCTAAAGGCTCAAGGTACACGAACCGCATATCGGACCGGTCGCCCGCAAAGCGCAGCATCCTTTCCTGGTCGTGCGCTCCCTCGAAAATCTCCGGCCTGAACGCCACGACTGTCTTGATGCCCAATCTCGCGACATCGATGATGTCGTCGATGAGTTTCGACATTTCAACGGGCGTCAGTTCGATCTGTTCGTCGAGGGAATCCAAGAAGAGCACTATCGAAACGCTGGCTCCCAGAACGGCCTGGAGGTCGGCAAACCCCGTCGGCGATGCCGGCCCAAATGTCCGCGCAAGGACATGGCTTATCGCCGCCTCGACTCCCTGTCCCGCGTAGCCGCCCAGATCGACTACCAACGGAAAAAAAGATGCCGCATCGTCGAGGAGAAGATCAAGGGCTACGCGATTTAGTAAGACCGATTTGCCCGATCCGAAGCTTCCTGAGACAGCGCACAGACGTTCTTCCGGTGACCGCAGAAATTCATGGAGAACCCCATAGGCATCATGGGCAATCCATCGCTGGTCCGTTGGAAGGCGATAAACGCGTGCTGGAACTGGAAGTGCCTGTTGCCGCGTTAGCTTGCTGGCGAGCACCTTCTCGATCGACGCCTTGTACACGCCTCCGTGCAGAACCCATTGTGCCAGAGCGGCAAACGAAGTGACTGCAAACTCGCGTCCCGCCACCGGTAAAGGTGATGTGGCGATGTGCCTCGGCGCATCCAAGAGAACGACGAATTCTACATCAGCACGCCCGTCAAACCTCCTGACGCACGCCTTCAGCCTCTGATCAAGGGACTCGACGTTCTCATGTGCTTCTCCGACCACCCAAACGGATTTCTGCATGCCACGGGGGGTGAGATAGCGAACCTGTAAGATTCGCTCGTTCTCATGACGCTCGTCGACCCCCATGCCGACAAGCCTGATCAACGCCTCTGCCCGGCCGAAAAGTAGATCTGACATGGTTCAGCTTATCTGTCCGCCAAGGTGGCGATCCGGTATTTACTACTGTTGTACCAACAAGCTCACTTCTGACTCGCAAGCCCAGTACTCCTGAAAAGCGTTTGCAATGTTCTCCGCCACGCCGCGGACCCGCACAGGGTCCGCATCGAGGGCGTGCCCGTTGGCAGGATCACCGGTGAAAAAGGAAGCCTTCTTTTCTAGGTTAGCTTCATTGCGTTCACGTTGGGCAGCGCGAAGTAATTGCCGATATTCCAAGACGCCCCGCTGAAGTCGGTCGTCTAGCGTACTGCGCCGCTTTTCGAAGATCTCGTAAAGTTCTCCCACGAGCCTTCCTTCTGCATCACCGTCAAACGACAGAGCCTTTTGAATGTTGCCACTAACTGCGCCCAGATCGAGTGTTAAGCTCCACGCGTTCTTATGGACTTGAACGAACGCCGTCGGCGGCAGTCGGGGACCGTCTAGGAGCCGCGCTATTGCCGCCACAAAGGGATTGATCTCCTCCTCAGACCACGGAAGCATACCGGGAGACGCCGAGCTAGATGTTAGCTTCCGAAGGTCTGAAAAACACAATACCGTCGAACTGTGACAAAGCCGAAAGATGTTAAGGACAAGCCTTGGAACGAGGTGGAGATGGAGATCGCTAATGAGTTCGACAACCGAGATCACATCGAACGGCCCTGCGTTGAAAAGAGCATCCATGCCGTCGAACTCGCCTTGACGAGCTCGGCTGTTGTCGATGCGCAACGACTCGATCGTCGCATTGCAGTCCTCGACAAAGTCCAAGGTGCAATCGTAGCCAGTGTAGGCTACGCGGCATCGCTGGTCCATACGTAGTGAGCGACACGCCTCTTTCAGCAGCTGACCTCGCCCACAGCCGACGTCGAGCCAAGTCACCTGTTTCTTGTCGCTACGTGCGATTTGTTGGCTGAGGAAAAATGCGAATTCATCAGTAAGTGCGGGCGTGTGCCTAGCCCGAAGTGGCGCCTGAGTTTTGTAGGCGTGCTTTTGCCTCAATGTCACCTCCCAATCGGCTTCGTGTTGCATAACAGATCAGTCCACAAAAAAAGACGATACCAACGTAAGTGCATGCTATCAAGATATCGTTCTCTGTCATGCTTCCGTAGAACAGTAGCGGAAAGCCTATTGCCAGACTCGTTCCAGATCCGATAAGGATGCCGCGCGCTGTTAATTTATCCCAAAGCAATGCAAGGAACGTAGGCACGAGCGTGGACGCACAGATACCATTATAGAACCAGAACAAATACTTCAGGCCAAACCCTGGCAGTACCTCCACAACGTACGCGAGGACCAAGGCAGCAAGTCCAGCCATCAGCATGACCAGGCGACCGGTCCCGACGGTGTAATTCGAGGACTGATAGTCCCTGCGCCATGGCCGCTGGCGAATCAGCGCCCAAAGTGAACTAGTGGCCAAGACAGCAGAATCGAGCGTGGAACAAAAGCCAGCCATGAGCGCATAGATAAAGAGGACTGCCCAGGCGGAACCAAGCACATGAGTTACGACTGCAAACCCGACCAGGGATCTGTCAAAGCCCGCTGGCAGAACGAGACCTACGGAAGGATGTGCGGCCATGAACCCCAGAAGTGAGAGCATGATCGGTATTGCGCCGAACGTCAAACCACCCCAGAAAAAGCTACGACCGAGGTCACGCTCCTTTATTGCGAAGCACCGTTGCCAGAGCTGTTGGTCATTAATTCCGGCGGAGAAGAGTGCGATTGAGTTAATAAGTCCAAGCGTAAGCAATATTTCTGGATTGAGAGGATTGATACTCCCGGCGTTGTTCACGCCAGACAGTACCAGAAGCGGGCCAACCTTGATAAGTGCAGCAGCAACAATCGCCCCACCAAAGACGAGCATCAATAGCATTTGAACAAAGTCGGTTGCGACTGAAGCGACCATGCCTGAAACCAGGGCATAAAGGAGGGTCACGGCTAGGACAGCTGGCATCAAGTATATCGCCGGAATTCCCGTTGCGGCCGACAGCAAATGGGCGCCTGCAAAAATTTGCACTGTTCCTGCCATGAGCTGGTACTGAAGGAACACAAATAGGTAAAGGTATGCGACCGCGCGGCTGGGGTATTTGAAGAACATCCATTCGGGAAGGCTGTATCCATCGCGAAGTT
>JBCKZH010000186.1:0-4899 GCA_038919385.1 Vicinamibacterales bacterium | reverse complement strand
TAATCGCCCGTCAGTATCCGTCGCCCACACATCGATGTGCATTTGAACACCTTCGAGGGGCACACGGTATTCCAATCGAAGCGACATGTCAGGGTGTTGCTTCTGGATCTGCCACGCCAAGGCGTGCTGGAAGTCCGCCTCGGAGTGGAACACGGGGCGAATTGCGGCGAGGGCTGTGAGCAGGTCGGTGACTCCCACTTCCATGGACTAATGAGTTTACTTTTGAGTTTACGTCCGCTTAGCCCCGGAGCGGTCGAAGTGTTCTGTCGGCATAGTCGATGCATAAACGGGGCTGGGTTGACATAGCTAAGACCCTCAACCCCTTTGTGAACTCATTGGCGCACTGTCAGCGCCGCCGGCCGCCGCTGGCTTGTGAACCGCATCTAGTACCAGACGAACGAACTCGAACAGTTCCTGAACCTTTTTTGGATCCAAGGTGCCATGCACAGCCAGGTTCCTCTTCTCATTCGCGTCTTTGAGCTTCTTCCCGTGGATGCGAATCACCTCCATCAGGGAGGGGCGGTACTTGTAGAGCCAGGCGCTCAGGGCCAATGGCATGCCGCTGTTGCCCGTACGAGTAGTCTGCAGGAGGGCATCTACGGCCTCCCCAAGCGTGGCTTTGCCGGCCTGAATCCGCTTCCACGGCTCGTCCGGTGCCGCCACTCCAGGGTGTTGCTCGAAGAAGGGAGCGAAGATGGCGCTCTTGAACTCAAAGGCCAGTGCCTCTCCGAAACTGGCACCCGCCGCATCCCACGCTGCTTGCCCGGTCTCTGCCTTCGTCAGAGGCGAGGATACTGAGTAGAGTCCACCCCAGAGTCGCTGGCGAGCTTTCTCTCCCAGTTTGGCGTACCAAGGCAGAATCCACGTGACCAGCTCCTCCCCCTGCTCCCTGAACCTGCTCCCACCAGCGGCTTGGGCGATCGCCCGGGCCACCGAATCGCCGTCAAGTTTCTCAAGGCCCAGTCTCAGAAGGAAGGAATCCTCCCAGTCGCGTTCTCCCGACGTGTCGCCAATCGCCTTCTCGAAGGCACGCACCGCCTCTTCGAGGCGTCCGAGCTGCACGCACAGTTGCGCGATCATGCGGTAGGCGGGCGAGGGGTCTGGCGCGAATTCCGCCCATCCATGAGCCGCCTGGAGCGCCTTTTCAGGGGCGCCTGCGTCCTGATATGCCAGGCTGGCCGACCGCCATCGCTTCCAGCGAATGCCGGGGGGCGTCGAGTCGGGCATCGGGATGTCCGGCGTTCCTTCGTAGAGGGCGCCGGCCTTTTCGGCCCCTGCCTCCTGGGCGTCCATCAGAGCGACCGCATAGGTTGTCCATGCCCGTATAGCGTGGACCTCCGGTGCCTCAACTTGTCCGGCATCCCTCGCGGCATCAACCCAACGCTGTAGTTCGCGCAGTCGAGGGCGCTCAATCTTGTCGCTGAGCGTCGCCGGTCGATCCAACTTCGGCGGTACTCGCATTGACGACACGTCGAGAGCGTGCGCCCAGGCGAGGGCGGAGTGCTCACCAAAGAGGTCCACTCCAGGGAACGGCAAGGCGGGGTCCCAAGCACCAGAAGGCGGTTTGGTCTCAGTTGGCGCGAACAGGAAGAACAACATGCGGACGGCGACCGGCAGATACGATGCCGGCATGTCTCGGCGCTGCCACTCGTGGAGCAACCCGACAACCCGATCGGATTGTCCTGTGCTCGCTGCGACATCGAGTTCCCACCGCAATTGCTCTGGAGTTCCAACAGCGCTCGGTACCAACGCATCAACGCATCGGATCAGATCACCGAGGTCGGGAGCACAATCGTAGCCCTGCTCGCTTGTGTCGACCCATGCCTGATACTTGGCGGCCTGATACCACGCATGAATAATCGCAGGTCTCAAATACAAGTCCGAACTCAGGCCAGGCAGCGCTTCCATCGCTTCGTCACGCGTGTCTGTTGGAATACAGCGGAATGCCTTGATCTCCGGATGTCCCAACACAGGCCAGTATCCGGTCGATTGCTCAATCGCCTTAGATTGCTCAGCTAGCAGCTCGAGTCTGACAAGGTAAGAATTGTGGTCCATGTTTCACACTCGTTCTGCGCGCATCAGACCGGATCGGACAGAACCGGCGAGAGAAGTCCAGATTTCTACGCTTCTACGTGGTTACCAACAGCGTATCGCTGGCGACCATCAAACGCTGGTGGCAGGCTCAGAAATCGGTCACGGCGACGGCGTAGCTTTCGCCCCTGATTTGCTGGGGGTGCTGGGACGCCGCGCTCGGCTCACGAATCAGTTGATTATCCCGGAGTGCCCGACGTCAGCACCTCACCGGCGCGCACTAACATGCCGAGCGCATTCCATTAGTGGCCTCTGCGTTAAGAGCATCACTGCTGTTTCAAGTCCAAGAGTTCCTCAAGACGCCGAAAACACACGCGCAAGAATGCCAAGTCCTCATCACTAAGCTTCTTGGCGTGCGCGTCGGAGCGGCACATATTCACGTGACGCATCCAGCCCAGTACTGTCTCACGATCGCTGGCCACCCTCTTTTGGAATGCTGCGAAGTTCTTGTCCAAGATTGAGACAAGCTCGTCGAAGTACAGCTCCTGCCAGACGTCCGAATAAGAGTACTGCGCAAGGATTGCTCGCCTGTCATCCTTAAGCGCCGTCTGCGCGGCCGCCATCGCTTTCTTCCCCTCGGAAAACAAAAGTCCATCCCGCAGTAGCGCTCGCATACCGATCTCGATTCGGTTACGACGACGCGAGATCTCCGCTAAGAGCCCTTCCAGATCGTTCGGGTCAGATTCGATCACGCGTTTCGGCTGGCGCGCTAGGTACTGCCTTACGAGCCCGATCGACATCACTGGGGCAGTACGAGCCTCGCGAACAAGGCCGTAACCCTCAACATGTTGCGTGAACTCGGCGCTGTGCAATGCAAACTCAACAAAGCCTGCCTGATCGCCTTCCGCAAGAATGCGGATTGTTTCGTACTCGTTTGGATACCAAATCGCCAGCACATTCAGAATCTGCCGAACATTACGCTCAAGGGAGAGAGCTACCGCCGATCGCTTCCGCTCGAACAGCGCGACGGTGATCTCCGCTGGTCGATCAGTAAGTTCTCTTGCGAGCTGGCTGCACGCCTGACGCACCAGGAACGGGTGACCTCCGTACTCTTCAAATAAACAACGAAACAAGGCTTCTTCGACCCGCAGACCCATGTACTTGGCGATTCTGCGCACCATCTCTCGTGTGGTTTGCAGATCGAACGGGGCTAGGTAGAAGGGCTTCGTTGTCGAAAACAGAGGGTTGTCGAACGAACCGATCCGGTCGGCTTCAGTCGCATGTGGATTGACCCCGGCCACGACGAAACCAAGTTTCCCAAGCGTGTCCTGGTGAACGGAGCGAATAGTTTGCCAAAGTGGGAGAAAGTCCTGCGCCCAATGAGCATCAGGGCTAATGTCGAAAGTGACGTGCTCGATCTCGTCAAGGAGTAGAATAGCCCGCCGCCCAGGCAGTTTCTCTGCAAGAGTCTGCACATCGTGCTTGAAGTGACCTGCGGCGGAGCCCGAGTTGTACATGACGGTCAAGGCTCTGACGTGAGAGCGCTCACTACGCTGAAGGTCCAGTGGCGCTGCCAACTCCACGACAATTCTCTGAAGCAGTTCCCACCACCGCAACTGGTAGATTCCCGGGCTACTCGCATCCAGGTAAACGGAGCCAGCGATCTCTCCGGAACGAGCCCGTCGAGCCAGTGCGTACAGGACAGAGGTCTTCCCAATTCGCCGCAAGCCAAACAACCCCGAGTTCTGACCTCCTCGAAATCGATCAAGAAGTTCGCTCACTAACTCAGCACGACCGAAGAACGTCGTGTCGGTCCGGAGGGGCGATTCCAGAGCGAACTGATCACGACGAAACAATTGATCGACGAACACCGCCCGCACATCATTCACATTCGCGAGCTTGCCGAGATCGTCGACGGAGAGTGCAACTATTGGCGTGCGTTCTGGCTCGGAAACCAGGTAGTCGCGAACGGCATTGGAAGTATTGGGATCGTCTGATATCAGGACGCTTCCGGCCGGGTCAAGTCGGACTCGGTCTTCGCTGAGGACCGCATCGTGCAGCTTGAGGGTCCGCGCCTGGAAAGTCGGGAATGGTGCGTAAACCATTAACAACTCGCGCTCCAACCCAATGAGCTCCGCAATAAAGGGCTCCGCCTTCAGATAGAAGCATTCGAGCCTGTCGGGCCCCTTCGACTTAGAGAAGGCTCGTGTAACGTCGAAACAAGACAAAAGTGGCCGCACAATTCGCCTGCACTCTTCGTGAGTCGCAAAATACGCCGCGTCCGCATCGGGATGAATCCTGCCCATCTGCGCGAAATGCTAGCACGAAGCCCGGCGGCAGGTTCGGTCCGGGCACATAGGTAACAGATCAGTCCAGGGACATGGGTAACACATTCAGCCACACTCGAGCCGAGGTGCTCGATGCCGTGGCAGGAGACGTTACTTATGGATCAACGTGTGCAGTTCATCGCCGATTATCAGCGCGGCGTGTTCGATGTGGCGGACCTGGCGCGACGCTTTGGGATCAGTCGCAAGACCGCCTACAAATGGATCGACCGGTATGCCGCGGACGGGCCCGCCGGGCTGGCCGATCGATCCCGTCGTCCCGTCACGTGTGCGCACGCGACCCCGGAGGCGATCGTCGCGGCCCTGCTGGAGGTCCGGCGCCGCCATCCGACCTGGGGCGCCAAGAAACTCCTGAAGATTGTGGCCACGCGGCAGCCGACGTGGACCCTCCCCGCTCGGAGTACCGTCTGTGACCTGCTCGATCGGGCGGGCTTCATCACGACGTCGAGGCGCCGCCCGGTACCGGCGCATCCGGGCCGGCCGTTGATCCCGATGGCGGCGCCCAACGGGACCTGGACCGCGG
>JBCKZH010000185.1:0-4910 GCA_038919385.1 Vicinamibacterales bacterium | reverse complement strand
AGCCGGGCGCGGTCTTCATTCCGACCAGCAACCCGGCCACGGTCGATCCGCGCTACGGCTCGGTGGCCGGCGCCCGCGCCGACCAGCAGAGCGTGACGCTCGACGGCATCGACGTCAACGACCCGCAGCTCGCGACGGCCTACACCTCGGCGATCCGCATGACGCAGGATGCGCTGCAGGAATTCCGCGTCAGCACGTCGAACTACAACGCGGACATGGGCCGCTCGAGCGGTCCACAGGTGTCGCTCATCACTCGGAGCGGAACCAACCAGTACGACGGCTCCGGCTACTGGACTGGGCGTCGAACGGCGACCTCGAGCAACGAGTACTTCGTGAAGCTGTCGCAGCTGGGGTCAGGGACGCCCAGCAAGGCCCCGAAACTGGACAAGGACATCTTCGGCGGCTCGTTCGGCGGCCCGATCCGGCGCAACAAGCTGTTCTTCTTCGCCAACGTCGAAGCGCTGAAGGAGCAGAGCGAAGCGCCCGTCGTCCGAGGCGTGCCGTCGGACTCGATGAGGGACGGCGTGCTCAAGTATCGCTGCGCGGTGGCGGCGCTGTGCCCGGGAGGCACCGTGCGCGGCCTCACCGGCAACCACTCGGTGGAGGCGGGCTTCTACGGCATGACCCCGGCCGAGATCGCCGCGATCGATCCGCTGGGGATCGGCCCGAGCCTGGCGGCCATGGAGTACTTCCGCAAGTATCCGTCGCCAAACGACCCGGGCACCGACGGCCGCAACCTGATGGACTACCGCTTTTCCGCGCCGATCGAGAACCAGTTCCTGAACCTCATCAGCCGGGTCGACTACAAGGCGGCGGACAACCACAGCTTCTTCGGCCGCTTCGGCAAGCAGGACGACACCATCAACACGGCGCCGCAGTTCGAGGGCCTCGACCCGTTGCGCCAGCGCCTGTTCAACAACTACGGCGGCGCCCTCGGCTACGACTCGGTGCTGTCGCCCACGCTCACCAACAGCTTCCGCTACGGGTTCACCAAGATTGACGAGAACAATGCCGGCTTGACCAAGGCCAACTACACGACGTTCCGGTTCATTTCACCCTACGAGGGCTTCGGAGACTCGTTCACCGACACGCGGCAAACGCCGACGCAGAACTTCGTCAACGACCTGTCGTGGTTCAAGGGCCGCCACACCATGAAGGTCGGCACCAACATCCGCTTCACGCGCGTGCCGAAAGAACGCTTCCAGACGTCGTACCTGAGCGCCACCGTCAACCCGTCGTGGATCGCCGGCGTCGGCCGGCGCAACATGCCGGGAAGCTCCTTCTGCACCGTCCCCGGCTGTGCCCTGCCGGCGGTCGCCACGGCGTTTCAGGGCGGCTACGCCGACGCCTGGCTCAACATGCTGGGCGTGCTCTCACAGTCGACGTTGCGCGCCAACTACAACAAGGACGGCACGCCGCAGGCGCCCGGCTCGCCGGTCGCTCGCGAGCTCGCCTCGGACGAATACGAGTTCTATCTACAGGATGCCTGGCAGGTGCGGCCGAATCTCACCGTCACCGCCGGCGTGCGCTACAGCGTCTACTCACCACCCTACGAGACCAACGGCCTGCAGGTCGCGCCGACGGTCAGCATGGGCGAGTGGTTCAACACCCGCGCCGCCAACGCGCTGAAGGGCATCCCCTCCAGCGCCAGCCAGATCATCACCTTCGACCTGGCCGGCCCGAAGAACGGCAAGAAGGGCTTCTACGAGTGGGACAAGAACAACATCGCGCCGCGCGTCGCGCTGGCGTGGACGCCGACCGAACGACTCGTCATCCGCGGCGGGTATTCGAAGGTCTTCGATCGCGTCGGCGTCGGCCTGGCCACCAACTTCGATGAAGGCTTCGCCTACGGCATGTCGACGCAGATCAGCAGCCCGTTCGGCGCCGCCTACGAGACCAACCCGGCCGCCCGCTTCCGCGGCCTCGGCCAGATGCCGCCGACCATGCCGGCCGCACCGGCGGGCGGCTTCCCGCAAACGCCGCCTATCCGCGCGGGCATCATCACGAGCAGCATCGACGACACCCTGGTGACGCCGTCGGCGCACATGACCAGCGCGATCGTCGGCTTCGACCTCGGCCGCAACTACACCGTCGAGGCCGGCTACGTCGGCCGCTTCGGCCGCGACCTGCTGGTGCGCCGCGACCTGGCCATGCCGCTCAACCTCGTGGACACGGCCTCGGGCACCGACTACTTCACGGCCGCACAGCAGTTGATTCGCGCCGCCCAGGCGGCCGGCATCAGCGGCAACTCGCCAGCCTCGGCCTATGCCGGGCTGCCGGCGATTGCCTACTGGCAGAACATCTTCCCGGGCGCCGCCGGCAGCGGCCTGACCGCCACGCAGGCCATCGCCCGCGCGTTCATGCAGAACGGGCCGGACTGGATCACGGCGCTGTACGACATGGACACGGCGTGCGACCCGGCCTGCAGCAGGTTCGGGCCATACGCCTACTTCGCCGAGCAGTACGACTCGCTGGCGGCCATCAGCTCGATCGGTCGCTCCAACTACAACGGCCTCAACCTCACGCTGCGGCGCCGCTTCGCCGACGGCGTGCAGTTCGACATCAACTACACACTGTCGAAATCCGAAGACATGGGCTCGCAGGTCGAACGCGGCAGCGCGTACGGCAACTTCAGCAACGGCGGCAACTCGGGGTTCCTGATCAACTCGTTCGAGCCCGAGCTGAACTACGGCACGTCCGACTTCGACGTGCGCCACCAGGTCAACGCCAACGGGCTCGCCGAACTGCCGTTCGGCCAGGGCAAGCGCTTCGGCGGCAGCGTCGGCAACTTCGTCAACCATCTGACTGGCGACTGGTCGGTGGCCGGCCTCGTGCGCTGGACCAGCGGCTTCCCCTTCAACGTCGCCAACTGCCGTTCGTGCTGGGCGACGAACTGGAACCTGACCGGCAACGCGATGCTGGTGGACCCGAACGTCCTGCCACAGACCGGAACGACCAGGAACAAGGTGGACAACCGTCCCAGCCCGTTCGTCGATCCCGTCGACGCGCTGACGAAGTTCCGGCGCCAACTGCCTGGCGAAGCGGGCGTTCGCAACATATTCAGGGGCGACGGCTACTACACTCTCGACCTGAGCCTCAGCAAGGCGTTCTCGATCGGCATTGCCGACCACCGGCTGCGCTTCCGCTGGGACGTCTTCAACGCCACCAACACGCCGAAGTTCGATGTCGGGCAGTTGACGAACCTCCCGGATCGACCAGGCTTCGGCCGCTACAACGGCACGCTCGCCACCTGCGACGCGCAGGCCGGACGCTGCATGCAGTTCGCGATGCGGTATGAGTTTTAAGGGGCTTGAGGGCTTGAGGGCTTGAGGGCTTGAGGGCTTGAGGGCTTGAGGGCTTGAAATACCGGTCGGGCGGCTGCAATCGGGCAGCCGCCTGGCCTTTACCGCTCCCACCTCATCGACGCAATCCGCGGATCGCTGACGAACGCAAGCCGGTCGAACGACAGGCGCTGCTCCGGCCACGCACAGATCGCACGCACACCCGGCGCACCCACGTGCAGCCGCCACGACTGCCGCGCCAGCGGCTCGCGCGACGCGAACGCCTTGCCCGTCAACAACGCAACGTTGCGCCCCGGCACGCGGGCTGATTCGTAGAGGATCGCTTCCACGCCGGCCTGTCGCGCGACGTCGGCCAGCGCCTGGCACGCGGCGTAGTCGGTAGGCTGCGTCCACTGGGTGAGTTGCCGCGCGAACGGCGCTGCCGTCAGATCCAGTCCCCGGGGAGTCCTGAACCGTACCGCGAAGGCCGTGTACTCACCGGCGTTGCCCGGCCACGGCGTGGCCGGCGATTCGGCGAAGAACAGCAGGCGGCGAAACGCCATCTCGGCCACAGCGGTCGTCACCGACATCGAGGCGTAGAAGACTCCCGGGGTCAGTCCGGCGCGCCGGAAGCGCGACCCGGCGGGATACGGCGCGCCGTACCGAAACGGCGTGGCCAACAGGTAATGCCGGTCGCGGCACTCGGGTGGCACCGGCGGCTTGCTCTCGTCGAGCAACTGCTCGAGGCGTTGCTGCTCGGCCAGCGTGTCCACCAGCGCCATCGTTGACACGACGTGCTGGGCCTCGACGACGCGCCAGCAGGCGCCCGCGAGCCGGCGCGTCTCAGACGAGAGCGCGGCGGGCGTCCAGGTAGCCAACGACAGTGACCAGGCCCGCCACCGTCACGATCAAGCGGACCGGTGGCGCGCCGAGGACGAGGTTCTCATTCCGCAGCCACGCGCGGGCGGCCGCCACATCGCCGCCGACGATCGCATCCAGCGCGCGAAAGAGGCGCAGAAAGAGGACCGCCAATTCAAACGGCTTATCGCCGGGTGAGAGTTGGTAGGCGCCTGAACCCATCCGCGAGATGGTCGCTTCAGAGCAGCCGACGATGCCGGCCAGCACCCGGTTCGACAGCCCCAGCCGCACGGCCGCGCACAACGCCGCCTTCGTGACGACGGCCGCATCGTCGACGGTCCTGGGACGTGCGCGGTGGGTAGCCATTCGCGGATCCTGCTTTCAGAAATCATATGGCGAAATAATTTCTAGAGCAAGGATCTCACCGACGCCGCCCCATCGCCTGCCGCAGCACGGTCTGCATGTGGTCTAGTTTCAGATTTAAGCCAGCTTTCGCGCGATCTGCTCGTTCAGGATGTCCTTTACCGTGAGCGGGATGATGATCCTGCCGCTCTTTCGGAAGAAGGCGTCGATTTCGGTCAGCGCGTCCCGCGAGAAGTCGAACGAGACGAAAAAGCCCTTCTGGCGATCCGACCTGGCCATCATGGCCTCGAAGGCGTCGATGTCCGGCCGTCCGGCCTTGTCCTTTTGCTTCACCTGGACGGGATACCACACGTCCATAAATTCAAGATGCCCGGTCGCTTTCGTCTTCTTGTCAGGGCTGGACGAGAC
>JBCKZH010000184.1:0-4977 GCA_038919385.1 Vicinamibacterales bacterium | reverse complement strand
TATGGCATGTACCGTCGTCCGATAGGAGAAACTGTCTGCCTCCGTTTGGCAGAGGCGCCACGCCACATGCAAATCCTGGCGGGGCCTCGCCAGGTAGGCAAGACAACGCTTGTTCGCCAGATCCTGGCAGACCGAGACGCAGCCTCCGCGACCTACATCTCCGCCGACCCCGCCTCGTCTTCCCTGGAGCTCGGCAGCCAACACTTTTCGGCCTCGGCCATTGCACCGCCGACGGCCAGCGAGACCAGCGCCGCGTGGCTCACCGACCAATGGCAGCGTGCGGTTACGGCGGCCCGCGACTGGATGGCGCGGCAGGATTCGCTCGGTCTGCGATCCTCACCCTACCTGCTTGTCGTCGACGAGGTCCAAAAGGTTCCCAACTGGTCCGAGGCCGTAAAAGGGCTTTGGGATGCCAACATGCGCAGCCCGCGGCCCTTGCACCTGGTGCTGCTCGGCTCCTCCCCGCTGCTCATGCAGAAGGGACTTTCAGAAAGCCTCGCCGGGCGCTTTGAACTGATTCGAATGACGCATTGGTCGTACGAGGAAATGAACGATGCGTTCGGATTGACTCTCGATCGGTACATCTACTTCGGGGGATTTCCCGGCAGCGCGGCCTGGATCCATGACGAAACACGCTGGCGCAACTACGTTGCCGACAGCCTGATCGCTCCAAGCATCGAGAAAGACATCCTCCACCTGACGCGCGTCGACCAACCGGCGCTGCTGAAGCAACTCTTCGAAGTCGGCTGCTCGTATTCCGGCCAGATCGTCGCTCTGGACAAGGTTCTCGGCGTGCTGAAAAGCAAGGGAAACACCGTCACGCTTTCCCGTTACCTGGACCTTCTTGACATGGCCGGATTGCTGCGCGGACTGCTCAAGTACTCCGATCACGAGGTGCGTCGGAGGCGGTCCCCACCCAAGTTCCAAGTCCGCAACACGGCCCTCATCAGTGCACTGGGCGGGTACAGCTTCGATGAGGCGCGCGCGGACCGCAGCTACTGGGGGCGTCTTGTCGAAAGCGCGGTCGGCGCGCATCTGTGCAATGCCGCCGACGCGAACATGAAGGTGCACTATTGGCGGGAAAGTCCTCTCGAAGTCGATTTCGTCGTAGGAAACGGCAAGCGACTCGTCGCAATCGAGGTCAAGAGCGGAAGAGCCGCAGCCGCGATGCCCGGATTGAAGGAGTTCTCGCGGCGCCACCGCGGTTGCCGCGTTCTGGTGGTCGGCGGCGAAGATCTTCCGGTGGGCGAGTTTCTGCGCTACCCGCCGTCTCATTGGCTTGATTGACGGGACAACGTGGACAAAAGTCCCCCTCTTCTGGTGCCCCGCCGAGCGGTGGAGCTTTCCCCCGAAGCGCCGGGAATACCACAGCCACAGCCCCTCACCAACTGGCGCGGCGTCGGCGCCTACGTTCTGCTGGCGGAACCGGGTGCCGGAAAGACAGAGGCGTTTAAAGTCGAGGCGTGGGAAACGGGCGGGGAGTATACGAGCGCTCGCGATTTCATCACGCTGCAATCCAGAAAATTCAAATCCGACGTGCCGGTCTTCATTGATGGACTGGACGAGATCCGGGCCGGATCCGGGTCCCATCGCGCGCCGCTGGACGATATCCGGAGGCGCCTAGACGAGTTGGGGCGCCCCGCGTTTCGCCTTTCCTGTCGAGAAGCGGACTGGAGAAGCGCGGTCGATCGCGAGAGCCTGAAGGCGGTGGCGCCGAAGGGCGAGCTGGCCGTTCTTCATCTCGAAGAGCTCAAGGAGGCGGACATTCTGGAGATATTGCGCAGCCTTGCGGTCGAGAACTCAGAGAAATTCCTGGCGGAATCGGAGCGCCATGGTGTCCGCCCGCTGCTCGGGAACCCGCTGCTGTTGGACCTGATCTTCAAAGCAGTTGGAACGCACGACAACGGTTGGCCAGACAACCGGAGTGCCATTTATCGGATGGCGTGCGAGCAGCTTGCTAACGAGTACAACGAAGAGCATTGCGCCGAGGGCCGCCTGGTTCAGCCGTCGATCGGTCGCATTCTCGAAGACGCCGGATTGATTTCTGCGCTTTATCTGCTCGCCGGCACGGATGGAGATCTTGTGCGGCGCATCGACACGTTACCGAGTGCACTGGGCATCAATGATCTACGCGCGGCACTGAACAGCAAGGTCTTCATTACGGACGGCGACCGGCGCGTTCCACGCCACCGGACCATCGCTGAATTCCTGGCAGCGGGCGTCATCGCCGCCCGAATCAAGGGCGGATTGCCCATCGAACGCGTGCTTGCATTAATGAGCGGCGCGGACGGCGGGATCGTGGATCCTCTGCGCGGCCTGCACGCTTGGCTCGCCACCCGTTGCGAACCGGAGCGCCCTGCGCTGATCGATCGCGACCCGCTCGGCGTCGTTCTGTATGGCGATCTCAAGCTGTTTACGCCCGAGAACAAGAAGCAGGTTCTGCATGCCCTCGATCGGGAGGCGCAACGCTTTGCATGGTTCCGTAAAGGTCATTGGGAGGCTCACCCGTTCGGCGCCCTTGGAACGTCGGACATGGAGCCTACCTTTCATGATCTGTTGCCCAAGCCGGATCGCTCGATGGCGCACCAGTCTCTGCTCGGCTGCGTGCTCGATGCGATCGAGCATGGCGAGCCGATGCCGCGCCTTGCGCCTGATCTCATGGCAATCATTCGCGACCCAAGCTTCGGGGCAGACACCCGCCTTGCGGCCCTGGATGCCTGGATGAAGCAGCCGACGCCGGATTTGGCGGTTGCTCGCGCGGTGCTCGACGACATCGAGACGGGCGCGATCTCGGACCCCGACGATCAATTGGCAGGGCGGCTACTCGACAAGCTCTATCCGGAAATCGTGACCCCGAAGGAGATTGGCAGGTATTTTCACGCGCCGAAAGCCGAGTCTTTCTACGGGACATATCAAGCCTTCTGGGACCGCCGCCTTGCCGCCCGCACTCCGCGAGAAGACCTCGGCGATCTCATGGACGCATGGACAGGTTTTCCCGAACGCATCGGCGGAGGCCGATCCGGGTCTATCCGAACTCGAATTGCTGGCGAGTTGTTGGCTGCAGCGTTGGAGGCGCACGGAGACGATGCACCGATTGAGACTCTGCACAGATGGTTTGGAGTCGGGATCGACGAGCACGGTTTTTCCCGTCTGTTGGAAGACGACGCCCGGGGCGCGCGAGACTGGCTCAGCGCGAAGCCGTCAAAGCTCAAGGCGCTCGTCGCGTACGGCTGGACGCAGGTTCGGGTCGATGGTGCAAGCGGACGCCGGTACTTCTGGGAGAGCGAAAAGCACACACTGAAGGCGACGCGCCCGGCCGATTGGTATGAATGGCTGCTCGACCAGGCTGGCACGACCAACGACGAAGAACTAGCTCTATTTTGCTTCAACGATGCAGCGCATATCGCCATCAATCCGCGGCCGGATTTCGCCTTGAGCATGGAAGCAGTCGAGGAATGGGTGCAATTGAACTGCGGCAAATGGCCGCAAGCAAACAAGTGGCTGGAGAACGCGTGGTCGCGACCCTTGGATCATTGGGAACGCGAGGAGAAAAGACGAGACACCGAGGACGAGGCCGAGAGAGGGGTCGCGCGCGGGGAGCGCCGCAGAAACGTCTTTCCCCACTTGGCGTCGATACGGGCGGGCACCGCGCCTGCGGGCCTGATGCACCAAATCGCGTTGGCTTACGACGAACGCTACAGCGATATTCGCGGCGATACACCGGCCGAACGGGTCCAGGATCTTCTCGGCGGCACGATCGAGGAAGCGATGTTGGCGATCAGCGGGCTGGAGGCGACGCTGGCGCGCACGGGCCTACCGGAAATTGACGACATACTCAAGACGGATCTCGCGGGCCGCTCACACTCTATTCGACCTGCCTGTCTGCTGGGTGCCTCGCTCGCCTTCGAGCGCGATCCGAAAGCGATCTTGAACTGGCCCGACGGTCTGGTTCGTAAGCTTGCCGCCTTCTGGCTGACCGAGGGGGTTGGAGAACAACCCGAGTGGTTCTCCGAGGCGGCGGCAAAGCGGCCAGCCATCGTCGCGCCAGTGCTGGAAAAGTACGCGGTGCAGACCATACGGCGCCGCTCGGTGACGAATGTGACCGGGCTTTGGCCGCTAGCCCGAGAGGACCGCTTCGCGGATCTTGCCCGCCTCGTCGGGCCCGCGATATTGCGCGCCTTTCCGGTCCGGGCGAACGAAAAGCAACTGCGAATTCTCAACGGAGAACTGCTGCCGGCGGCCATCCGGCATCTTCCTTCGCAGGAACTCACAACGCTCCTCGCCGAGCGCACCGCCCTGAAGAGCCTTGATGTCGCACAACGCATTGCGTACCTGGTTGCCGGGCTCGGAATAGATGGGGAAGGCTCTTCCCGCCGGCTTCTCAAACTGGTCGGAACAAGCGAGTCTCGCGCCGCGCACGTGGGACGGGCGCTCGATTTGCAGGGCGGGCGTACGAAGAACACCGTTCCCGTTCCTGTGCGCGTGGCAGGCCGTCTAGTCGAGTTAGTCGCACCGCACGCCTCCCCCGAACACGCCACAGGGGTGCACCGGGTCGGCGACGCCGAGCGCCGGAGGGACTGGGTCTACCACCTCATCAATCAGCTTGCCTCCGCCGCGTCGGCCGAAGCAGCAGACGAGATCGCGCGCCTCGCGGGGTTGCGAAAGCTGACGAGGTGGAAAACGGCGTTTGACGGTGCCGCGTTCGACCAGTCGCGAGCGATGCGCGACGCCACGTTCAGACAGGCAAATGTTGAGGATGTCGCCAACGTATTGGCGAACAAGACCCCGGCGAACCCTCGGGATCTGGCTGCCCTCATCCTGGACCATCTGCGGCACGTTGAGGCACAGCTGCGCGGGGACGACACGAACGGGCTGCGCCTGTTCTATCGCGACGACGGGAAAACGCCAAAAACCGAGAATGAGTGTCGGGACATCTTGCTCCACCGCATGCGAGAACGGTTGCTCGTTTTAGGCATC
>JBCKZH010000183.1:0-4978 GCA_038919385.1 Vicinamibacterales bacterium | reverse complement strand
CCACGGGACCGCTTCGCTGGGCATGTCTATCCCCCAAGGGATACCTGACGGAAGTAGGTTCCGACTACGAGCTGCTGCGCCAACAGGCGGGCGAGATGATCGCCTTGATTCTCGCTTCGGTGGTACCTCCCGACCAACCAGGAGACCAGGAGTCATGCGCCTGCCGAGGCCTTCGGCGCCGAGCCATTCCGGACGGACCGGCCCGACCGTTGCACCCGACTGGGTCTACGAGGTCACCGGGCGTCTCGATGCTTGCACATGTCTATCAGTCATTTGACACTCTCCTGCGCCTGCGCTACCGTTGGGATATACGCAATGGATATACAAGAGGGCTCAATGGGTACCGTTCAAACAACGCTTTTCAAAAGTAACAAAAGTCAAGCGGTGAGGCTGCCCAAAGGGGTTGCGATGCCTGACTCGGTCACGCGGGTGGACATTATTGCCGTGGGCAATGCGCGGGTGATCGTGCCTGCAGGGGAATCATGGGACCTGTGGTTCGCAGGGCAGGGCGTGTCGGCGGACTTCATGGAAACGCGCGACCAACCGGCGGATCAGGAGCGTGCGGCGCTGTAGCATGCTCAAGTACATGCTCGACACCAACATCGTGATCTACACGATGAAAAACCGGCCCGAGCGCGTGCGGGACGCATTCAAGAAGCACGAAGGGCAGATGGGCATCTCATCGATCAGTCTGGGTGAACTGGTTGATGGCGCGGAAAAATCCACGGAGCCGGAACGAAACCTCGCGGACATCGAAAGCATGATCTCCCGTCTGGAGGTGAAGCCCTTCGATGCGCAGGCGGCCATTCATTTCGGGCAAATACGCGCGGCTCTGGCAAAGATCGGAAAACCGATCGGACCCTACGACGCGATGATCGCGGGACATGCACGTGCCCTTGGGTTAGTGCTCGTCACCAACAACGAAAACGAATTTCAACGCGTGCCAGGGCTGATGCGGGAGAACTGGGCGTAGGATACTCGAGCGAAAAGGAACTGGAACGGTTTGGCTGAACAGAAACTCCCGCCGTGATCACCGGCGCCAACCCGGTGCCTGATGGTGACCGCGGAAACTATCTCCGGATGGCTCAGACCTGGATTCAGTGGGGCAAAGACAAAGGCTATGCCACTTGGCTCGTCCCCGCCCTGGCATTAGGATCCTCTAGGTGCTTTGAAAACCAACCATCGTGCTCTTCGCGTCTTCGTGGTTAATCGTGGCCGGCGCTCAGGAGTACTTCATGGCCGAGGGCGCGGCCGATCGGCGTCAGTTCGAATGTCTTCCAGTAACCTGCCATTCCGAAGATGAGACCGAGGATGACGCGGGCGGTGAGGCCACAGGAGGGATTGTGAAGAATCTTCGCTGGTGCGTTGGTTTCGCAATCTTCGAAGACTTCGACGGCCCCGAGCAGTGGAGCGTCTTCGAAGCGCAAATGCGCCGGGTGCTTCCCGAGGGCCGGCTCGCCAGGCTCGACAAGACGCACGCCATCTTCGATTCGTTCTTTCGCATCAAGGACATCGACGCGATTCTGCATCCAATGTACGGCCTCCGGCCGAGCTACTACGGAATCTTCGAGGGCAACGACCCTTCGCGCCGGCTGATGGTCGTCGCCAACTTCGACAACGACGTCCCCGAGTATTGGGAATGGTCGGGGCAAGGGATGTTTGCATTCGACGCCTCAAACGAGGCCTATAAGCTGGGCGTCAATTACGTGATCTATGGGATGACGCATTGAGGTATCTTTGGTTCAGGCCGTCGCCTTGCACGACGACGACGGACCGCCGGGCGCGTCGCGCCAGCCGCTCGATCCGGCTGAACACCTCGTCGCACTGCAGCTCCTCGAGGTTGTTCAACGCCTTCTCGCAGGCCTGCTGCGCATGGAAGCACACCGCATCGAACGGACCCGAAAAACTCTCGCCGCAAGGTGCTGGGCATCGACATCGACATCCGCGCTCAGCCAGAACGTTGCGCTCAGGGACGGAGATACGATCATGGTGCCTGAAAGGTTCTTCTGACGGCTGTGCACCCCTGATCCCAGGCGGCCTGTCGTTGGCCGGCCATGGGACGAGGGGTCTATACTGAACCGGGAGATTTCAAAGCCATGAAATACAAAAAGTGCGATGGTTCCTGGTCTGCCGGGTTGCTGGTGTACCGCGCGGCGGGCTCCTGAGCGTTTCAAGAGTGAGATTCTCCAGGCCATCCACAAGTATGCGATCTGAACGAACATCATGAGGCCGCGGGCGAAGAAGCGCACCAAACGCCGGGCCCCTTACCGCGGCAACTACTTCTACCGGGACGGCCAGAAGCTTTCCCTGGTCAAGGTTCCGGATACCTTTGCCCTGCGCCTCAGGCAGGGCCGGCTGCCCGCCCAGGTGCGAGCCTGGGCGCGGGAGCGGGTGGCGCCGGTCGCGCTGGAGCAGGCCTACGGGGCCAAGCGCCTGGCCACCTACCGCGTCCCGGCCCCGGCCCGGGACCGCACCATGGAGGCCCTTCGGCGAGACCCGCGCACCCAGTACTGCACGCATGTCTACCGCCGGAAGGGCGCCACGGGGGCCGAACCCCTCGTGCTCACCGATGAGATCGTGGTGCAGTTCCAGAAGGGGCGCTCCCGCCCGGCTCTCCACGAACTTTTCCGGGCGCGGGGCATGGCGCTGGTCGAGTCGGTGCCGGGGCTCGCCAACGGCTACCTCTGCCGCGTCACCGCCGCTGCCGGCGAGAACGCCCTCAAGGTGGCCAACCGCCTGGTCGAGGAGGGCCTGGCCCTGGCCGCCGAGCCCAACTTTCTCCGCCGGATGGCCCGCCGCCTGGCCAAACTCCGCCCTCCCAACGACCCCCTCTTCCCCCGTCAGTGGCACCTGGAGAACACCGGCCGCAACGGGGCCACGCGTGGCGCCGATGTCAGGGCCATGGAGGCGTGGACGCTCACCAGGGGCTCCCGGCGGATCACCATCGCCGTCATTGACGACGGCTTCGATCTGGGCCACCCTGACCTTACCGGCCGGGGCAAGATCGTGGCCCCGTACGACTTCGGCGAGGAGGACCCCGACCCCTCCCCGGGCCTCCGCGACGCACACGGCACCGCCTGCGCCGGCGTGGCCACGGCCGTGGGAGGCAACCACCTGGGCGTCACCGGCATCGCGCCGGGCTGCCGTCTCCTGCCGATCCGGATCCCCATGGACGGCCTGGACGAGGCGGCCATCGCTCGGGCGTTCCGCTGGGCCGCCGACCGCGGGGCCGATGTGATCTCCTGTAGCTGGGGCCCAGCCGACGGGACCGGCATTCGGGAGCCCCTTCCCCTCATCGTCAAGGCCGCCATCGACCAGGCGGTCGAGAAGGGCCGGAAGGGGCGGGGCTGCGTCATCTGCTTTGCCGCGGGCAACGGCGATGAGCCCGTGGAGCTGGACGGGTACGCCAGCTACCCCGCGGTGATCGCCGTCGCCGCCACCACCGACCAGGACCGCCGGGCCTGGTACAGTGACTACGGCCGGGCCATCTCGGTCGCGGCCCCCTCCAGCGGCGGCCGGAACGGCATCTGGACCACCGATGTCCGGGGTCGCCGGGGCTACAATCCCCGGGACGACTGGACCGGCGACTTCGGCGGGACCTCAGCCGCCTGCCCCCTGGTCGCCGGCATTGCCGCCCTGGTCCTCTCCGTCAACCCGAAGCTCACGGCCCCGGAGGTTCGGGACGTCCTCCAGTCCACTGCCGACAAGGTGGACTCGCGCGGCGGCCGCTACGATGCCCGCGGCTGGAGTCCCTACTATGGCTACGGCCGCGCCAACGCCGCCCGCGCCGTCCAGGAGGCGAAACGAAGGGTTTTGAAGGGTTCTGAAGGGCCTTGATTCTCGCTTC
The DNA here is from genome assembly GCA_038919385.1 of Vicinamibacterales bacterium. GTDB lineage: Bacteria > Acidobacteriota > Vicinamibacteria > Vicinamibacterales > UBA2999 > 12-FULL-67-14b. Next base: position 1,131 of record JBCKZH010000183.1, on the reverse strand, counting down.
CGGTGGCGCCTCCAGACAAACCAGGAGACGACGAGGTCAGAGACGATGTTGGTGTCGAGCAAGAAGCGCATCACAGCTCAAACCTCCTACGGTCCAGCCCACAAGACGCCTGTTACGGGGTAAAATGCCGCCACGTACGCCGTTAGTGCTAGAGACTTCTGTGCATTTGGACCGTCTCTCTGGTCAAGCAGGCAGGTCGTGCCCCCCAGCCTACGATCGCGGTCCTGCCTGTAAGTCACAGGGCGAAGCTCTATCCGCGCAGTGTCTTGAAGCTTCGTGCTCTTCGCGTCTTCGTGGTTGATCGTCGCCGGGAGATGCTGGTGGGTCGCATCCGCGGTCATCGCGTTTGGGTATCGCCGATCCTGGCCGAGTACCCGGGCCTCGCAACACGGTGGGCGAGCTCAGGAACGCTCGCATCCGTAAAGCGACAGGCTGGGCTGAAGGTACCAAAGTCATGAGCACGATCCAGTATCTCGTCCGCATCAACCGTGATCCAGGCAGTGATTGAGGAGAGGGTGGAGATTTTCTGACCGCCGGCTCTGTCTGCACCGTGAACGGGACACCTCGATCGAACTCCTCAATGCCAATCGGCAAAAGATTTCCACCCCCCTCATTAAGCGCCGCTTGCTTCTGACCTGAATCAGTGTAGGAGACCCAAAAATGAGCCGAATCGTATTTGACGTTTCACCCGAGGCCGATTACGGCGTGGATACATTCCGCATGAGCGGCGAAGACTTGCACAAAGAAACACGTCTTGCGTGAGATCACCCACGCACGTGAACTGTCCGCCCGGTAGTAATCGGCGCCCAATCTGTGTCTAATCTGTGGCTGATGACCCGTTTCGTGCTTGCAAGCCTGTTAGTCATGGTCAGTTGGCGTCCGGCGGCCGCACAGCAAGTGCCCACCGGCGACCCGGTCGCGTCGGCGCCGTTTCACCTCGGCGCCATTGGTCTGGTACCGCGTTTCAGCCTCACCAACTTCGGCATCGACACCAACGTCTTCAACCAGGTGGAGAATCGGCAACGCGACGTTACCCTCACGGCAAGTCCGGGTGCCGAGCTCTTTCTCCGCACCGGCCGCGGCCTGCTCAGCGTCAAAGGTGGCGGCGAGATCGTCTATTTCCAGAAGTTC
>JBCKZH010000182.1:0-5036 GCA_038919385.1 Vicinamibacterales bacterium | reverse complement strand
ATTTCGCCGTGGCCAGGGCCGGCTACACGTTCGGCCAGCAGCGACCGGTTTCCGGGACCCTGTCTCTCGAACGCGGCGACTTCTACAACGGGCATCGCACCAGCGTGGGGTTCAGCCGCACCCGTGTCAACCTGACGCCCCGCTTCTCGCTCGAGCCGAGTATCTCGATCAACTGGCTCGACTTGCCCACCGGGCCGTTCACAACGACGCTCGCCGGATCGCGGGTCACCTTCACGATGACCCCGCTGATGTTCGCGAGCGCGCTCGTGCAGTACAACTCGAGCACGCATCGGGCGAGTACCAACCTCCGGCTGCGCTGGGAGTACCGCCCGGGGAGCGAGCTATTCGTGGTCTACAACGACGAGCGTGACACCTTCGCCGAGCGGTTTCCGGCGCTCCAGAACCGCGCCTTCATCATCAAGGTCACCCGGCTGTTCCGCTTCTGATGACCGCCGTGACGCCCGCACGCCCAGGGAACCACCGCCGGGTCGCGATTGCGGCGTGTCTGGCGGCCCCCCTCGCCGTCGTCGCGCTTGGCGCCACGCAGCCGCGCACGCCGATCGCCTTCACCGATGTCACCGCTCAGGCCGGCATCACGTTTGTGCATCACAACGGCGCCGCCGGGAACAAGTGGTACCCGGAGCTGTTTGGCGGCGGTGTCGCCGTGCTCGATATCGACACCGATGGCCGGCCCGACCTGCTCTTCGTAGACGGCAAGGACTGGCAGCCCGGCGGGCGGCCTTCCCGGCACGGGCTCTATCGGAACAACGGCGACGGCACCTTTCGTGACGTGTGGGCGGGCAGCGGACTCGACGCGGTCGATATCTACGGGTTGGGCGCCACGGTGGCCGACTACGACAATGACGGCCGGGACGATGTCTTCATCACCACGGTGGACGGTGGCCGTCTCTTCCACAACGAGGGTCGTGGCCGGTTCGCCGATGTCACCCGTCAGACGGGCATTGGCAACGCGGCGTTCGCCGTCAGCGCCGCGTGGCTCGACTACGACCGCGACGGTCGCAGCGATCTGTTCGTCGGTAACTACGTGCAATGGTCGCCCGAGACCGAGCCCCGTTGCGCGGCCAACGGCGTGCGGGGATACTGCGGCCCCAATGCCTACAAGCCCCTGGCGCCAAAGCTGTATCGTAATCTCGGCAGCGGCCGGTTCGACGACGTCACGGCACGCGCCGGGCTCGACCACCCCACCGACAAGGCCATGGGGGTCGCGGTGCTCGACTACAACCAGGACGGGTGGCCGGATGTGTTCGTCGGCAGCGACCGCGTACCCGCCAAGCTCCTTCGCAACGACGGCCACGGCGGATTCGTCGACGAAGGGGTGCGGGCCGGTGTCGCCCTCAGCGAAAACGGGGCTACTCGCGCCAATATGGGCGTGGACGCAGCCGATTACGACCGGTCCGGGCGGCCGCATCTGGTGGTGGGCAACTTCCTGAACGAGATGCTCGGCCTCTATCACAACCGGGACGGCGCGCTGTTCACCGACGTCGCGCCCCGTTCGGCCGTCGGCCGTGCCAGCCTGCTGTCGGTCACCTGGGCGGTGTTCTTTCTCGATTACGACCTCGATGGCTTTCTGGATATCTTCGCCGCCAACGGTGGGACTGACGAATCGCAAGCCATGGACTCGCGCGCGCGCCTGAGCCAAGCCCCGCTCATGCTCAGAAATCAGGCCAATGGAACGTTCGACAACGTGACGGCGTCCCTGGGCGCCGCATTCAACCGGCCCCTCATGGCGCGGGGCGCGGCCTACGCCGACTTCGACGCGGACGGAGACCTTGACATCGCCGTCGGCAGCCTCGCCGGCCCGGCCTACCTTTTTCGGAACGACGGTGGCAACCGCCAGAACTGGCTGCGCGTGCGTGCCATCGGGTCGCGGTCGAACCGCAGCGGCATCGGGACTCTGGTGCGCGTGAGCAGCGCGTCCGGCGCGCAGTCACAGATGGTGCGCAGCGGCTCGAGCTACGCGTCGCAGAGCGAACTGACCTTGACGTTTGGCCTCGGACGGGACCCGCGCGTGTCCGCGATTGCCGTGCAGTGGCCGTCGGGCAAGACCCAGACGTTCACGGCGGTGGCGGCGAATCAGAACATCACAATTGACGAACAGCGCGGCCTCCGGGTCACCGACCCGGCTCCTCGTCGATGAGGCGCTTGGCCGTCTCGATGCGTTCGACGTTGCGATCGAACGTCGCCAGGGCGGGATCGGCGTCCGGATCTGGCGGGAACCGATGCGCCGAGTACACCGGATAGGCCTCGGTGCGCAAATGCGCGAGCATGTGATGCCCCTGTCGCGACGCGCGCTCGTGACGCAACGCCGTCACATCCACGGGTGCCACGACGATGCGCTCGCCGGGGCCGGGTGAGGCTTCGGCGAGCAGGCGGCCGTCGTAGTCGATGACCTGCGACCCACCGGGCCACGAGTAGGGTGGGTAGTGCCGGAGGCTCGCGCCCTGATTGGCCGCCACGACATAGGCCATGTTTTCAATCGCGCGCGCGCGGTTGATGACCGTCCACCAGTTCATCGGTTCGGTCGCGCCCCACGGGTCCATGTAGGCCGAGACGCGCAGCAGCACCTCGGCGCCGTTGGCCGCCAGTTGCCGGATCGCTTCGGGAAACAGCCAGTCGTAGCAGATGGCGCACCCAATGCGGCCAATTTCCGTGTCGGCCACGGGAAACAGGGGCTCGTCGTAGCCCTGGAGATCGTGCGGGCTGGCGTGCACCTCGAAGGGAATCCAGGGATTCACCTTGCGGTATCTGTACAACATGCCCTGCGGGCCGATCAGGCACGTCGTGTTGAACAGCACGCCGGGCCACTTGTCGTCGCTCTCGATCATCGAGCCGCTCTGCACGAACACGCCGAGGGCCTTGGCCTTGCGCGCAATCAGGTCGGTATGCTCGTTCGGGATGGGCACGGCCAGCTTGTCGAGCAGCTCACGCACCGATGGAAACACCGGGGCCGAATGGGCGAACTCCGGAAATACCACCAGTCGCACCGGCAGGAACGGCCGGCTCCCGGCGACGGCGCAGTCGATCAGCGTGAGCATGCGGTCGGTGTTGGCTCGCATCTGCAGCCGGTCCAGCGGGTTGGGCATGTCGGTTTGGCAGGCTGCGGCGGCATAGCGGATGTGCGTGGAGTTCATTTCACGAGCTCGATTCGCGGCAGCCACGGAGGGCTGAGCCGGGTGTTGTACCGATCGCGATACCGCTGTTGCGCCGCCCGGTTCGCCTCCTGTTCCGGCACCGGGGGCGGATAACGGCTCATACCGTGGAACGGCAACGGCTCCACGTGGTCCGGGCTCGCCGAATTGATGTCCATCTCTTTACTGAACCCGTCGGCCATCAGCAGGAACGTCCGCGTCCAGCCCGCTGGCAACGGCGCCTCACCGGCCGCATCGAAGCTCATGGCTATCTGGTCGCCAGGCTTCGACACCACGAACTGGTCGTCCGTGCTCGCGAGTAGGGCGCCGACATCGCCGACCCGCGTGAAGCGGCCGGCCATCGTCTTCCAGTGTGACCGCGTGGATACCTGAGAGTAGTCGTAGGTCTCGGGCTCGTGGCCGTCTGGCCGCAGTGGCCTCGAGAACCCCCGTTCACTCAGTTGCTGCGTGAGCGGCTGCAGCGGGCGCGGCGGCTCGCCGCCGGAGGTGATTCTGGCCGTGCGGATCTCATCCCAGTAGATGCGCATGTTGGTACTGATGCGCAAGAGGTGTTCGCCCGGCCGGAGCAGGTGTGACAGGTCGACGACCAGGGTCTGGGGCCGTCCCACCGGAATCCCGATGTCGCCAAGGGCTGTCCGCCAGACCCCGGAGGCGTCCCTGATCTCCAGGGCCGGTGGCGACAGCGACAATCCGGCGTGGCTGGCGGCCACGTTGTCGCTCGAAAACGCGTAGTCGGTCCAGCCGGTCAGGAGCAAGGCGGTCGGGCCCGTTACCGGACCCAGGTCGAGCGTCAGCGTGTGCTGGGCGGCGTACCCCCGGAACGGCATCACCGCAAAGCCGTCGGGATACTGCCGGTCGACCCGCCGAACGCGGCCGGTGACATCATGCCCGTCGTGGTCGAGCGCGAGCGCCACGGGCCGCTTGTCACGCAGGTTGAACAGGCGGAAGGGCTTGGGCGGGTCGGTGAGTCCCTCGTTCGGAAACACGTCCAGGTCCGCAGGGTGCGCGATCGACAGCAACTGCAAGCGATCGACATACAGCGTTTCTTCGAGCTCGTTGGTCACCCGAATCTCGTAGCGCCCATCCTTCGGTCGCAACTGGTCGCCGCGGATCCGTACGAACTCAAGCGGATCGGCCGACACGACCGTTCCGGGCGGGTGCCAGAGACCCAGCTCTCCCCCCCCCCATGAAGTCGGTCACAAACTCGAAGCGATGGCCGTTCCAGGTATAGAGAAAGGGACAGGACGAAGGCTTGCGGTCGAGCTCTTCGACGGCCATTTCCGAAGGCAACGGCACGGGAGCGACCAGCGGCGGGGCACCGGGGCCGGCTGGTCCCGCATACTCGGCCTGCAACACACCGGAGGGCCACAGCACCCGGACCACGTCGGCCCCGACCCGGCGGCCGAGGCCGAACAGGACATCCGCCGGTGCCACCGCGGGCGTGGCTGCCGACACTTCGAGGCGCTCGATCAGGCTGCCCGCGCGTACCTGTACCTTGGCCCCCACGCCAGACCGATTGCTGACGCGGCCGCGCAGGGGCACGCGCAGGAACGCGTTGCGGGCATCACCACCGTTGCGCCAGATCGCGACCGACCCGCCGGGGCCGCCCACCAGCATGTCGCGTGTGCCGTCGCCATTGATGTCGGCCACCGCCAGCAGCCTGGGCGACAACGGCGGCCGTGTGGAGCCGGGGCGCCCGGCGGGCACTGCGGCGGCTGTGACGTCGACCCATCGCGTCCCGAGATTTCGCGTCACGCGCGGCCCCGCGGCGGACCAGGTGACCAGGTCGGCCAGGCCGTCGTTGTCGTAGTCGAAAATCCGCGAGGCGGCCGCCTCGTGCGAGCCGTCAAGCGGGGCCACGATGAA
>JBCKZH010000181.1:0-5104 GCA_038919385.1 Vicinamibacterales bacterium | reverse complement strand
GCAGACGCTTCGCCATCACGCGGCACGCGGTCGGGGATAGATCAATGCCAATCCATTGGCGCTTCTGGTTCTGAGCTGCGACGAGTGCTGTTCCGCACCCGCAGAAGGCGTCGAGCACGATGTCGTTCTCGTTGCTGCTCGCCCTAACGATTCGATCCAGTAGCGCGAGCGGCTTCTGTGTTGGATAGCCGAGCCGTTCTTTACTGCCAGAAATGACTGGCTTGATGTCATCCCAAAATGTTTGGATGGGAACGCCCGGCATCTCGTCCAGGTAGTGCCTCAGCATAGGCATGCCTGTTGTCCGGTAGTAGATCAACCCGGCCTCGTCCATCAGGCGCATCTTCTCTTTCGAGTAGGCCCAGTACCGACCTGTGTAGGGCTTGACCTTCTTGCCGTCTGGAGTCGTCCACTCGTAGGACACGTCGCCGCCGGGCTTGTTGGCGGTCATGTCAGAGACGCGAAAAGCGCGGCCGTCAGCATCCTTGTACCGATAGTTCTGCTCGACGTACTGGGGATCGTAGTCGGTATAGAGCTTGTTCCACGTCCAGTCTTTCCCCTTGGCGTAGAAAAAGATCGTGTCGTGGTTCGCCCCGTATCGATAGGAATCGCTGTGCGCACTACTGCGCTTCCACACGATTTCGTTCTGGAATTGGTTCTCGCCGATGATCTGGTCGAGCAGCACCTTGACGTAGTGCGAGGCGTGCCAGTCGCAGTGATAGTAGAAGCTGCCAGTCGGTTTTAGCACGCGATGTAGTTCGACGCAGCGTGGGCGCATGTAGTCGATGTACGCCTCGGTGCTGGCGTGGCGATCCTCGAACGCGCGTGTTTCCTTCGTCTCGCCCCAAAACGCCTCATAATTCCGGTTCGAGTTGAATGGCGGATCGATGTAGATCAGATCAACGCAGGCATCGGGCAGCTTGGCAAGCTGTTCGAGGTTGTCGCCGCAGTAGACGACGCGCGTATCGACGATGGCTGACGGCTTCGACATGTGGATTAACCGGGCAGAGCGATCGGATCCTCAATTGACCAGAGCCGGTCCGTCACTCCGGCGGCCATTGCGGGCGTGACCCTAAGTGTCTGATGGATCTTCACAAAGTTGTAGTACGCGTAGTGTAGCGCGACGGAGTGCGGGGGGAACGAGGACGCGTCCGGGGCGATTGCCGGCCGGCTGGTCACCGCTCCACACCAGCGCGCCGTTGACGAACACCGAATGGATGCCGCGCGCGCGCAGCTTCGGGTTCTCGAACGTCGATCGATCGATGACCGTGGCGGGATCGAACAGCACGAGGTCGGCTTTCATCCCCACGGCAACCGTGCCCCGATCCTTCAGTCCCAGTCGCGCCGCCGGCATCGAGGTCATCTTGCGGATGGCGTCGGGCAGCGTCAGCCACTTCTCATCGCGCACGAAACGGCCCAATACGCGCGGAAACGTGCCGGCGCCCCGCGGATGGCTGGTGCTGACGCCGCCGTCGCTGGCGACCATCGCCCACGGCTGCTTCAGGAAGACCTGCATGTCGGCCGCGATCATGGTGTGGCCGATGATGCCGGCGTCGTCGTCCGCGACGATGCGGATGAACAGGTCGACTTCGCTGACGCCCTCGGCGCGAGCGGCCTCGTCCAGCCGCATCCCAACCAACTGCGCGAACTTCGGCAGTCGCGTGATCTGCACGTTGCGCCCGCCGCCGACATCGGCGAGCGCTTCCTTCACGCTGGCGGGATTGGTCCACTGCTTGTCGGGCACCAGCACCTTGAGATTGGAACTCCACGCCAGGTAGGGATAGACGTCGGCGGTCACGTCGACGCCGCGCTTGCGGGCCGCGTTGATCGCGTCCACCACCTCGCCCGCCTTGCCCCACACGCCGACCGTACCGAGTTTGAGGTGGGTAATCTGCACCGGCAGCCGGGCCTTCTCGCCAATGGCGATCGCTTCGCGAATCGCCTCGAACGACTTGTCCGCCTCGTCGCGAATGTGCGAGATGTAGAAGCCATGGTGTCGCGCCGCCACCCGGGCGAGCGACACCACCTCTTCGGTCGAGGCGTAGCTGCCGACTTCGTACTCGAGACCGGATGACAGGCCGAGGGCGCCGTCGCGCATCTCCTGCTCGAGCAACGCGTCCATCTGGGCGATCTCAGCCTGCGTCGCGGTGCGCCGGAAGTCGTCGCCCATCACCCGCCGGCGAATGGTGGCATGGCCCGCGAGCACGGCAACGTTGACGGTGACCGGCCGATCGCGCCGCCTCGCCAGGTAGTCGCGGATGGGAAACGGCGAACTGCCGTCCTGGCCCAGCAGCAGGGTCGTAATGCCCTGCGACACCTGGGTGATCGCGTCGGGATCGGTGTCGAGGCCCTCGGTGGAGTGGTTATGCGCGTCGATGAAACCCGGCGCCAGCACCAGTCCGCTGGCATCAAGCACCCGGTCCTCGGGCCGCCGTCGCAGTTCGCCGATCTCCGCGATCGCGTCGCCCGCGATGCGAACGTCGCCACGACGCAGCGGACCGCCGGTGCCGTCGGCGATCTGGGCGCCGGTGATGATCCACGTGTCTTGCCGGGCCTGGCCGGCGTCGCCGATGGCGAGCAACAGCCCGGCAACCAGCAGCGCGCGCCTCACGGCTGCGTCCGCCTGGCCGGCCCGTAGAGCACGCGGCCGGGCCGGGCCGCGGTCATCTTGCCGCCCTCAAACGCCACCTGGCCGTTGACAATCACCACGCTGACGCCTTCGGCATAGCTGTGCGGCTTCTCAAACGTGGCCGTGTCGCGCACGGTCGCGGCATCGAAGACCGCGATGTCGGCCTTGAGTCCCTGGCGGAGCACGCCGCGATCGCTCAAGCCAATCCGCTGCGCCGGGAACGACGACATCTTCTGCACCGCGACTTCGAGCGGCAGCAGCTTCTTGTCGCGCGCGTAGAGACCAAGCACGCGGGCGAACGTGCCGTAGCTGCGTGGGTGCGGCACGTTTCTGCCGAAGACGGGCACCTCGCCGTCGGAGGCGATCATCGTCGCCGGGTGGACCAGAATGCGCTGCAGGTCTTCTTCGCCGATGGCGTGGAAGATCCCGCCGCAGCCGCCCTGCTCGACGATCCACATCGCCGTCTCGGCGGCGTTCTCGAGCGTAACCGCGAGCCCGCGGCCCTGGGTGATCTGCGCCAGGTTCTGCCCCGCCAGTTTCGGGTCGAACTGGCACGCGGAGACCGACACGTTCTTGGGATCGCCGCCACCGCGTTCATCGCGAATGATCGCCGTGCTCTCGGCTTTGATCTTCGCGCGCGTGGCCGGATCCTTCAGGCGCTTGAGCGTCGACTCGCGGCCGCCTTCCTGGGCCCACGCCGGCAGCAGCGCCGCGCCGATGCTGGTGGCCGAGGCGGTGTAGGGATACTGATCGATGGTCGCGTCGACGCCACGCGCGCGGGCCTCGTCCACCATGCGCAGCGTCTCGATTGAGCCGCCCCAGTATTTCTTGCCCACCACTTTGTGATGCGTGATTTGCGTCGGCAAGCCGCCCTTCTCGCCAATCGCAATTGTTTCGCGGACGCTGTCGGTCAACCCCCGGGCCTCGTCGCGCATGTGCGAAATGTAGATGCCGCCCATGCGGCCCGCGACCCTGGCCAGTTCGATCACTTCTTCGGTCGGCGTGAAGGTGCCCGGCACGTAGAACAGGCCGGAGCTGAGGCCGAGCGCGCCCTGTTCCATGCCTTGCGTCACCAGCGTCCGCATCCGCTCGAGCTCAGCTCTCGTCGCGGGCCGATCCACTTCACCCATCACTTCGCTGCGCACCGAGCCCTGGCCGATGAACGACGCGAAGTTCGGCGTGATGCGGGTCGCCTGAACTTTTGCCAGGAACGGCGCGAGCGGGATCGGCGAACTGCCATCCGGGCCTTCGATGAGCGTCGTCACGCCCTGGCGAACGTAGTTGTCGGCGGTCGGCACCTCGAAAATGCCGCGGCGGGCGTGCGTGTGAATGTCGATGAAGCCGGGCGCCACGACCAGGCCCGTCACATCGATGACGCGGGTCGCCGGTTCAGTGATGGCGTGGGCGATGCGAACGATGGTGTCGCCCTTGATCGCCAGGTCGGCCTGATACCAGGGACTCGCGGTGCCGTCGATGATGCGGCCGCCCCGCAGCACGAGATCGTAAGCCGGCGCCTGGCCGGAAATGAGAATGGGCAAAGCCAGGAGCAGCAACGGAAGCAGTCGGCGCATGCCAAGACTATGGCCGCAGCGGATGGCCGCCGCTACAATCGGCGCACACCATGACATCACTTGCCCGCGCCACCGCCGCACTCACCGCAATCGCCCTCGTCCTGGCGGCGCCGACGTCCGCGCAAGACCGGAGCACCGCGCGCTTTGAGGCGCTGGTGGCGCTGGCTGAGGCGAAGATGGCCGAACACCGCGTCCCGGGCATGGCCATCGGCATCATCGATAACGGCGTCCTTCGCACGCGCGGCCTTGGTGTGACCAACGTCGAGGACCCGCTGCCGGTCACCGATCACACGGTGTTTCCGATCGCCTCGATCTCGAAGACCTTCGCGGCCACGGCGATGATGCGCCTGGTGGAGCAAGGCAAGGTGGACCTCAACGCTCCGGTCCGCAAGTACCTTCCCGAGTTCACGGTGCGAGATGCGGCGGTCAGCCGCGACGTCACGGTGTGGCATCTGCTCACGCACACCAGCGGCTGGGAAGGCCAGGTCTCCGGTCCCGAGCGCGGCGAAGACACCTTGCGCAACTTCGTCACCACGATCGCCGACCTGATGCAGGTGGCGCCTCCGGGGGCGGCGTGGAGCTACAACAACGCCGGCTTCAGCGTCGCCGGCCGCGTCATCGAAGCGGTGACCGGCACGTCGATCAATCGGGCGATCCGAGATCTCGTCTTCACGCCGCTCGGTCTGGCCCACGCCGGCACCACCGCCGGCGAGTTCATCGTCAATCGCTTCGCCGCCGGCCACGCCAATCGCGGCGACGCGGCGCCGACGCTACAGCGACCGTTCTCGCCATCAACCAGCGTGACCGCCGGCGGCGTCGGCCTGTGCATCACGGACCTGCTCGTCTACGCGAAGTTCCACATGGGCGACGGCACCGCCGCCAGCGGCGAGCGCGTCCTGACTCGCGA
>JBCKZH010000180.1:0-5104 GCA_038919385.1 Vicinamibacterales bacterium | reverse complement strand
CTGGAAGAATGCGTAGACGTTGGCGCCGTCGGTCACCGGACTTGGCGATGCCGGTCCGTTGACGTTCTCGCGCCGGCCCGGCTGCACGCGCGGCACCTCGTGCTGCCACAACTGTTTGCCGGACTTGCGGTCGAGCGCGAGCACGAACAGCTTGTAGGCGTCCTTCTCCGCTGAATGCGCGGTGAGGAAGATGTGCGAGTTGGTCAACACCGGCGACGAGTGGCCGGGTGGCAGCGCCGCCTTCCACTTCACGTTCTTGGCGGGCCCGAACTCGACCGGCACGTTGGTCGCGTCCGAGACGCCCAGGCCGTTGGGGCCCCGGAAGCGGGTCCAGTTTTCTGATGCACTTAGGGAGACGCCGAGAACGGCCGCAAGGCCAGACACGAGCACGAGGCGCATCTTGAGCATGCCGCCATCTTAGCGCCGGATCAGCGGTGCGCAGAAGGACGTTACTGTCTACGAAGACGCTCATCGAACATCGCGGACGAGATTGTCGCGGCGAAGGGCATCATCGGACAGCGACCCAACTGAGCGATGTGCTCGCGCCCACGCCGCGAAAGCGCGCGCCTTGACGGTCGCGCCACTCGCGGAGCGGACAGGGGCGGCGGTGCCGCGTTGGCGCACCATCTTTTCCACGTACGCCTGCAAGAAAAGACCCTGAGCCCGCGCGAGCGCAGTCAGCCCCGCCTCGACCTCGGGATGGAGTTCCAGCTTGACGGTCATGCCCCAAAGTTAGGGGCTACCGCTAGGCCTGTCAAGGGCGTTCGACGCTGCCTGTCGAGGCGTTCGACGCTGCCGACGAACGGCGCAGGGTCCGGCGACGACAAACAACGACGAGACGACACCCGCGTGCGGCGAATCGATCACCGCCCTTTCGCCTTCGTGCTCATTTGAGATCGATGCGTCGGGCATGCCCAAGGCGATGCCCCACCCTGTCGACTGCCGCCTGCGATTGTTCGAGCGGAAGGTATCCCACGAGCGGTTCAGACACGCCATCCTCGGGATGCCTGCTGATGAACAGGATGTCCGAATAGATCGGCCGAAAGCCTGCGATCTCGATCCGCACTGGACCGCAGACTTCGCTCCGGACCGTCTCCTGAGCCGCGGTTTCGACGTCGACCATCTGCACCGACGGGAACGGCGCCGCGGAAGTCGCCGGTCACCGCCCTGTGCGGATACACCACGACGTCGTAGGCGCTCGGCACCAAGTCGTCCAGCGCCAGGCGATACGACGCGCCCGCGAACTGATCGCCAAACAGCGCGCCGCTGTCGGGCCGCGCCTCGCCAACTGAGTGCTCATGAGAGAATGGCACGGTGGCAGAGCAATTCGAGTATCGGTTCGAGTGGGACCCGGTGAAAGCGGAAAGAAATGCCAAAGACCATGGGGTCACTTTCGAGCAGGCGGCGACTGTATTCCTCGATGCCGGACTAGTGTCCCAGCTTGACGAAGAGCATGGTGACGAAGAAGAACGATGGGTCAGCCTTGGCTTGGACAAGTCCACGCGGCTTTTGGTTGTGTGCCACACCTACCGAGAAATCACAGAGCGGAGCGCGAGCATCCGCATCTTTTCAGCACGTAAGGCGGCTCGACGCGAAAGCAAGGGCTACGAAAAGAGAAAACCATGAAAAAAGAATACGATTTTTCTAAGGCAGAACAGGGAAGGTTTTATCGACGGGGAGCGAAACTCCGTTTTCCAATCTATCTCGACACGAAGCTACAAACCCAAGTTCAGGATCTCGCACACCGAACTCGCAGAGATATCGGCGACGTCGTTAACCGCATCGTTGAAAAGGGAGTGCGGTTGATTGACGAGCTCAAATCCCACAAAGAGACCTAACCGGCGTGGAGCCGACGGCGCGAGACGTCGCTTACGCGCCGCGGCACACCCCGGAGGTGACGAGCGGAGTCCGCGTCGCGGCCAGGCGCTGCACCGAGCCCGGCGTCTTTACTCCGGAGGATGTCTATCGCTGCGCGCGACCCGAGCGCTCATTCGAAAGACAAAGATCGCCAGCGCCACGTTATACACGCCTAGCATCGCGAGCTGCGCCGGCACCGAGCGGAGCGGCATCGGGAAACCCGCGTCCGCGTGTCGACGAAACCTATTGTAGCCGTAAGCCTGTGCGGCCGCGGCGACGGCAGGCTCCACACGGTCCGCGTCAAGGTGTCCAACCCCACGTATCGCGTACGTGCCAGGAGGGGGGGTTGTGCGGTGACGCGCTCATGTTAGGCTACCCGGCATGCGCGTATCACTTCTCATCGCCACCCTGCTGTCCACCTCTCTCCTCGCACAAACGCCGGCGCAGCCTGACTGGGCCAAGCTCGACGAAGAGACACTCCGCCACTTCCTCGCCATCGTCCGGATGGACACCACCGACCCACCGGGCGGCGAGAAGCCGGTGGTGGACTACATCAAGCAGGTCCTCGAGGCGGAGGGCATTGCCGTGCAGACCTTCGCGATGGAGCCGCACCGGCCCAACTTGGTGGCACGCATCAAGGGCAGCGGCAAGCAGCGACCGCTGCTGCTGATGGGCCACAGCGATACCGTCAACGTCGATCCCAAGAAGTGGACCCACCCGCCGTTCGGCGGCGTGCGCGACGGCGGCTACATCTACGGCCGCGGCACCGTCGACGACAAGGACAACGTCGTCGCCAACGTGATGACGATGCTGATGCTCAGATGAAGTTCCTCGAGCTGGTGAAGCAGGTGGTCAACGATCCGCAGGTCGAGGTCAGCTACGGCGCCCGCGACACGCGGCCGTCCACGCCCACCGCCAGGCTCGACTCCGAGGCCTTCAAGGTGATCGAAGCCAACATCACCAAGCACTACAAGACCATCACGCTGCCGACCATGAGCACGGGCGCCACCGATATGGCGTTCCTGCGGCAGAAGGGCATGCAGTGCTACGGCATTGGCCCCGCCCTCGACAGTGAAGACGGCCCGAAGGGCTTCGGCGCCCACAGCGATCAGGAGCGGATTCTCGAAAGCGAGCTCTACCGCTTCGTTCGCTTCAATTGGGATGCCGTGGTCGATCTCGCTCGCGCGAAGTAGTGGATGCGTGAGTACCCGCCCTCCCGCCAGGGCGATGTCGTCGACACCTACGGCAGCACGAAGGTCGCCGACCCTTATCGGTGGATGGAAGACCTCGAGTCGCCTGAGCTCGCAGCATGGGTGGCCGCGCAAAACGCGGTCACTCGCGCCCACCTCGATAGCCTGCCGCACCGCGCTTCGCTGGTTCGTCGCCTGACGGAGCTCTGGAACTACTCGCGCACCAGCGTGCCGGTGCTCGAAAACGGCGTGCTGTTCTACTCCCAGAACACCGGCTTGCAACGGCAATCCCCGGTCTACATCCGGCACGGCGTCGGCGGCGCCCCAGTGATGGTGCTCGATCCCAACGAGCTGTCACCCGATGGAACGGTGTCGCTCGCACACTACGCGCCATCCCCTGATGCGACGCTGATCGCGTATGCCAGCGCCGAGGGCGGTGCGGATTGGGAAACCATCCGCGTCCGCGACATTGCCACCGGCGTGGATCGCGGCGACGAAGTGAAGTGGGTCCGCTTTTCGGATCTGTCGTGGACCCACGACTCGCGCGGATTCTTCTATTCGCGCTATCCCGAGCCACCCGCGCACAAGGTCCTGGAGGCAGCGCTGTCTGGCCATGCCATCTACTACCACCGCCTGGGCACACCGCAATCACAGGACGAGCCGATCTACCAGCGACTGGACCAGCCCGCGTGGATCGTCAACGGCACGGTCACCGAGAACGGGTGGTACCTCCTGATTCGCACCTACCGAGGCGCCGACCACAACAACCAGCTCCATTACATGGAGCTCGATGACGACGCGCGCACCATCGCCGGTCCCATCGTCCCGGTGATCGAAACCGGCGACGCGGAGTACTCGCCGATCGGCGCCTACGGATCGCGCCTCTACCTTCGCTGTGACAAGGACGCGCCCAATCGTCGCGTGATGGCGATCGACCTGGAGAATCCCGAGCCGTCGGCGTGGAAGATCGTGATTCCCGAGCAGACGCAAGCCATCGAACACGCCGCCCTCGTCGGCGGCCGCATCATCGTCCACTACCTCGACGATGTGCGCAGTCGCGTGTCCGTGTACGGGTTGGACGGCAAGGCCGAAGGCGATGTCGCCTTGCCGGGCATCGGCACCGTCTCGGCTCTCGAGGGCCGGGCCGATGCGGCGACCGTGTGGTTTGGTTTCAGTTCCCCGCTCGTGCCGGGCACGATCTATCAATACGATCTGGACGGCCGTCATCTGGCGGCGTTCGAACCGCCGGTCTCGCCGATTGATACCAGCGCGTTTGAAACGCGAGCACTGTTCGCGACGTCGAAAGACGGCACGCGCGTCCCGTTCTTCCTGACGGCGCGCAAGGGGATCGCGCTCGATGGATCGCACCCGGCGATGATGTATGGCTACGGCGGATTTTCGATCAGCGTGCTGCCGGCCTATCGGTCGGATGTGCCGGCCTGGCTCGAACTGGGCGGCATCTTCGTCTCGGTCAACATGCGCGGCGGCGCCGAGTACGGCGAGTCGTGGCACAAGGCGGGGCGTCTCGAGAAGAAGCAGAACGTGTTCGACGACTTCATCGCTGTCGCCGAGCACTTGATCCGTGAGCGCTATACGAGCCCGGCGCGGTTGGGGATGATGGGCGGCTCGAACGGCGGCCTGCTGGTGGGCGCCGTGATGGAGCAGCGTCCCGATCTGTTTGCCGTAGCCATGCCAGCCGTGGGCGTGATGGATATGCTTCGCTACGACCGCTTCACCGGTGGCCGCTTATGGGCCACCGAGTACGGATCCGCGTCAGATCCCGCGCAGTTCCCGTACCTGATCGAGTACTCGCCGCTGCACAACCTGAAGGCTGGCACCTGCTATCCGGCAACGCTGGTGACCACCGCCGATCACGACGACCGCGTCGTGCCCAGCCACTCGTTCAAGTTCACCGCGGCGCTGCAGGCCGCGCAAGGATGCGACCGGCCAGCGCTGATCCGCGTGGAAACGCAAGGCTCGCACGCCTATCGGCCCACCGATAAGCTGATTGAGGAGAAGGCCGATCAGTGGGGTTTCGCGGCTCAGCATCTTGCACT
>JBCKZH010000179.1:0-5183 GCA_038919385.1 Vicinamibacterales bacterium | reverse complement strand
GACGTCGCGCCCTCCGGCCTGGTAGCCGGCGACCTTGGTCGCCATCGCCCCGGGTGACTCCTGCGAGATGGCCCGATAAAGCCGAATCCGCTCGCCGAACCGGCCGCCCATCAACGTGCATACAGGCAACCCCGTCGCCAGCCCGAGAATATCCCAGCAGGCGATGTCGATCGCGTGCGGGGCCAGCTCTTTCAAGCCGAGCGCGCACGCCGTCGGCATAGGCCGGCAGGTAGAACGGTCCCAGCGCTCACCGTGGGTAACGCCCTTTCGTGGCATCCCACGAGATGGGGATGTCGCCGACGACGGCCAGGCGTGGCCCCGCCCATTGGTCGCCGAACGCCATCTCGCCGGTGGTCAGCTTGGCGACCAGCACCGCGCCAGCCTCGTGCGGCCGGCGGCAATCTCGTTGTCGGCTGCCGCGGCCTCTGCCATGCCGCGGTCTTCCAACAGCGCCGCCACGCAGTTCAGCTCGCCGTTGTAGCGCTTCAGCCGGGCCAGGTACATCCGCGTCAGTTCAACCGGCGTGACCTGCCGTGATTGGAGCAGGTGGCCAAGACTGGGTGATCGAGGCCGTCGCGCCGCGATTCTATCAAGTCGCGATCGTCTTCTGGGCCTCTGCCCTCGCTTCGTCCAGGTTCGTGACGACGCCGTCCAACTGAAGTTCGTAGACCGCCCGCAGGATCTCTCCCATCCCAGGTCCCGGTCTCACACCAAGTTCGATCAAGTGGCGTCCGAGCAGAATGGGTGCCGGCGGCTTGTGTTCGACCCCCAGCGCCCGCGCACGTTCGATGAACCAATCCATCGCCGAGCAGTCGAACGTGCCGCCGCGGCCGTGGCAATCGGCGCGGCCGAAGCGGACCAGCAGCTCGAGGTTTACTTTCTGCGCCAGCCGCCGGAAGGCGCCGTCGGTGACCGTGTCCTTCTGCTTGTGGAACGCGCTCGGCCGCAAATGCTCGGCGACCAGGCCGAACACCTGCGCGCGAACGTCGAAGTCGTCGAGCGTGTGGACGTTGAGGCGATTGAGAATCGCCGCCGCCAGCGGCACGCCGGCCGCTTCGTGTCCCGGTGAGCGCACGCGGCCGTCGATCGTCGCGGTGGTCGCGGGCTTGCCGAGATCGTGGCACACGGCCCCCAGCATGATGGTCGCCAGCCGGGCGCGGTCGAGATCGCCGTTTCGCTTCCGCGCCTCGTCGATCACCATCAACGTGTGGATCCACACGTTGCCTTCGGGATGCCATTCGGCGTCCTGCGGACAGTCGTAGAGCGGCACCATCTCCGGCAGGATCTGTTCGATCGCGCCCAGCTCGCGCGCGAGCGCGAAGCCGATCGACGGACGTTGTGCCTTCAGCAACAACTTCTCGAACTCGCCCCAGATGCGTTCGGCCGGCAGATCGTCGAGGGGAATGGCGCGGCAGATGTCCGCGGTCGCCGGGTCGATGGTCAGCTCGAACCGCGCCGCGAACTGCAGCGCACGAAGCACGCGCAGTGAGTCGTCTTCAAAGGTACCGGGATCGACGACCCGCAGCAGCCTCTTGTCGAGATCGGCGCGGCCGTCAAAGGGATCGAGATACTGGTCCGTCAGCGGATCCCACGCGATGGCGTTGATCGTGAAGTCTCGGCGTCTGGCGGCTTCGTCGAACCGCATCGACGGGTCGCCCTGGACGATGAAGCCCTTGTGGCCGCGGCCAGCTTTCGATTCGCGGCGGGGCAGGGCGACGTCCATGTGGCCCAGCTTATAGACCGGGAAGGCCTGGCCGACCGGCTCCACGCGGCCCAGAGTCGCCAGGAGTTCGCGCAGGCGATCTTCGGGGATGCCGAACACTTCCAGGTCGAGATCGGTGGACGCCTGGCCGAGCAGCCGATCGCGCACGAATCCGCCTACGCACAGGGCGCGCCCGCCGGCGTCGCGGATCCGCACCGCCACTCGATGTGCGTCTGACGCGAGCGCGCCTTCCATATCAAGGCTCCTGTTCCACACGTTCAAGGTACTGCGCGAGGGTCACGATCGGAATCCCCGCGAACGGATCCAATACCAGCAGGTCCTTGTCGCCGGTGATCAGGACGTCGGCGCGACCGTTCACGGCTGCCTCAAGGAACTTATCGTCCTTTGGATCACGGCAGGCGCGCACCACCTGAGTCGATGCGACCAGCTCGACGAGAGGCGCGAGCCGCACGAGCAGTGCCTCGCGTCGAGCGCGCGAGACATCGCGATCGAATCGTGTGGAAAGCATCGTCCTCACCAACTCCTGCTGGGTGTCAACGGTTGCCAGCAACTGGCCGTGGCGAACCGCGAGGTCCAGCACCCTGGCAGGTGGAGACGCGGACGACAGCAGTCCGCTGATGAAGACGTTGGTATCGAGGACGATCCGGTCAGTCTGCATTCGCAAGCAGCTGGCTGAGACGCTTCGCTGTCAGGCCCTTGCCGCGGGCTTCTTCGGCCACTTCATTGCGAAGCTCGATGAACGCCCGCGCGTTGCTCGATCGCATGCGCTCGAACTCGGCCATCGACAAGATCACCGCCACGTCGCGATCCTGTTTGCGAATGATAATCGGTTCGCGCTGCGCGTCGTCGATCAGGGCGCCAAGACGATTCTTGGCCTCGGTGGCGGCAATCCTTCTCATGTCGTCCATTATAGCCATGTTAGCTGATATGGCTAATAAAAACTAAAGTTGACAAATAAGATAATTGGTGTAACTTGGTTTCAATCGAGGAGACGAAATGGCGAAACTGGCAAGGAAGAACTCAACGCAACTGCCTGCCCCGAATTCAGGCGAGGGGTTTACAAGCTTTAGCATCCGCCTCAACGACCAGCAGCGCGACCTTGTGGGCCAAGCCGCAAAGCTGAAGGGCTGGACGCCAACCCAGTTGGTACGAACCGCCACTCTCGAGCGAGCCGTTGCGATCTGCAATACCGCAGTGCCACGGACGTTCGACTACAAGGGGCTTGCGTCGACTCTAGCGGCGAGACTATTTGGGTCTCGCAAGGTGAACTACTCCCTCAGCGCAGTCGATTCGGACCGGATTAATGATGAAAACGGTGACGGCGAGTTGGAGGTACCGGTGTTGCCGCTGTCAATAGACGACTTCTACAGGCTAAAGAAGGCAGCTGGCGAGGGCGGAACGGAATTCTTAGGACTGTTGGTCGAGTTCGCAGAAGGGCTGACTGCTTCGCAGCGAATTGATCTGCCGGCGCCAATCGATCCCCGAGCTTATCTAGGGAGGGAGGACTGAACATGGCTTACGGAACAGTGTTGGTTCGCCGAGAGGGTTCCCGTGTGACGATCGCGGTCGACTCATGGGGCGCCGATGGTGGCCCCTTCCAAAACGGGCGGGCGAGGGCTGAAACTGGGCATATGACGACCGGCGGAGGAGTTGCCATGTGCCTGTTTCAGCCCTACCGTCTCACGTCCGCACTCGTACTTGGTTGCCATCGGGTTCGCACTCGGCGCTTTCTACTCGTCCACACCGGCTCAGGCCCAGGTGCCCGGCCGGGTCTTCGAGCTGCGCACCTACACCGCGCCCGACGGCAAGCTGCCGCTGTTGCAGAAGCGGTTCCGCGATCACACCCTGCGCATCTTTGAGAAGCACGGCATGAAGAGCGTGGGTTACTGGGTGCCGCAGGATGCGCCGGCCAAGGACAACACGCTCATCTACTCGCCGATTAAGTAGGAGGCTGCCATGCGAACCCCACGTATCGTCGTTGCCGCCGCAATCGTTGCGCGGTGGTCGCGGGCTTGCCGAGGTCGTGGCACACCGCGCCCAGCATGATGGTCGCCAGCCGGGCGCTGTGCCTTCAGCAACAGCTTCTCGAACTCTCCCCAGATGCGTTCGGCCGGCAGATCGTCGAGGGGAATGGCGCGGCAGATGTCCGCGGTCGCCGGGTCGATGGTCAGCTCGAACCGCGCCGCGAACTGCAGCGCACGAAGCACGCGCAGTGAGTCGTCTTCAAAGGTACCGGGATCGACGACCCGCAGCAGCCTCTTGTCGAGATCGGCGCGGCCGTCAAAGGGATCGAGGTACTCGTCCGTCAGCGGGTCCCAGGCAATGGCGTTGATCGTGAAATCGCGACGCCGCGCGGCTTCGTGGTACGGCATCGATGGATCGCCCTGGACGATGAAGCCCTTGTGGCCGCGGCCAGCCTTCGATTCGCGGCGGGGCAGGGCGACGTCCATGTGGCCGAGCTTGTAGACCGGGAACGCCTGACCGACCGGCTCCACACGGCCAAGGGTGGTCAGCAAAGCGCGCAGGCGATCTTCGGGGATGCCGAAGACTTCCAGATCGAGATCGGTGGACGGCTGGCCAGGGCCACCCCTCGTGCTTCTGGTTCCAAGTCCACCTTCACAGGATAAGATACGCGACGGAGACACATATGACACCCGAAATGGAAGCGCTCAAGGGCCGGCTCAAGGCGGTCTGGATGGCTGGCGATTATGGTCACTTCGCGACCTTTCTTGAAAAGCCTGCCATCGAGTTGTTCTTGCCGGCCGTCAAGGCCGGGCCTGGCGTTCGCGTTCTTGATGTCGCCTGCGGTGCGGGGCAGATTGCGATTCCGGCGGCCCGCTCCGGCGCCACCGTCACCGGCATCGACATCGCTTCGAACTCGATCGAGCGGGCCACGGAGCGCGCGACCAAGGAAGGGATCGACGTCCACTTTGCTGAGGGCGATGCGGAAGATATCGCCTTTCCCGACGGGTCCTTCGACGTGGTGTGCAGCCTGTTCGGAGCGATGTTCGCGCCCAGGCCCGAACGCGTCGCCGCCGAGCTGGTCCGCGTGTGCCGTCCGGGCGGCCGCATCGTGATGGGCAACTGGACGCCGGGCGGGTTCATCGGGCAGATGTTCAAAATCAACGGCAAGCACGTCCCGCCACCGGCCGGCATGCCCTCGCCGGTGTTGTGGGGCGATGACGCGACCGTTCGCGATCGCCTGAAGGACGGGATCGCGGACCTGCAGCTCACGAGGCGGATGTATCCGTTCAAGTACCCGTTCCCGCCCTCGGAAGTCGTGGAGTTCTTCCGCGTCTACTATGGCCCCACCAATCGGGCGTTCGCCTCGCTCGACGTCGACAAGCAGGCCGCCCTTCGCACCGATCTCGAGCAATTGTGGGCGCAGCACAACTCGGCCGGCGCCGGCGGAACCGCCGTGGAGTCCGAGTACCTCGAAGTTGTCGCGACCCGCGCTTGA
>JBCKZH010000178.1:0-5218 GCA_038919385.1 Vicinamibacterales bacterium | reverse complement strand
TTGATCAGCACGACCAGATCGTCGGCGCTCAGGTGTCCCTCCTGCTTGAGGAACACCTTGACGATCAGGTCGCGCTTGCTCGAACGCTTGGTGCCGGCCGGCCGCAGCCGATCGAGATCCGGAATGGCCGGCGTCGAGGCCATGGAAACCTTAAGCGGTGAAGGAAGAGCCGCAGCCGCAGGTCGACGTGGCGTTGGGGTTCTTGATGGTGAAGCCGCCGCCCGTGATGGTGTGCGTCTCTGTGTTCATGATTAGTCCTTAGTTTAGCCCTAAAACCGCGCTTCTGCCAGCTCTGCCAGGTGTCCCGCCGACTCCTGCTCCAGGTCCTTGTGCAGGCTGTTGCCATGGGCATCCATGGTGACGATGGCGGGAAAGTCCCTAAGTTGTAGATGCCACATGGCCTCAGGAGTTCCAAACTCCAGCAGTGACACCCCGTCCACCCGGTCAATGCAGCGGGCGTAGAACTGCGCCGCGCCGCCAATGCCGTTGAGGTAGACCGCCCCGTACTGACTCAGCCCAGCCAGGGTCTTGCCGCCCATGCCACCCTTGCCCATCACCACGCGGATGACGTCGCCGACCTTCAGCGAGCGGATGGTGGCCTCGTCGATCGGCGCGCGCAGCACCACCTCGCGGCCGGTGCGCTTGAACCCGGCCTGGTCCATCATCGGCGTTGTCGGCACCGAGGGATCGCGGTAGATCCAGTTAGTGATGGCACCGGTCGTGCCGTCGAGCGTCACGCCGAGGCGGCGATAGGCCCAGCAGTCGTACGCCACCGACACGAAGAAGCTCGCCGGTAGCCGGTTCTGCGCGCCGACCTTGCAGCCGATCAGCGAGATGCGGCCGCCAAAGCCCATGGTGCCGACGCCCAGCGTGTTCACCGTGCGCATGATCTCTGCTTCGAGGTCGGCCAGCCGCGGGTCGGGGTTGATGTCGTCCAGGCTGCGGAACAACTGCTGCTTTGCTTCGCCGTAGCCACTGGTGCGGTCGCCGCCAATGCACACGCCGATGGCGCCAGGCGCACAGCCCTTGCCCTGCGCGTTCCACACGGCGTGCAGGATGCACTTGCGCACCCCTTCCATGGTGCGGTCGGCACGGCCCAGGTGCGGCAACTCCGCGGGCCGCGAGTACTGCGCGTTCATGTTCTCGCAGCCGCCGCCCTTCAGCAGCAGCTTCACCTCGAGATCGTCGCGTTCCCACTGTTCGAAGTGGATCACCGGCGTACCAGGGCCAAGGTTGTTGCCGCTGTTCTCACCGGTCAGCGAATCGACCGAATTCGGGCGCAGCTTGCCGCGCTTGGTCGCTTCGGCAATCGCCTCCTGGATCTGTTTCTTCAGCAGGATCTGGTTCACGCCGACCGGCGTCTTGACCTCGAACGTCGGCATGCCGGTGTCCTGGCAAATGGCGCCTTCGACCTCCGCGGCCTGGTCGATGTTCTGGCCGATGATGTTCAGCGCCTGGCGGGCGCGCGTCCCGTCCTCTTCGGTGTCGAGGGCGTGTTTCATGGCGGCCCGTACGTCGGGCGGCAAGTCCGTGGAGGTCTTGATGATGAGCGCGACCACGGAGTCGAAAAAGCCCGGCAGCATGAGGCCAGTGTAGCTGAGTAGGCTTGCGGCTTGCGGCTTGCGGAAATCACGAAATCACCAAATCACGCACATTCGATCTGTGCTATCTGTGTCCTGTGGC
This sequence comes from Vicinamibacterales bacterium, assembly GCA_038919385.1. GTDB lineage: Bacteria > Acidobacteriota > Vicinamibacteria > Vicinamibacterales > UBA2999 > 12-FULL-67-14b. Next base: position 3,535 of record JBCKZH010000178.1, on the reverse strand, counting down.
TCTGCTCCCGAAATCCGTGCTTTCCGCGGCCCTGATTCTCTGTTGGGCATCTGCGTCGTGGCCGCAGAGCGCGAGCCACGGGCGTCTCTTCCCGCCGTCCGATCTGGGTCTGCTTGAATCGCCCGATCGTGACCTCTGGCAGCGGCCCGATCAGATCATGGACGCCATGGGCATCGCCGACGCGTCGGTGGTAGCCGACATCGGCGCCGGCAGCGGCTGGTTCACCATTCGACTGGCGCGGCGAGTCGGCCCGCGGGGCACGGTCTACGCCGAAGACGTGCAGCCCGAGATGATCAACGCCATTTCACGTCGGGTGCAGCGCGAGGGGTTGACGAACGTCACGCCCGTGCTCGGCCGCGGCAGCGATCCGCGGCTGCCGGCCGGTTCGCTCGATGCCGTGCTGGTGGTTGATGCGTATCACGAGGTGGAAGACCGCGTGACCATGCTCAGGAACCTGGCGCGCGCGCTGAAGCCGCACGGCCGCATCGGCGTGGTGGACTTCAAGCTGGAGGGCACCGGGCCGGGGCCGTCGCCCGAAGAGCGCGTGAGCCCGGATGTGGTGGTGAAGGACGCTGAGAAGGCGGGGCTCCGGCTGGTGCGCCAGGAACTCTTTCTGCAGTATCAGTACTTCCTAATCTTTGGTAAGTGAGAACAACTTCCAGGCGCTCGGGAGCATCAGGCCGGCGGCGGCGATCTTGATGACATCGACAATCACGAACGGATAGAGGCCGGTCGCCAACGCCGCGCTCATGCCGACTCCGTTGGCGAGCCACAGTACGCCACCGGCGAAAATCACCGACAAGCCAACCGCCATTGCTAGAATCGACGTCAGGTAGCGTCGATCGAGACCGCGTTCAGCGAGCAGGCCGGTCACCAACGCGGCCAGCGGATACGCCATCAGGTAGCCGCCCGTCGGGCCCATCAGGCGCAGGAAGCCCTGCGGCAGTTCCGGCGAGAACGCAAACACCGGCAACCCGGCGAGACCAAGCGTGAGATAAAGGATCTGACTCAAGGCGCCGAGCCGGGAGCCGAGGGCCGCCGCGCCGACCAGCACGATCATCGGCTGGATGGTGAACGGCACGGGCGTGAACGGCAGCGGGAAGCTGAGCTGGGCGGCCGACGCCGTGAGCACGGCCACAAACACCACCGAGAGGGCCTGCACGCCGGTCCACACGTTAGCGGAGCCCGCGCGCATACTGACCCGATCGAGAATCGTGGATGCGTGCGAGATGATAGGGCGTGATGTCATGACACGGAATTCTACTGGTACGCCTGCCGCCCTGACAATCGCGGGATCCGATTCAGGTGGCGGCGCCGGGATTCAGGCCGATCTCAAGACTTTCGCGGCACACGGGGTGTATGGCACCTGCGCCATTACCGCCGTCACGGCCCAGAACACCCTTGGGGTCACCGGCATCCACGTCCTGCCCGATGACTTCGTCACCGCCCAGATCGAGGCGGTGGCGGGCGACATTGGCTGCAACGCGGTCAAGACCGGCATGCTGGCGACCTCTCAGATTGTCGAAGCCGTGGCGGCCGCGGTCGAGTCGTTCGACCTGCCGAACCTGGTCGTGGATCCGGTCATGGTGGCCAAGAGCGGCGATCACCTGCTGGACGAAGAGGCGGTGCACGCCGTCCGCTGGACGCTGTTACGACTCGCTCGCGTCGTCACACCCAACATCCCCGAAGCCGAAGTGCTGGCGAAGATGTCGATTCGATCGGTGGACGACATGCGCGAAGCCGCGCGTCGCATTGCCATGTTGAAGCCGGCGGCGGTCGTCATCAAGGGCGGACATCTGGCGGGCCCTGAGGTCGTCGACCTGCTCCTTGAGAACGGCGAGTTCCACGAGTTTGTCGGCCCCCGCATCGCGGGTCCGAACACCCACGGCACCGGCTGCACGTTCGCCGCCGCGATTGCGGCACACCTGGCGAAGGGCGCCAACCTCGTGGACGCGGTGCGCGAGGCCAAGGCCTACGTCGCGGGCGCGATGCATCCCGGAATTCCACTGGGTGCCGGCCACCGCCCGCTCGACCATTTCTGGCGAGGCCGCCGTTGACTGGATCCCGGAACCCGGATCCCGGGTCCCGTCGTTATACTACAGTGGCTGTGATGGCCGCCCTGACCGCAATCACGACGGCGCCCCTCGAGACCGAGGCCCTCGTGCGCGCACTCGACACCACCGGCATTGGCGCGGTGACGACGTTCATCGGATTGGTGCGGGACCATAACCTGGGCCGGCGCGTGTTGCACCTGGAGTACGAGGCCTACGAAGCACTGGCCGTGCGGGGCCTCGACCTGATCGTCACGGAAGCCGCGGCGCAGTGGCCCACGGTGCGACTGGCGATTCACCATCGCATCGGCCGGATGGCGATCGGCGAGGCCAGCGTGGCCATCGCGGCCGCATCACCACATCGCGCCGGCGCGTTTGCCGCGTCGCGCTATGCGATCGAGCGGATCAAGCAGATCGTGCCGATTTGGAAGCACGAGTACTTCGAAGGCGGCGACGTCTGGATTGAAGGCGCCACCGCCGACCCGGGCGACACCGGGGCGCGCGAACAGGCGCTGAGGATCGCATGCGGGTAACGATTCGCCTGTTCGCCCGGCTGCGCGACATCGCTGGCGCCGGCGAGCTGGTGCGCGAAGCCCCCGACGGGGCGACGCTGCGCGAGGTATGGGCCGGGCTGGTGGCGGAGTACCCGGAGTTGTCGCCGTACGAGAAGTCGATCTCGTGCGCCGTCAACGCCGACTACTCACGATTCTCCGCTGCAGTGGCTGACGGCGATGAAGTGGCGTTTCTGCCACCGGTTTCTGGTGGATGAGACAGAACGTTGGCCACAGAGCACACAGAGAACACAGAGGAATTTTTTCTGGGTCTTCTCCCAATCGAGTGGGTAAAAACAGCGTGAGAAACGCCGTGTCCTCGACGGAGACGGGGCTGTTTTGATGGTCAAGAAATCTGGCACGATTGCTGGATGCAAAAACACCGCCGCCTGTGGGACGCCTATCGCTTTCCCGGCTTCCGTCCAGTGCCAACCGTGGTGGGCGTCTTCGGTGATCGGAGCGCGCGCGTCGTCCGCCTTCGGCGGCGGGAAAAAAAACAGCGGGCGCAGCCTGTGGCCGCGTTTATCGAGTCTGGTACGACCGAAAGACGCGCCGAGTGCGCGACCTTCCTTGCGGGGAGATGCGAATCTACCTGGAGGTGGAGATTCGGCGCGTCGATTGCAAGAGCTGCGGCAAGGTGAAGCAGGAAAAGCTGGATTGGCTTGCGGACAACCCGTTCTTCACCAAGCGCTTCGCCTTCTTCGTGGGACGGCGATGCCGGGCGATGACGATCAAGGACGTGGCCGAGGAAACGCGGCTGGACTGGAAGACGATCAAGGAACTCGACAAGCAGTACATGCGCGAGCAACTGCGTCGAGCGGGCAAGCCCGCGCCGAAGGTGGTCGGCATCGACGAGATATCGATCCGCAAAGGGCACACCTACCGGATCGTGGTCAGCGACTTGGAGCGGCGGCGCCCGATCTGGTTCGGGGG
>JBCKZH010000177.1:0-5283 GCA_038919385.1 Vicinamibacterales bacterium | reverse complement strand
TCAGGCAAAGAATCAAGCCGGCTCATTTCTGACCTTTCCTAAGATGTTGAAAGCGCGATGCTTCCGTCGAGTACCGTCGAAAATTATCTGAAGGCGATTTACGTCGGAGAGACCCACCTGGTGGGTGGGCAGAAGCTCGTACCGATGGGCCAGTTGGCCTCGGCGTTGGGCATCGCTCCGGGCACGGCCACGACCATGGTGAAGGCGCTCGCCGAGTCGGGCCTCGCCATCTACGAGCCGTACAACGGCGTCCGCCTCACATCAGCCGGTGAAAAACTGGCGGCCCGCGTCCTGCGCCGTCACCGGTTGATGGAGCTGTTCCTGGTGCAGGTCATGGGGATGCGCTGGGACGAGGTCCACGACGACGCGGAACAGTTGGAGCACGTGGTGTCGGATCGACTGGTGGAACGCATCGACGACATGCTGGGCCATCCCGAAGTGGATCCGCACGGCGATCCGATTCCCACCGCCGAGGGCAAGCTCTCGGAACGGCCGCTCGACACGCTCCTCACCTGTCCGCTGCACACGCCCGTCACGGTGGCGCGCGTGACCGACCAGGATTCGGCGTTCCTGCGATTCATTGAGAGCCATCACCTGAAGCCCGGACAGACGATCGAAGTCGAGGCGCGGGATGAGGTGTCTGACGCCGTCCGCCTCAAGGGCAAGAACGACGCGCGCGTGACGATTGGGGCGCGCGCGGCGTCGAAGCTGCTCGTCACTTCCTCGTAGTCCCCTCGACTTCATCGAGCACGGCGGCCAACGCGCGAGCGTGGTCACACACGTACGGAGTCGCTGGCAGGTGCTCACCAAACTTCGGCGCGCCGAAACCGTAGCGCGCAAACACGAACGGACAACCCGCGGCTTCCGCGGTCTTTGAGTCCGCGGGAGAATCGCCGATCATCACGATCGCGTCGCCCGGTGCCAGCGACCCGAGCGACAGCAGTCCTGCAGGGTCGGGCTTCCGCCGGTGCATGCTGTCGCCGCCGATGACGCGCGAAAAGAATCCACGGAGGCCGAGCGCCTCGAGGATCCCGATCGAGGGCCCGAGCGGCTTGTTGGTCAGGACGGCCAGCGGACCGCGGTGCATGGCGAGCGCCAGGCTTTCGCGAACGCCCGGGTACGCCACGGTGTGATCGAGCAGCCGCCGATCGTGCATCTGCATGAACCGATCGAGGGCGCCGGGCATGGCGGGGTCGAGTGACGAGCGCTCGAGCGCGCGCCGGACGAGGACGGGGACGCCGTCGCCCACCATCGACACGGCCTCCGGCACAGTCAGCGCGGGCGCCCCGTACGACTGCACGAACTCGCTCACCGCTTCGCCGAGGTCACGCGCCGAATCGATCAGCGTGCCATCCAGGTCAAAGACTATGATCACCCGACCCCGGTCATAGCCGCATGAGCACACTCGTCCTACTCTCCGGCGCATGGACATGTTCATTGAAATTGGCTGGAACAGATCATAAACTTGCAAGCGACGTGTCACTCATCGCTGCTTCTGTTAGCACAGCGCCAATATTGCAACAAAAAGTATCTTCGTGCTCAATCCGGCTGGTCGGCATGCCGCTGCCGCCAGTGTGATCGGTTTGCACCTTGTTGCGTTAGCGAGTTGACCGCCTGGATGCCGGAGCGCAGCCGCTGCGGGCCGCAACCGGCAATGCCAACGTAGTGCGCCTGGATCGCATCGAGCTCGATCCTGAGACTGCGCGTGACCGGCGCGCGCACGTGCTCGCCGTCGCGCTGCAAACCGTCGGCGACCCAGTTCAGATCCGGCTCCAGCAGCAGCGTCAGTGCATAGCGCGCATGCAGCGCGCGGGCGCGCGCATGCAGCGTCCGGTCAGCGAAAATGAAATCGCTGTACACCGCCGTCAGCAGCGGCGCAGTGTCACAGAACACCCAGGGCGCGCCCTGCTGTTGCGCCAGCAGTTGCGCTGCCTGCTCGGACGCACACTGTGCTTCCAGGATCAGACGCTGCTCGTCACGGGTGGGCGTGCGGCCCTGGGCGTCGCAAAAATCGCGCAGGTATTCGGTGGCCCAGGGACAACCGAACTCGGCGCCGAGCGCGCGCGCCAGCGTCGTCTTGCCGGTGCTCTCGGCACCGAGGATGCAGATCAGCTTCGGCGTGCTCATTGCGTTGCGATAGGCAAACGCTTGCGCCAGCCGATCCAGCCCCAGATTGCCAGCAAGAAGAAGATGACGTACAGCACGACGGTGAGTGCCAAGCCCTTGTAGGCAAACAGCGCGATGCTGGCGGCATTGACCAGCAGCCAGGTCGGCCAGTTCTCGATGTACTTGCGCCCCAGCAACACGGTGCCGACGATGCTGCCGGCAGTGACACAGCCGTCCGCCCACGGCACATCGGAGTCGGTCAGTGTGCGCAACAGCCAGGCGCACGCCAGCCACAGCAGCGCCCAGGCCGCCGCGCTCAGCGCCCAGCCACGGCGCTGCAATTGTGCAATGCGCAACGGTGCGCCGCTGGCGTCGCGCTGGCCGCCCAGCCATTGCCACCAACCCCAGCCGGCGGTCAGCGCGAAGAACAGGTTGACGCCGGTTTCACCGTACAGCTTGCTGGCGTAAAACAGCCAGGCATAGAGCGCGCTGGAAACGATGGTCAGCGGCCAGCCCCAATGGATCTCGAACACGTTGCAGGCAATAGTGGCCAGTGCCAGCACAAAGGCAATCAGTTCCAGCCATGTGACGGCAGTGCCCAGCAGCGTGAAAGCGGTGGCTGTCATCGGGTTCCTAGAAATGGACGGGAACAGATAGACGCCGCCCCAGGGTGCGGTCGGTGCCTCGCGCCAGTAGATGCGGTTGGCAAGGTTCTCCACATTGACTCGCCACAGCGCCGTCTTGCCGGCCAGGCGCTGTTGATAGGTCGCGCCGACGTCGAGTTGCCAGCCGCCAGGCAATTTCACGCTGCCGTCGGCCGTCGCGGTCTTGCCGGTCTCGTAGCTTGCCAGCGCGTTCAGCGCCAGGCCGGGCAGGGCGCCGATCTTGTAGTCGGCAAACATCGAAGTCTTCAAGCGCGGCACATTGGTCACGCGCTGACCGACCAGCGCCGGATCGACCGCTGCCGTGTAGCGGGCGTCGAGCGCCATCGCACTGAGCTGCAGCGACAGGGCTTCATCGACACGACCGCTCAAAGCCAATTCAAGGCCGCGGTGCCGGGCGGTCTTGGCGCCGGCAACGCGCGTCGGCAATTGGCCGGCGATGCTGCTGGCCACGTCGTCGGCAAACGGCTTGCTGATGCTGAATGCGGCGGCGGTGAACAGCAGGCGCGCATTGGCTTGCCACTTCAGGCCAACTTCAGTCTGCTCGCTCTTGAGTGCCGGCAGCGCCTGGCCGTAGTTGGCGAATCTCGTCGGCCGGTTCGGCACCACCTCCAGCTCGGCCCCCTGGCCCCATGAGACATACGTCATCAACCGGTCGGTTGGCGACCAGGCTAGAGCGGCCCACGGTGTGGTGATGGTCTGGTCGTAGCTCACGGCCCTGGAGCCGTCACTGCGCTCGCTGCTGCGGTGCATGCTCGATGTGCGCAAGCCGACAAACGATTGCAGGCTGCTGGTGAGCGCGGAACTGATGGACGCGTAAGCTTGCACCGAGCGCTCGCGGGTGTTGGTGTTGAGCCCGGTCAGCGTCGGGTCGGCCGGCAACGCAATTGGCGTGTAGATATTGGTCGTGCCGACGTAGTTGTAGGCTTGCATCGTCGGCAGATCGGCGCTGGCCACATGTCCGGCCAGGCCAAAGCGCGCACTGTGCTGCATGCCGGCCGCAGCGAACTTGCCGTCCAGATGCGCGTCCCAGCTCGACAGGTTGCGCTGTTGGCCTTCGCTGCGGTAGTCGTACAAGTCCACATCGCCATTGGCGCACAGGCCCGGGTACACATAGTTCACGGCGCTGCTGCAGCCGTCCGGGAACGCGACCCGGTCGTTGATGCGGCTGCGTTGCGTGTTGATAGCGGCGCGCGCCTGCCAGTTGGCGTTGAGGCGGTGATTGAGTGCCAGCTCGGCGCTCGTCGTGGTGAACTGCATCGGCAGTGACCAGCTCTGGTTGTTGAGATTGAGGCGCGGATTGACCACGGAGGGCAGCCTGTCGCCAACGCCGTCGCCGTTGCTGTCAAGCAGGCCAAGCCCGGGCACCGAGGGCTGAGACTTGCGGTGGTATTCGAGGTCGGCCGACACCGAGGTCTGTGGCGTCAGCGCCGTGGCCAGCGCCAGGCTGACAAATTGCCGGGAGCCGTCCGCATGGTCGAAATGGCTGTGCAGATTCTCGGTCGCCACATTCAGGCGCACGCCGACATTGCCCAGCATCCGGTTGGCGTCGAGCTGCACTTTCGCTGTGCCATTGCCGTCGGCGCCGAAGCTCGCGGTCGTGAAGGCTTCATTCTGCGGCACCTTGGTCACATAGTTGACCAGCCCGCCGGGCGCCGAGACGCCAGTCTGCATGCCGGCCACACCCTTGAGCACTTCGATGCGCTCCTTGTTTTCCAGCGCAATCGGTACGAAGTTGGAAGTGGCCAGGCCGTTGCGCCGGAAATTGCTGGTCTGATCGAGCAAAAAGCCGCGCACCGACAGGCTTTCCAGGTAGCCGGTGGTGTTGTAGGCATCGGAGAGCGAGGCGTCCAGTTTGAGCGCCTGCGACAGCGATTGCGTCGCCGTGCCGCTCAGCAAATCGGCGCCGATCACCGTCACGCTCTGCGGCGTTTTGGCCAGTGGCGTGTTGAAGCCGCCAACGGCTGCGTTGTCGGCGTCGAGCACCGGCGTGTGTTTGGCGGTGACGGTGATACTAACAAGGACTTGTGGTGTGGTACTGGTTTGCGCCAGCGCCAGCGATGAAGCCAGCGACACGCCAGCCAATGCGGCCAGTAGCGGTTTGAGAGTAGGTTTGAATAGAAAAGCCATCGAAGTTCCTTAGTCGACGGCAGGGTCAAGGGCGCAGACCAATCTGGTTGCTTGTGGATCAAGGCCAGACGAAATCAGCGACGCTTCCCTGCGCAAGTATTACCTTGATCAAGTTCCAGGGTGTCATCTCAGCCGAACATCTTGCAACGATCAGCACCCCTAGCGTTCTTTGGACCGGCTAACAGCCAGTCCGGGCGCTATTGTAGCACCGGCCAAAGAACGTGGTCGGCGCCGCGCAACGGGTTAAGGCCCGCATGAGAGGGGTCAAGTCTTGACATCACACTTTTCACCGCTCGCCCTTGATGATTTTGCTGACCGTCGAATAGTGTATTCCCGCCGCGCGGGCCGTGGCGGCCATGGTGTAACCCCATTCCAGGCATGCCTT